>CAIZJW010000139.1 GCA_903933385.1 uncultured Silvanigrella sp. | reverse complement strand
TTGCTTCTCCGAGAGCCAGGCTCAATTCGACAGTCGGATGAATGAATGTTGTCGCAACCTGGTCGATGGCGACCGTCATTCTTCCTAACCCAGCCTGCGCTCTCCAGCGTTGGCCTTGCAATCGGGCTATAGCTTGCAGGCCGTTGAGGCTAGAATTGCGAGTGTCGCGCAATGCACCCAAGCTTCGCCACTGGGGAGGTAGAGATTGCCAGACCTTCAAGCCCCAATGGGTTATGTTCAGATGGTTTCTGCCTGCCTTTTTAAGTAGCTCGAGCGCAACTTCAGAATCCAGGAAGATTGACCATTGTTGCACTGCCGGTGAGAGGAGCAGATTGCTTGTGTTATTGAGGGATTCTATCGGGTTAAAGCTCGCTTCGGGTAGATAGGTATAATGAATGTACTGAAGAAGTTGCCATTCGTTTTGACTCGAAAGGCTGCCAGGCGTGGGGAGCGGAGGATAGCTCACTCCCAGGGAACCTCGCAGGTAGAGCACCGGCTGTTTGAATCCGAGCAGCACAGTCCCAGCGCGAAGCCCCCATGAAAAATCTCCTCCACACTCGAGCTCGGCCGAGACAACGCCGGTCAATGCTGGGGTCAGAGGGAACGAGGCAAGACAGATGGGCTTCTTTTGATTTTTTATTCCAGCTGTTTGCGGCGAATCTGATGCTCGATTGGGCGTGAGGCTTTCGGCATTTGCTGTCAAAAAAAGCATGCAGATCGTAAACGCGCTGAACCGGACTAATGCGGGCCGGAGTCCTCTCTTGCTGATACACCCAAGGGCAGTTAAGGGGGCGGGTACGACCATCATTTCTCGCTGACTCGCTTGAGAGTGCTTGCATGTTCCCTCAAGAGGGGTTATGCGAGGCGGCCTAGTGAATCTCCTTGCCCCCACTACAATGTCAGGCCGGGGGCTCCCGTGTGTACGCTGCGATCCAGAAGGAGTTTTTGAAATGCGTGAATACGAAGCAATGATCATTACCAAGCCCGACCTTCAAGAAGCTGAGCTCAGCAAGATGCTGACTCGTTGGGAGGGTATAATTGGTACCAACGGCGGTCAAATAATCCGCAAAGACAGCTGGGGCGTTCGCAAACTTGCATACCCCATCAATAAGGTAACTCGTGGAGTTTACCACGTGTTCGACGTTGCCACCGAACAAGACAACGCACGAGAACTCGAGCGCGTGTTGAAGCTCGACGAAAACGTTTTGCGCAGCCTTATCATCAAGCTTGCTGACAAAGTGAACGTCGAAGATCGCCGCATCGAATTGCAGAAACAGGCCGAAGCTGCAGCAACACGCGCAGCAGAGCAGGCTCGTGAACGTGCTGAAGGCGACTCAATGTCAGCTCGCCGCGGCGGTCCACGCGACGAGGAGTGATTCTTCGTCTCCATGATTCCTAACACGAGAGAGTATCTCGAATGAATGGTCTTCCCGATTGGAATCAAGAACCATCAGGATTGACGCCGGAACAACCCGCGAAGCAGAAACGCTCCGCGGGTCTTCTGTTGTCTGGAATCTTGATTGGAATAAGTTTACTCGCATTTGTGCTTCCGCTCGCAGCCTATCATGTTGCGCAGGTCGCTTCGATATTGCGTGTGAGAAGTGGTCTGTTTTTAATCTCAGTGGTCTCCCTGTTTCTTTATGTTCTTGGCATCGCGACCCGATTGCCAGTGTTTGTGATGGCCGGAACCACGGGATTTTGTGCGATACCTTTTTTGGCCGCAAGTTTAATGCTTCGCGTAAAAAGCCGCTCTGCCTGGTGGGCTCTTGTTGTGCTTGCAGTGCCGGTTTTCTTTACAGTGGGGAGTTTGCTGAGTGTTCCGCGTGGGTTCAATATTGAAAATTGGCTCAACGCCGAGTTGGCTAATTTGCCGCAATCCACCTCGAGTGCTCAACGCGATCTGGTTTTCAATCAGCTTAAATCGTCACCCGTTTTGGCTGAAATGCAAAAGCTCTTCAATCTCGAAGCCTGGCAGCGACTTGCATGGTTTCTTTTTGCCGACGGCGGTGCTCTTTCTGTTTCGATTTTCGGTTCTTTGGTTGGGACTCTCGTGCTCATCGATTTTGCGTTCAACCAAACAGAGCGAATGCGTGGCGTGATTTCCTACGTTCTGGAGCGCAAAGAGGGCTTCCCAAAGCAGATGGTTGCGGTTCTTGAGCAAACGTACCAAGGGATGCGCGCGCTTGTCGGATGGGAGAAAAACCTTAACCACGGCTGGCCGATCACGAGTGTTGAAGTTCAATCGCATGAAAAGAAGGTACCGCGAAAGGATGCCGAGAGCTCGGGGGTCATGGGCTTTCTCAAAAGATTCCGCCGCGCACCTTATCCTCCTGGAACGAGCGATGTGTTTGGCTATCGTTTCAATCTTTCCATTGAACCAGGTTGGCATCTCCGCGCCTTTGCAATGCCACTTTGGCTTTCAATTCCTTCACTTGGCTTATTGATGTACTTGGCTCTGCGCTGGCGTGGCGACGCTGCCCTTGCGACCTGGCTCCCTGACTCGCCTGTGGGGCCTCTCTTGATGTGGGGCGCAGTGGCTGCCGTCGGCGTTATGGTGGGATTGGCTCTGCAGGGTGCATTGGTTTTGCATTCTTGCCTTCGGCCTCTGGCAGCGCTTGCGGTCGTGTTTGCAGTCCTGTTGCTCTCAAGTTCGCTTCAGGGAGGGCCTTTGCTTTTGGTTGCAGTGCTGGCAGGGCTTGGATTGCTCGATAATGCCTATGATTTTAGAAACCGTCTTGCCAAAAGCAAAAATGCGGTGTAGGCGGTTGGTTCCGTTTTCGGATCGATGATTCACAATCGGGGTAAAACCATGCAGGTTCTTCTTCAACAAAATGTTCCAAATCTTGGGCACATCGGCGACCTCGTAAAGGTCAAGCCTGGATATGCTCGCAATTTCCTTTTTCCGCGCAGGCTTGCAATTCTCGCCGATGCTCGCAACAAAGCTCAGCTTGAGCACCAACTCGGCCTTGCAGAGCTTGGAAAAGCCAAGGCTCTTGCTTCGGCCAAGGAACTGGCTACGCAAATTGGCTCGGTTTCCCTGACTGTTCAAAAGGCTGTCGGTGAAGAAGACAAAATCTTCGGAACCGTGACAACCCAGGAATTGGCAGATGCATTCAAAGCTGAAGGCTATGAATTCGATCGCCGCGCCATCTCAATCCTCGATGACATCAAACGTGTTGGTGTTTACCGCGGATCTGTAAAGCTTCATCCTGAAGTTGCAGCTGAATTCAAGATTTGGGTTGTTGCTCAGGGCTGAAAAGATGCTCTCATCTTCCCGCTTGTGAATTGCCGCCAGCCGTTTGGCTTGGCGGCATTTTCATGTCTGTGGTCACTCAAAATGTGGCCATTCTTGCCGATACATGCGGTATGAAGCACGTAAACGAAGCACAAAAGCTTTATGCTGCAGGTGATGGTACAGGGGCGCTCCAAGTTCTGGACGACCTTCTCGACCTTGCACCTCGAAATCCAGAGGCTCTCCGGCTGAAAGCCAGAATTCTCGACTCGTGGGGACGTTTCGAAGAGTCTTACCAGACACTTCTTAAACTCTCACAGTTGCCCAACCCTTCGGAAGAAGTGGTTCAGGAAATCGAACAAAGAGCCAATGAAGAGAGAGAAGCCATACTGTTTAGCGAACTGACCTCTGAAGGACGTTGGTATTTCGCATTCCCAGGCAGTCAGCTTTGGGTTTCGATACTGGGGCTTGTTGGTTGCGCATTGTTTTTGATTTCCAGCTCTCAGGTCAACTTCGCGAACCCAAATGAAGTCGTGGCAATGGCTTTGTCGTTCTTTTTTCTCGTGCTTCTTCCTTGTGTCATGCTGGCAATAATTCAATTTACCGGAATAAAGAGGATTCTTGTTGGTTTGCGCGGCATCTCTGTTTGCACGCGGTTCAAGGAGCAGCTTTATGCCTGGGATGAACTTAAGGCTGCTGTGGTTGAATTTGACCCCGATCCGCGTGTTGATTTTCTCCGTCTCAAAATTTTTGGGAATGGCGAATCAAACGAGCCACTTCTCAATCTTGATATTTCACGTGCCAAGAGCGTCGTGAAAGCGAGGCGGCATTTTTTGAAAAACGTTCTGACGCACGTCGATACCATCTGCTACGTCACCCGCACGCAGGCGGATGTCCGAGTTGGTGCTGCCAAAGCTGACGATCTGGCTCCTGAAGCAAAAGAGTTGCCTCCACGTGCTGGTTAATATCCGGAAATAAGTCGATATTGATTTGTCTGCTGGGGCGCTCGGCTGGCATTGTCCTTTACCCCTTTGCCAACTGGCCAGTTATGAGGAATTCATGGAACCAGTCGATCCCTTGATCTCTGAGCTCACAGGGTTTTTGAAAAATGCTCGTGAAGACGATCTCACACTCCTCTTAACATCTCTGCTCACCCCGGCTGAAATTGAGGCACTTGTTCAACGACTGGGGATTCTCGACGGTTTGGCAAGGGGCACACCACAGCGTGAAATTTCAGAGCGCTTACGTGTAGGAATTGCTACCGTGACTCGAGGAAGTCGGGTGTGGCAGAAAGAAAATGATCTGCTGCGACGCTATTTTCCTCGGGCTAAATGAAGTCCGATAGCCTCCCTGTGATCGAATCCAAACGCTCGGCGTGTCAGGGCTAAAACGGGTGGAGCCTGCACCCTTTTGAATGCGCCCATCCCAACGTACGCATTCCACCAGCGGCATAAGTCCTTGATGAATTCATCGCGAGTTTTAAAAGTGTTTGAGAGATATTGTTCTGCTGCGGTCCCCAAGATTTTCGATAGAGTTCCGTTCTCCCAGGCCTCGAGGGTGCTTTCAAAGTCATATCGATTCCATTCTTCCACCCACAGCCTAAAAAGAGCGTCATGGTAAGGATAATAGAGGGGGTCTCCCTGGCCTCGCGTGACGTCCTGTTGCGCAGAGAGTTCTGCGCTCGGAACAACTGAGAGAGTCGCGCTAGGAATGATTTCTCGACCATAAACCACCGAGTTGTAATGGTGACAAAGATCGTAAACATCTGCTTTCCAGAGGTCGCCGAGGGGAGCTAGGTAACCTGCATGATCACCATAGAGAGTTGAATATCCAACGGTCATTTCTGACTTGTTCGCGTTGCATGGAAAGATCGCGCCAAGCGCGGATGCCACACCGGCAATTAATCGTGAGCCACGATCACGTGCCTGGATATTTTCGGGAACGAGAGTTGAGAGAGGAGTCGAAATGGGAAGCCCCTGCAAACGAGCCTCGTCGAGCTGACGGAGGGTGAGGGCCACTGATTCTTCGATACTGAGAGAGGCAAATGAGCAGTTGATATTTGTTGCCAGAGATCGCGCCGCATTGATTGTGAGTTGTGAATTGAATTTTGAGGGAAGGTTTATGCATGTGATGTTTTTTTCACCGAAGACCCTGGCATGAAGAACGGTCGAAAGTGCCGAATCTATGCCACCACTCACCCCGATAACCACTTTTTCGAGTCCCCATTCGTCACGGATGAAACTCAAACCGCTTTCGAGGGCTAATCGAACTTCGTCGGTCTGATTTGAAGCAACTGAACCGCTGGCGTTTGGACTGGTTGAGGGATTGGTCAGTGAAATTGTTTCAATCGACTCAACAAAAGCCTCTGCTGTTGGAGTAAAAGAATCGCCTGAATAAATTCCACTTTGTCCATCGAAGCTGAAAATTGTCTTGCCGATGTTTTGGCTTCCGACAGCGTTAACGTAAACGATCGGAAGATTTAAATCGTTCGATTTCTTGCTGAAAAGTTGTCTACGTTTGTGTTGCTTGCCTTTTGTAAATGGCGAGCAACTCAGATTGATGAGGAGGTCGGGACGTTTTTCATTTTGGCAGAGAATGGAGTATGGTTTGCTCGAATAGTCTTCATCCCATGCGTCTTCACACAGGCCAATTCCGACCACAACTTTGCTTCCGTCGCGCTTCATGAGTGCAACTGGTTTCAGAAGGTTTTCCAAGCTCACATTTCGTTCAATTGCGAGCTTGCGGAGGTCGAAAAAATGTCTTGAGTCGTCGAATTCGCGGTAGTTTGGCAACAAGGTTTTTGGCCAAAATGGTAGATTGGTGGAACTGTTGTGCAGAAGTGTGCCATTTTGCGCAACGAAGGCCGCATTGTACTTTCTGATTCGTCCGTCTTCATTGCGAGAATTCGCATCAATACCAACAGAGCCAAAGATCACTGCAATGTTGTTGCTGAGGGCAGCAATGCGTTCAACGTAGTCCTGACATCGCTTTAAAAAACTCGGTCTTTCCCACGCATCACCAAGGAAATATCCAGGCAAAGCCATCTCGGGAAAGACGATGAGATCAGAATCGTCGCGCTGTGCCTTCTCTATGGCCGAACGCATAGCTGCAAAATTCTGTTCGAGTGCCGCGGCGCGGACACGTGTTTGGGCGATACAAATGCGCATGACTTGCCCCTCCGGGTGGCACTCCAAGGGCGGGACCCTTGAATTTTCCTGACTCAAATGACATACCAGATGAGTCTTCATGTTCATAAACCTTAGCGCCGCTCCTCCCAGTCATTTGAGGAGGAGACACAGGAGTCTCCATGATCATGCCAAGCAGGCCTTCTCGTCGTAGTGCCATAGCTGCCCTTTCCGTTGGTATCTGTTCTCTGGGCCTCAGCCACTCGTTGCTTGCCCGTGCGGCCGTAACAGAGGTCAAGGTTGGTGTGATTCTGCCTCTGACCGGTGATAAGGCCACCTTTGGTCAAGAGTCTCTCAATGGCCTCAAGCTGGCACTTGATAAAGCCGGTAAAGACGCTCCGCAGCTCAAAATTCAGGTTGAAGACACCCAAGGAACTCCAGCGGGTTCTGCGGCTGCAGTCAACAAACTCATTTCAACCGATCGCGTGGCAGTGATTATCGGAGAAGTTGCAAGCTCAAACACAATCGCAGCTTCTACAGCCGCTCAGTCTGCAAAAATTCCGCTCGTGACTCATGCATCCACCAACGACAGCATCACTCTTGGCAAAGACTTCATCTCTCGGATCTGTTTTGTTGACAGCTTTCAAGGCGCAGTCATGGCAAAGTTTGCGCTAAACAACCTAAAGGCAAAGACAGCTGCTATACTTGTGGACTCTGACTCTGATTATAGCCGTGGATTGCGTGATTCCTTCAAGCAGACGTTTGTTGCTGCTGGTGGTGTAATTAAGGATGAGCTTGTTATTTCTTATTCTCAAAAAGATCGAGATTTCAAAACTCAGCTCATGAAAGTCCGAAAAGCGACTCCAGACGTCGTTTTCATTCCGGGCTATTACACTCAAGTGGGAGCAATCCTTCGCCAAGCCAAAGAACTCAAGCTCAACACCAAATTTCTCGGCACTGATGGTTGGGATAGCCCCGATCTCTTCAAGATCGCTGGTGCCGCTGCTGCAGGACACTATGTGTCGAGTCACTTTGCATCAGATGATACCGATCCTCGAGTTCAAGAGTTTGTACGTGAGTACAAAGTACGCAACAAAGAGAATCCAGGTGCAATGGCCGCTTTGGGATATGATGCTGGCTTTTTCATGCGCGCAGCGATCAAAAAGGCTGGTTCAAGTGAGCCTTCAAAGATCCGTGACGCAATTGCTTCTATGAAGAATTTCGACGGAATCACAGGAACAATTACAATCGATAAAAATCGCAATGCGGTTAAACCGGCCGTCATTGTCACAACGACTGAGAAAGAATTTAAATTTCTGACTCGCGTGAATCCTTAATGGATTGCTGCTGAATTGAACCGCTGGGGAGGGCTCTCTCAATCGAGTGCCTTCCCCTTATCTCGTTCTTTGGGACAGGGAGTGTTGTCTGGTGTTTGATTTCATCCAATACCTTTTCGATGGACTGGCAGTAGGGAGTGTGTATGCACTCATCGCTCTTGGCTATTCGATGGTTTTCGGTGTGCTCCAGCTCGTGAATTTTGCACATGGCGAGTTGTTTATGGTGGGCGCATATTTTGTGATGTATGCTATTTCTCTCGGACTTCCCTGGCCTTTGGCCTTGGCATTCGGTATGTGCAGCGTCGGATTTTTCGCCGTTATTATGGAGCGCTTGTGCTATAAGCCACTGCGTGGAGCTGGCAAGCTTGCACCCCTCATTACAGCAGTTGGCTTGAGCTTGTTGCTTCAGAATCTTGTGCAGGCAATTTTAGGGCCCAATCCTCAAAGTTACCCGGCAAGTTTGCCGGAGGGTTATTTTTCGAATGCTTTAAAATCTATTTTTCCATCTCCTGAACAAATACAATTGCCACAGCTGCCTGAGGGGTTATTCGACTGGGGAGAAATTGTTGTACGGCATCGCGACTTGCTGATTTTTATTGTTGCCGTGGCTGTAACTCTTGGGCTGGAGCTTTTCCTGCGCAAATCTCGCCCGGGGCGAGGCATACGTGCACTTGCGCTGCAACCCAACGCGGCCAAATTGGTTGGCGTTCCATTTGATTTCACGATTTCAATTACCTTTTTCATCGGTGCGGCACTTGCTGTGTTGGCTGGTCTTCTGCAAGGAATGGCCGACAATCAAGTCACCCCATACATGGGAATTTCAAGCGGATTGAAAGCATTTGCCGCTGCTGTGCTCGGTGGAATAGGAGTTATTCCCGGTGCGTTGGTTGGGGGGCTTGTGCTTGGAATCGCGGAACGACTTCTCGTCGGCTACGACCTGTCGACATACAAAGATGGAGCGGCATTTTTCATTTTGATTATCGTGCTGTTATTGCGCCCACAAGGACTGCTTGGCAAAGCAAGAATGGTGAAGGTGTGAACATGGAACAGCTGATTGAGTACTCTATTCTGCCCTTGATGCTTTTTGGTATCACAGCCATTCAGGCACTGGGTCTGCAGTTGATCTTGGGAGGAGCGGGTTTGCTCTCTCTGGGACACGCAGCCTTTTACGCGGTTGGGGGATATTCGGCCGCAGCTTTTTCAGTCTATGCTGGACCAGCATTGGGGATCACTCAACCATTTTTGCTGATGTCTCTGTCTCTCTTTGTTGGTGGTTTTTCGGCACTTCTTGCGGGCCTCTTGGTAGCGATCCCGTGCTTGCGCCTGCAAGGTGATTATCTTGCAATGGCAACTCTTGGATTTGCAGAAATCCTAGGCACAGCTCTGAAAAACATAGAATCGGTGGGTGGCACACGCGGTTTCACTGGAATACCCAAGTTGAGTTCTCTGGCTTGGGTGTTTGCCACACTCGGCGCAGTTTGGTGGGCACTCTCGCGCTTTCGGCGCACTGGCTTGGGTATGGCAATTCAGGCAACTCGCGATGATGAAATTGCATCGCGAAGTTTGGGCATTAATACCTACTCTGCCAAGCTTTCGGCTTTTGTCGTTGGCTCAGCAATTGCTGGCATTGCTGGTGCTCTTTACGTTCACGCCTTGCAGTTCATTAGCCCCGATGAAGCTGATTTCTCGCGCAGTGTGATTATTGTTCTAGCAGTCGTGATTGGCGGAATGACAAGTTTGTTTGGAAGTGTTCTTGGAGCTTTGATTTTGGTTGCAGTTCCGGAAGCTCTCCGATTTGCACCCGATGCGATTCGTGAACAGAGAATGATTTATTTCGCGCTGATTGTGATTTTTGTCATGCTTTTTAGTCCAAAGGGTTTGCAGTCTCTACTCGAGCGTTTTTTACCTCGAAAAAAATCTAAAATCGCTGCCGCTCGCGGAGGTTCAAAATGATTCCTCTGTCGGACAGAAAAATAACAAACGTGTTGCTGAAGGCTGAGAACCTAACCATTCGTTTCGGTGGATTGGTAGCGGTGCAGAATTTTTCATTGTCTGTGCCTGCAAAGCAAATTGTCGGACTCATCGGACCAAATGGCGCAGGAAAAACAACCGTTTTCAATCTAATGACGGGTGTTTATAAACCGAACGAAGGAAGCGTGCATCTTGAAGATCTTGAGCTCACGGCTCGAGGTGCGCATATCATTGCGCGCTCTGGTGTCGCGCGAACTTTTCAAAATATTCGCCTCTTTGCCGGTTTAACAGTCCTGGAAAATGTTGTTGCCGCACAAAGTTGGCATCGGCGCGGTAAGAGTTTAGCGAGTTTAATTTCTTGGCCCAGTGTTGTGGCCGAAGAAAAAGAATTTCTTAAACAGGCCAAGTCCGTGCTCGCGTTTGTTGGTTTGTCTGACTATGAAGAATGGGAGGCAACCTCGCTTCCCTATGGTTTGCAGAGGAAATTAGAAATTGCTCGGGCGTTGATGACACGGCCTAGAGTACTTTTGCTAGACGAGCCTGCCGCAGGCATGAATCCAACCGAAAAAGACGAATTAGCAGAATTGGTCAGAAAAATATGTTCAAATTATGGTTTGGGTGTTCTGTTGATTGAGCATGACATGAAATTTGTCATGAATCTTTGTTCACAAATTACCGTTCTCGATCATGGTGAAGTGATTGCGGTTGGAACTCCCAGCGAAGTGCAAAAAAATCCTAAAGTCATTGAGGCCTATCTCGGGGCCGACTCTTCATCTGATACGAGCTCACTTGACTTGGCCACGAGGGAGAAGCTCGTATGAGTCTTTTGAAGGTCGAAAACCTTACCGTCCGTTATGGTGCAATTGAGGCACTGCGCAACGTCAGTTTCGAGGTCAATGAGGGCGAGATCGTCACTTTTGTTGGTTCAAACGGTGCAGGAAAAACGACAACGATGCGAACGCTGTCGGGAATCGTGCGAGCTGCCTCAGGCCGAATGCAATTTAAAGGTACTGCGATTGAATCCTTGCCAAGTCATCAAGTGGTGAAATTAGGGCTAGTACAATCACCAGAAGGAAGATTGGTTTTTCCTGATCTTTCAGTCCGAGAGAATCTTCTTTTGGGCGCGTTTGCTCGTAGGGCTTCACACGCTGAGTTGAATCGTGAGCTCGAGAATGTTTTTGAACTCTTTCCGAGGCTTCAGGAGCGTCTGAAGCAAGATGCGCATACACTTTCAGGTGGAGAGCAACAGATGCTCGCGATTGGTAGAGCTTTGATGGCCAAGCCGTCTCTGCTTCTACTCGATGAGCCGAGTTTGGGAATTGCGCCCCTTCTTGTTCAGCAAATTTTCCAAAAAATAGTCGAGCTGAACAAAAAAGAGGGCATGACTGTTTTGCTTGCAGAGCAAAATGCTCGGATGGCTCTTAAAATTGCTCACAGGGCCTATGTTCTTGAAGTCGGTGAAATTGTCCAACAGGGCGATGCACAAGTACTTCTCAAAGATGAACGTTTGCAAAAGGCCTATTTGGGAGGTTGAAACATGGGAATTCTTTTGGCTCGAAGTCGCAGCGAATTGAAGTCCATGCTGGCCTCATTAGCTGTGACTCTTGAAGACGCAGGGGTTAGAAGCAGTATTGGATTTGTTCCAACCATGGGTGCTTTACATGCGGGACACGCGAGCCTTGTTAAAAGAAGTTCGAAAGAAAATTCAATTACGGTTGTTTCTGTTTTTGTGAATCCCAAGCAGTTTGGTGCGAGTGAGGATCTCGGTAAATATCCACGGACCCTTGAGGCTGATCTTGAACTTTGCGAGAGAGCTGGCGCTCAAATTGTTTTTGCGCCGTCGGTTCAAGAAATGTATCCCGCAGGCTTTAGAACTCAGGTCTCAGTTTCTAGTTTAGATCAGGTTCTCTGTGGGGCGTATCGCCCGGGTCATTTCGACGGAGTCTGTACTGTTGTCTTGTTGCTTTTGAACCTCGTCGGCGCGAATCATGCTTACTTCGGACTCAAAGATTTTCAACAATTTACTATTCTTTCGCGAATGATGCTCGACCTCGAGCATCCAACAAACATTGTGGGTGTAGCGACAGTGCGCGACCCCGATGGTCTGGCTATGAGCAGTCGCAATAAATTCCTCGACACTTCGGCAAGGCAGGTGGCGCTGCAAATTCCCAAGGCATTAAAGGCAAGCGTCGATCGTTATTTGCAGGGCGAACGCGCGCGCGACAGACTGCTTGAATTTTGCAAAGCACAGCTTCAAGACAACGTCGCATTTGAGCTACAATATTGCGAGTTGCTTGATGCGCAAAAACTTTCAGCGCCA
This sequence comes from uncultured Silvanigrella sp., assembly GCA_903933385.1. Classification (GTDB taxonomy): domain Bacteria; phylum Bdellovibrionota_B; class Oligoflexia; order Silvanigrellales; family Silvanigrellaceae; genus RFOM01. The sequence continues at coordinate 2,687 of CAIZJW010000139.1, read as the reverse complement.
GACGACATAATCGATTCTGAATGTGTTCTTGCAATTGCTGCATTTGTGACCGGGGCCGATGGCGTGAGAACTCGACTCATTGACAATGTAGTTCTCTCCCGAAATCCAGAGCGGCTTAAAGAGCTATTTGATTTTTTTCATCAGCCATCCAAACCTTCCTAAGGTGATATGATGTTTCGACTGCTTGGTTTACATTTCTCGCAATGGCTTTTCTTTTTGACACCACTTCGTGTTTTTTTTCGTCTGCAACTGACGCCAACTGAAAAAACGGACGAATGGATTCGACGCGTTACAGAAGGTCAAGACATTATTTATGTGCTCCCTCGAATGTCTATTCTTGATCTTATTGCTGTGAATAAAGCCCTCAGACAAATGGGAATGCCTCGTATTTGGGTTGAAGCTCGCCCAAACCGATTTCGAAAAGCAGCTCTGCTCTCAATGCGTACCCGTAACATCAGCTTCATTCCTCGCAGTCGAAAAGATTACTTAAGTCCCGCTGTAAGTGAGCTGCTGAAATCGGATCACCGCGTCAAAAGAGGTCAATTGACTCTTGTTCCTGTTCAGGTTTTCTGGAGTCGAGTCCCGGATCGAAATGACAGAAATATTCTTCTCCGTTCGCTCTTTCCAGACGAAGGTATGGAAAATGTTTTTCAGAAATACCTGATGTTGTTGCTGCATGGTGGACAGCTGCGCGTGCATTTTAGTTCGCCTGTTGAACTTATTCCAGCAACTTCTGGCGAAGAATTGCTTATGGGTCGAAAGATTCGTCGCTCGCTACTCATTGAGTTTCAGCGTGAACGCACTGCCGCGTGTGGCCCGGTAGTTTATGATCTCGCAACCGTCAGTCAGCGCATTTTGGCGAGTCAAGATATCAAGAAACTTGTTGGTCAGGGAGAAGGTGCCAAGCGGCAGATGCGCAAGGCGGCGCACTACCTCAAGGAAATAGCCGCAAAATATAATTACAACACTATTAGAGCAGTAGAAACCATTCTCGATTTTGTCTGGACGCGTATTTTTCAAGGCGTGCGTGTTCGCAATCTTGATTCTGTTGCTCAAGAAACAAAGGCAGGCCAGGTGATTTGGCTACCATGTCACCGCAGTCATCTCGACTATCTGCTATTGTCGTATCTCATGAAGCGCAAAGGGCTTGCTGCACCTCATATTGCTGCTGGCGTGAACTTGAGTTTTTTTCCAGCAGGACCAGTTCTGCGGCGCGGCGGTGCATTCTTCTTGCGACGTTCGTTTGCAGGTAACAAACTCTACAGTGCTGTGTTTTCAAACTACGTCGATTTTCTTTTGACAAATGGTCATCCTGTCGAGTTCTTTCATGAGGGGGGGCGTTCGCGGATAGGCAAACTTCTTCCACCCAAAACAGGCCTCACAAGTATGTGCGTCTCGAGTATCCTCAAACGCCGTGCTGAGAATACATACCTGTGCCCAGTGTTCATCTCATATGACAAGGTTATGGAGGATAACGCGTATGCGCGTGAACTCAGCGGAGCAAAGAAGGAACAAGAATCTTTCTGGCAGCTGATAAAATCGTTGCGATTTCTTTTTAGCACCTATGGTCGGGTTGAAGTTGCATTTGGAACGCCGATTCGATTCGGTGATTTCTGGACGGATTATGTCAATAGAACCCAGGGTCAAGCCGTGATCGGTGGCGCGGCAATAGAGAAAGAGCCATTGCCCCAGCGGTTGTCCGAATTGCGTTCTGATTTTGATTTACGCGATTCTCGTGTGCAGGCGATGGTTCGTGATCTTGCTCGTAAGGTTAACCAAGGAATCAACGCTTGCGCGACAGCATCAGATACCGCTTTACTCGCATCGGTTGTACTTTCCGGGACATTTGCGCACTCAGGCGGAGTCACACTCACTCAAGCTGTTTGTTTGCAGCGTATTGCTTCGCTTCGGCAGATGATCGGGAAGCTCGGGGTTTTACTTGGATGGTCAATTTCCGCAGGCGAAACTCTCGGGAACGGCTTCAGGGAAGAGGTTGAGATCATCTCAAACGCACCAAATCATGTCCCTGTCGCAGATGAAGCAAAAAAACGTCCAGTCGATCTGATTTCATCGGCTGTGCGCTGGGGATTCTTGCAGCCCATTTCAGGTTCGGAGTCCGAAGCACAGGTTCGTCAGGCAGAGAGCGCCCAACTTAATCTTTGGTGGTATCGCGGCACGATTTTTCATCTCATTGCAATTCCGGGGATTGTCGCAAGCATATTGCTGAATACGTGTCGTTCCGAGGAAGGCAGAGTCGGTGAAATTTCTCTATCTCTTCTTGAAGCGCAGGTTTCTGCTATCCGACAATTGTGGGAAGATGAGTTGTTCTGGCCTGAGAGCACATCCACTGGACTGATTGTTGCTGCTGCTCTCGAGATTCTTGAAGAGTTCGGAGTGGTGCAATGGCACCGTGATTCTGGGCTCGTCTCCCTGGCCCCACAGACTCAGGAAATTCACTCTAACCTTGGTTGGATTGCAGCTCTGGTAGACCCAGAAACTGAGCTCTACAGCATTCAATTGGGTGCTGCTTTGCAATTGACTCAAGAGGCTGGAATCTTCAGACGTGATGAGCTTTTGTCACTGTCAGTTAAGTTGCACAGATCGGCCTTTCTGCGCGGTCAAGCGAATTTACAAAGTCAGTTGAGCCAGGTGTTCGGTGGAAGAATTTGTGACTCATTTTCTCGAGC
>CAIZJW010000138.1 GCA_903933385.1 uncultured Silvanigrella sp. | reverse complement strand
GACAATCTCACCTCGCAAATGAACGATACCGAGGTAATTCTTTTTGGTGTTTGGTACTGACCTTGGCGTTTGGAATGGAACAACTTCACGAACCATGTGAAGCGGCGTCCCATAGAGCTCACCCTGAAATCGATAAAGAATAAACGTCTCGTTGCTTTTCAATTCTGTTTGCATGTCCTGATTCATGCGGCCTCTCTTTCGCGGCGCATCCCTAAGAACGCACCTGCTATTTCAAGGACATCAATCACGAGAACCGGCTGACCATCTCCAGCTATCAGTGTTCCAGCCAAACCACGCACATCAAGGAGATGATGTGGCAGCGGCGTAACAACTGCTCTCACCTGATTCAAAACGGAATCGATTCCAACGGCAATTGAGTCGCGCCCAAAACGAACGAGAATGACATGACCCTTTTCAATGGCTACGCTCGCCTGAACACGCCGACGCACTGTGGGAGCCTTCTCAAGCAACTCGATAAGAGTCACAAAGGGGTAGAGCTTCCCATTGAATTCAATGAGCTGCTTATCTCCGCGGAGAATATGTGTGCTGAACGTTCCTGGTTCAATAACCTCTTCGATTGCAAGATTTGGGATAGCATAGCTTTGCTCCCCACATGCAACGACGGCGAGATCGAGAAGCCGGGGTGAAGCTGGCAAAGTAATCTCTATGCGCGTTGATTTTCCAACCACCGAATGAACAACCATCGAGGCCGAAAGCTCTCTCATCATACCGCGCGCTGAATCAATAAAATTGCGCATCATCTGACCCTGCGGCGTTGAGTCGCCATCACCTTGCCCGCGTCCGTCGTCCTCGAGTACCAGCCGAACCGTAGAACCATTTGCCGCAGCAATGAGGCGCAAAACGCCCATTGGAAGCTTACCAGATCTGACTCGCTCTTCGGGTGTTTCAAAGCTATGTTCAACCATCCATCGAACAATTTTCGACATCGGCTCCCAAAGAGAGGCGAGCAAACCTTTATCGATCTGAGCGCTGTGACCCTCGTAATCGAGCTGAATTGCGCAACCTTTACATTGAGCCGATTCAATTGCGAACGCTGCAAGGCGCTCAAAAAGCCCAGTCATAGGTGCAAATCTTAGCCCAACAGATGATTCACACAGCTCTGAAATTAGATTCGAGCTGTGTTTTAACAGCCTCTGCAGATCTTGAGATGGGGCGTGGGCCGATTTTAAATGATACTCAACCATAGATTGTTGCGTCGCAATCTTTGCCACAATCCCAATGAGTTCCTCTATACGTTTGCTGCTCTCGGAGAGAACATCCCAGTTTGAATTTTCTAGTTCGCTTTTGGCGGTCGCTGCCCGATTAGCATTTTCGGCGTAATACTCTTCTCGACTCGAATTCGCATTTGAAAAGCTTTTAGCGTCGGTGATTCTCTTTTCCTCTTCGAGAATTTCATGAACGCGGGCTTTTTGCTGGCGAATAGAATCATTGAGATCACTCAGATCTTCGCGGTATTGCGCATCTGTGCGCAAGCCAACGACCCATCGGCTGAGCACTCCGTGTGTCATCATCAGTGTCACTGCGACATCGGGCCCAGGCCCACTCGAGGCCCTCAAAACCATTCGAAGATACTCTTCAGCAGAGCCAAGAGTTTGAGAAAATTCCTCAAACCCAATTCCACGGCTTGCACGACGGAGGCTCTGAGTTGTCCTCGAAATCCAGAGCAGTGCTTCGCGTGGATCGCTTCCGCTTTCCAAAGCAACGCATGCCTCATCCCACTGACCAAGCAGATCGGCTGCTTCGCTCAGAAAAATATTAATGACCTCGGGGGTTATGTGCCCCAACAGTGCCACGTTCGCCTCCAATCAAAATAGAGCTCTCTTGTTTCGGCGCAGTTCATGGAAAAGTGAGGGGTTGAGGGTGTCGGTCCTCTGACACCTCATCGCAAATGAGGAAGGCAACGATCCAAAAACATGCCGAAAAGAGTCGATTCTCAAGTTCCGAGTCGTGCGAGCCGATAATGAAAAACTTAATTAATTCGGAGGCGGACATGAAAAAGGCATCATTCATGCGGTCGAAAAATCTTTTATCTGCAGCTGTTTGCGCTGCGTCTGTTTTCGCCTGCGTTCCTGGCCAGTATTCGTCGCTTCCCCTTCCTGCCGGCTACAAAAAACAGGCGGCAACAAGTGAAACTGAAAGCGGGGACTCCGCAATTAAACAAGCATCAACGAACGGCGCAAACAACTCTAATGGACCCGCAGCCAGCATTCCTGGCGAAAAACCTTCTGCGTCTCCTACGTCCGGCCTAACTTTCGGCCCTGGAGTTCCTGATGCAGACTCTCTGCGAAAATGCCTCAACCTTTGGGGAACAACACCCTTTAAGGAAGTGAAAGCCAATCAAGTGAAGGTCATGGATGTCAGCGTGGGCGTTGGTGGCGGACTTATCGCTGGTGGACTTGCTGGCCTCGGAAATCTCATCAACATTGGGAACCCGAAAGATTTAGACGTGACCTCCGAGCCACGGCTGATTGTACTTCCGTTCAGTGTGAACGTGGGCGGCTCGACTACCTTTGAACTTATGAATCCAAATGGCTGGTATTGCATGAAGGCTGCAGTTGGTGCGCGCAGCACTGTCAATATCAAACTCAATTGCACTGCAAAAATTGCCCAGTCCGACCTTGGGATCAGTTTGCGGACTAATCCAACCCCTATACCCGGAGCACCCGGACTTCCTGTGAGTGTTGGAATCAACGATGGCCGCTCACCAGGATCCCAGCTTGGAATTATGGTCGACTCCAACGTGAATTTAACCCGTGTCGATAGCAGCGGGAATGCCAACTGTGCACCCTAAGTCTTCGCGCTAAAATTCAGAGTCAGTTGACCTCACACTCAATGGGTGAAACCATGTTCTCCTCTTAAACAGTTGAGGTGAGCACATGACTCTTTCCCTGAAGTCTACAGCCTTATTATTTCTGAAATGTGCATTAATATTTGGATTATTTGCAACTGAGAAATCTTTTGCTTCTGATTTGAAAACAGGCGACATAGCACCGGCAGTGAGTTTGAAAAACCATGAGGGAAATTCGTTTTCGCTGCAAGAGCGCAAAGGAAAAGGATGGACTATTCTTTACTTCTATCCAAAGGCTGGAACTCCAGGCTGCACGAAGCAAGCATGCGCGTTTCGAGATGCTGCGGACGATATCAAAAAACAAAATGCAGAAGTTTTTGGTGTGAGCACTGACACTGTTGAAAAACAGTCGGCATTTCACAGAGAGCATAAATTGTCATTCCAACTCCTTGCGGATCCGGACGGCAAAGCTGCTGATGCATATGGTGTAAAAATTCCGGTTGTGAAACTCGCCAAACGCTGGACTTTTATTATCGACCCTGAGCTCAAAATCCGTCACATCAACGACAAAGTCGACCCCCTGCTCGATGCTAAACAGATGATAGCGGTGCTGAAGTCGTTGCAGGGAAAAGCTGAGCCGAAGGCTGATTCTGAAAAAGAAAAAAAGTGATTGCCGCTTTTCTTACTTTCGCCACCGATCGTGCATCCAGAAATATTCCTGCGGATTAGATGCAACCAATGCTTCAACGCATTGGTTCATTTTTTTTGTATTCTTGAGAATAAACTCATCGAATTTCCAATTCTCATCGTTCTCAACAACAAACTCTTCGTGAATAGAAATTTCATGATGATTCAGGCCAACTCTTTTGATTGTCACCGGTATCACCGGTGCGGAGTTTTGTTTCCAAAGATAAAAGAGACCTGAGTTTGTCCATGCCAAATCGCCAAAAAACGGGACCAAAATCCCTTTTGCACGGCGCTGATCAACCATAAATCCTACAATTTCATTTTTCTTCAAACCTTCAATGATACGTGTTGTCCTAGATTTTTTCTCCGCACTATCGTTCGCAATTTCAGTTATTCCATGAGCAAATCTCTTGCGCTTAACCCAGAGTGCCATCTGCCCTTTTCCGACTGGCTTCACGGGGGCATGAACGTGTGCGAATTTCTGAGACAGGCCATAGGCCATCATTTCAAAATTCCCACAGTGGATAGACATCAAATAAACTCCCTGTTTTCGGGAGAGTGCCTCATGGAGGCGTTCAGCATGGATAAGGTCAATTTTCTGCTGCTTGAAAATCCAACGTGCAGCGAAAAACTCAAGCGTTGTAAGAATGAAATTGGCCACAGAAGCGCGCCCAACCCGAGAGCGCACTGCAACGCTCGTTTCTGGACCAAAAGCTCTGGCAAGATTCTGCATCACCAACTTGCGGCGTGATCTCAAAATGTCGAAAGCAAGAAAAGCGAGGGCCCAAGAAAGCCAGGAACGTCCGCGCGCCCCAAGAGCTGCAAAACAGAGTCCGATTATTTCGAGTAGCAGGAATATCATTAACAACCTCACTTGCCGTTCACGCCATTGTGCCACGGCTAGGCAATTTATGCACAGTTGAAAGATCGGGCTCGCATGGGGCAAGTACAAAGTCAAGATATCCACAAAATACCCGAAAAACTCTTAGAACAGATGGAATGCTGGAGACTCTGCCATGCTCTCGAGAAAAAATTTTTCGCTTTGGGTTGTCCTATGCACCGCATTCATGTGCTGGCCTAAAATGGCAAGTGCCGCCGAGGGTGGGGGAGCCATTCGCGTGCCCGCAATCGCAGCCTATGCTGATGTGGGCTATTTCACTTATAAAAGCAAACTTGCAAGCAGCAACGACACTGGGCTGCGCTATGGCTATGGATTTCAGATTTTCGGTGGCAGTGAACGTGCTTTAGGTGCAGCAATGCGTTCAAGCCTTCTTAATGCGACCTTCGCCCTGAACGAAAACAAAATCACCGACAAAACTCAAACCTTTATTTTCAATTATCGCCTGGGTTACGTCTATGCCGGGGTTGCCTTTGGCACTTCGCAGATGACTTTCTCCAAGGCTGGTGTCGATGCAATGGATGCGTATGCAAATACGATTGGCGGAAATGCAGGTGGGCTCTTTCCTTTTGGTCGAGGCAATACAATTCAAACCGACATCACTGTTTTGAAACCATCAAACGTCAAAGACACCCAGCAAAGAAGCGTCAGTTTGGGGCTGAAGATAGAGGCCGATACGTTTCTGACCTTCGCGCTCTCTCGTCGATTTATTGATCTGATGCTGGGCTTCAAGTACACCCAGCATACTGCCAGCGTTGGTGGCGAGGGCGGTGCGGAAAAGCTAACCATTCCATCGGTTGGTTTCCGTTTTGGAGCTAATCTCTAACAAAAAAGAAGACACACATGACTTCAGCAAATGTTCATTCATTTTCTGTGAAAAGCATCAATGGCGAAATGATTTCACTCTCCCAATACACTGGCAAAGTTTTATTGATCGTGAACGTTGCGAGTAAGTGTGGTTTCACTCCACAGTATAAGGGCCTTCAGTCACTTTTTGAAAAACTCAACCCTCAGGGACTTGAGGTTCTTGGATTTCCGTGCAACCAATTCGGTGCTCAGGAGCCTGGAGATGAGGCCGAGATAAAATCGTTCTGTTCGTTGAAATACAATGTAACCTTTCCAATGTTCGCAAAAATCGACGTGAACGGCGCAGATACTGCCCCCCTCTATGACTTTCTGAAAAAGGAAGAGCCCGGAATTCTAGGGACCGAAATGATCAAATGGAATTTTACGAAGTTTCTTGTTGGCAAGAGCGGGAAAGTGATCCGTAGGTATGGGCCAAACGTGACGCCAGAGAGCCTCGAGGCAGATATTGTTTCAGCACTGGCAGAATGAAGAACGCAATTTAGCGACCACTCACGCCAGTGCGCCCAGCCGGCACCTTCGCCACCTGCAGATCTACAAGATCTTTTAGAATGTTGAGAGCTTCTGAAAGCTGAAGGTCTGATTTTCGGACCACGATATTTTCGTCCCGCATCTCTTTTAAATCTGCTTCTTCCTGCTCTTTATCCTTGAGGCGCTCGGCCTTCGCCTTGGCGTCCTCAAGCAATGTCACACTTGCTTTGTCTTTCTCCTTGCGTGCCTTTTCAATTTTCTCACGCATTTCGGAGAACTCTTTTGATTTTCCAATACGTTCTTTGCTCGCTTGCTCAAGCGCAGGAATAAGTGCATCCACCTTGCCGCTCACACGGAATCCTGGGGCAGGCTGGATTGCGTCATTCTTGAGAACAAAGTCATTTTCTTTTTCGCCCACGTCACTTGCTTCGAGCAGACTCGGAATCACAATATCCGATTGAACTCCAATCTCCTGATTACTTCGCCCGCTTGGCCGATAGAATTTCTGTTGAGTGATCTTCAATGCACCATTCGATACCCGACCCTCGCTTCCCGGCAGCTCTTGTACAACCTGAACGGTCGCCTTGCCGTAGGAATGACTATCTCCAACAACAACTGCCCGCCGATAATCTTGCAGTGCGCCCGAGACAATTTCGGAAGCTGATGCACTGTGCTTATTGATCAGCACAACCAACGGACCAGAATATTGCTGACTTGGATCGGCATCCATAAGTGGTCTGCGAACACGCCGTCTGTCGACCGTCTGAACAATAGGACCCTCTTCAATAAAGAGCCCAGCCAACTGAATACTTTCTCCCAGATCTCCACCACCATTGTTACGGAGATCAAGAATTACGCCGTCGACTTTGGCAGCTGACATTTTTTTCAATTCGCGCAGGACATGCAACGCTGCGCCACCACAGTCGCGAGTGAATCGCGACCGACACGAGAAATCAGTGTAAAAAGCGGGTAGTCGGATGACACCTAATTTCTTGCCACTCACATCAACAGCTTCGCTCTTGGCCTCGCTCGATGAAATTTTCACAGCATCGCGCACAATGGGTATTGCGATCCGCTCAGTTGTCCCCTGTTCAGTTTTTCGCAGAATTTGCAGAACGACCCGCGTTCCTTTTTTTCCTCGAATGAGTCGCACTGCTTTACTCAATTCCATGTCGATGAGGTCAACAGTTCCCTGACCATCTCCGGAATCAACAGCAACGATTTTGTCACCTACTTTTAACCGTCCGTCGCGCTGCGCAGCACCCCCAGCAATCACCGCTTGAACGGTAATATATCCATCCACTTCCTGAAGTGTTGCACCAATGCCTTCAAGCTGATTTCCCAAGCGAATGTTAAAATCTTCCTGGTCGACAGGGAGCAAATGAGTTGAGTGTGGATCGAGCGAGAGAGAGAAGGCATTCAAAAAAAGATTTGAAACTTCGTCTGAAGACATCTCTTCATAATTTTTTCTTATTTGATCATAGCGACGCTTGAGTCTCTCACGAGCCTTAGGTTCGCCGTCGGGCTCTTTCATGGTCATAACCTGAAATTTGATCCGCTTACGCCATCGCTCATTGAGCTGCTCAATATCGGTTGTCCATTCCTGCTTTCCAATCGACATTTCTTCTGCAGCATTGAAAACAAACGGCTTTGCCAAAAGTGCGTCTGCGTATGCGCTCCGTTCTTTGACTCGAGTCAGAAAGATCTTGTGAATCTCACCAATGAAGCCACAGTCAGCCTTCGCAACAAGTTCATCAATTTTGTTTTCGAATTGAGCGAACTGTGCCAGATCAGATTTTAAGAAGTAAAATTTTCCTGGATCGAGTGTTTCAAAGAATTTTCCGTACGTGCGCCGAGAAAGTTCTTTATCGAAGCTCCTAAAGACGTAATGATTCTGCAAATAGAGATCCACACGGCTGCGAACCTCACGACAACTCAGAAGAGGATTCGCTGCATTGCCCCTTCCTGTGGCACGACTCGGTTCAAGAACCACCGTCGCAGTGAACCCTAAGAACACTGCAACCAATGCCCATCGGACTTGTCTTGGATTGCTCAACAGAGACTTCATTTCTGCCCGCTCCTTGTGACCTTATCTGCAAAAGGTACTTATACACTGAGGCTTTGTCGTGAAACGGTCAATTGGGAAATCTGGCCGCTCGTTCTCTAAAGTTGGCACCCGAGCAAATGTGCCTTATACCCATTGGACGAAGTTCCCGCGGAGAAAAATCAATTCCTATGGCCAATACAGCCGGGCAAGCGAAATCTGCCAAACATGCAAAAATTCATGAGGCATTTGATGCCTATCTGGCGCGTCTCGGCTTGCGTCAAACCAAGCAGAGAAGAGTCATTGTGGAGGCGGTTTTACAAATAGGTCCGCACGTCGATGCCGAGGCCATTACCGCTCAAGCAAGGCAACTGGACAGCAGTGTCGGGCTTGCAACTGTTTATCGCACACTTCAATTGATGACTGCGGCCGGACTTCTCCTCGAACACTCTTTCAATAAAGATCGCAGCACTTTTGAATTTGTTGGGCCAGATCGGGAACATCACGATCACCTCATCTGTAATCAATGTGGCTGCATCGTTGAATTTTGCGACGATTCGCTGGAAGAGCTGCAAGAGCAGATCGCCCGGAAATTAGGATTCCGATTGAAAACCCATCGGATGGAGCTTTTCGCCGATTGTACCAACCCCGAGACCTGCACACGCCGTGCCTCGACAAAAGGACACTGAGACATGATTGAGACCACAAAACAGACACACTCGAAAATCGCGATCATGCCCAAGACCAAGATCCTTTGGTCGTTGTCGCAGTCTTCATTCGAACGCCAAACTGGTCCGAAGTTGGCGGCACAACTTTGCGATCTCAAAATAGATGCCTTGCGAGTTGTCGTATCTCCCGCACTTTTGCCTTTGCTGCAGAGATTGCGAGAAGATTTATCAACACACTTCAAAAGTGTGCTCAATCGCCCAACACCTTCGGGATTAATGCCGTTTGTTTGCGGCCTCGTGGGGCGCCGTGCCCGTTTGCGCGTTCCTGGTGGCAATCACGAAATTAAAGCAGGTGAATCGTTCAATTTGGTTGTTCGGGCCGACTTCGACGCCTGTGTGCATCCCGATAAGCTCCCGCATCCCAGCGACATCGAAATTGTGCTCAGTTCCCCAGACATGAAATCTCAGTTGAAAGTGGGGAGTTCACTCACCGTTTCTTTTGGTCAAACCATTCTTGAAGTCACCCAAATTGAAACAATGGGCAACTCGCTGCGTTTGAAGGTTGTTGCAACTCAGCCAACTCAGCTCCTGACAGGCATGGATGTACAAAGCAGTGATTTGCCTCACGGCCTGTTGCCATTGCTCCCTCAAGATGAAGAGGTTATTTCTCATCGATTTATGCAAGTGGCCGATTATGTCATCGTTCACGGTATTCATTCAAAAGAAGATCTTCTCAAGCTCAAGGCAAGAATCATGCCCGAGAAATCGGGACAAGGTTCACTGCGTCACCCAAGCGTTTCCGTTGGACCAGCGGTGCGTGACAGCAAGGCAACATTGCCACCTCGCTGGATTTGGAAAGTCGATTCGAAAGAGAGCCTCGAATTGCTCCCTGCGATTCTCGACTGTGTCGATGGTGTGCTTATCAGCCGCTCAGAGCTTGGGCTCTCCGTCGCTCCAAATAGTCTTCCAATCGTTCAAAAGGATCTCATCGCGCGCTGCAATCAAGCTGCAAAAATCGTGATTGTGGCATCGGAATTGATGTACTCAATGCGCGTCAATCCTAACCCAACTCGAGCTGAAGTCAGTGACATGGCCAATGCAGCCGCCGATGGCGCCGATGCGCTTCTTCTTGCAGAAGAAGTGACCGAAGGCCCTTTTGGTGATCTGGTTGCAGAAATGTCACGCGAAACTCTTGTGAACGCAGCGCCATTCCTCGAATCAAACTGGAACCGCGTTGAATTTCAAGCCAAGACCGATGAAGATGCCATTGCCTATGGCGCTCTCAAAGTTGCACGTGACATTGGCGCTCGCGCGATTGTGTGCCTCACTGAAGGTGGTTACACAGCCAATCGTCTCGCATCGTTGCGAACTCCAATCGACATCGTTGCCATCTCGTACAACGAGAACATCATGCGCCAACTCGATCTCGTAAACTCGGTTCAGGGAATGACCATCGACAGCACTCTGCCATTCGATCAAATTCTTGCTGAAACGAAATTGAAGCTGCACCAATCCTTCGGCTTCAACAAAGGCGACAAAATAGTCTTTGTATCGCTCACTGCTTCGAGCGTTTCAGCGCGCAACTCAAATATTTTTACTGTTCAGGAAATCGACTGACTCAACTGGGAGTAGGGCCCATCTGGCCCTGCTGCCGTCGCAACTCAATGCGCTCGAGCTTGCTTTGAACGGCAGATTCCAGCGTAATGCCGCGTGCGTTGCAGTAGTTCATGAGGGCGATAAAAACGTCGGCGGCTTCATCTGAAAGGTGTTGAGAATCAACAGCACGCTCGGGATCACGCCAAAGTTTCTTCTCTAAGTTAGCAAGCTCGCCGCATTCACCCGCTAATTCAAGAGCAAAAAAAGATGCGCTCCGCTGCCCGAAAGCGCGGAGCTGATAATCGAGAAATGAAAGTTGAGTTGGAGCGAGTCCCTGTACCTCGGGAGGTGTCAGGGCCTCAACTTGCACAACTTTCTTCACAAAAAGCCCTTGGTAACGTTCATCAGCTCGACGTTAGCCGCAACTGATTTCTTGAAGGCTTCGCTTTCAGCCGGACTGAGTTCGAACTGATAAATTTTCTCAGCACCCTTGTTTGTTAACTTAACAGGCACGCCAACGAAACAGTCGGAAACACCAAATTCGCCTTTAAGCTCAACAGAGCAAGGGAGTACGCGACCTTGGTTGCGGACAATTGCCTCAACCATGAGAGCTGTCCCTGAGCCGGGTGCCAACCAAGCCGATGTACCAATGAGAGCTGTGAGTTCAGCGCCACCTTTTTTGGTGCGATCAACCACTTCGTTGAGCTGTTCTGCTGTGAGCATTTTGCTGAGTGGAACGCCGCCCACTGCGGCAGTAGAAACCACGGGCACCATGTCTTTGTCGGTGTGCGCGCCAAGAACAATAGCGTGGACATCTTCAACAGATGCTCCTGTAGCCAGGGCAATGTTGGTGCGGAAACGTGAGGAGTCGAGGGTTCCT
>CAIZJW010000137.1 GCA_903933385.1 uncultured Silvanigrella sp. | reverse complement strand
TTGCTTCTCGGTGGATTTCTTATTCTCAAAGGTTTCCTTGCAACTGTTTCTGCGCTGCTTCTGCGCTTCCCGGCGCGTGTTGCCTGGCTCTCTGGAGTTGGTTTGGCGCAATTTAGCGAGTTCGGATTTGTTCTCACGCAGGTTGCACTTGCAGAGGGTGTCGTTACTGCGCCCGAAGTACAACCTGTTCTCACGGCAGGTGTCTTGAGTGTTTGCCTGACTCCCATGCTTTTGATGGCTGCACCTCACATGACAGCGGGCGAGCGAATTCTTGCTCCACTTGAAAAACTCTTGGGCGTGAAGGGAATCGATTCCCTTCGCGTTCCAAAACATTCGCTTGAAAATCACGTTGTCATGATTGGATTTGGGGTTGCCGGACAGCAGTGTGCGCGTGAACTTGCGCAGCGGCAGCTTCCCTTTTTGGCCGTCGAATTGAATGCAAACAACGTGCGCATTGGCAAGGCGCTGAACTTGCCCGTTTACTACGGTGATGCGTCGAGTCCGGAGGCATTGCGTCACGCTCACCTCAACTCAGCCAAGTTGGTTCTCATCATGATCAACGATCCTCAGGCAGTTTTGCGTATTATTGATGCGATTAGGAGGGTGAATCCCCGCCTCGCGATTTTGGTGCGCACACACTATGTGGCAGACCGAGATAGGCTCTTGCAGCTTGGTGCAACAGAAGTGATTGTCGAAGAAATTGAGGCAGCTCATGCTATGGTGGAACGCATGGTGAGCCTGATGACCCGTGCCTAAAACAGGAGTATTACAGCGCGGTAAAGCAGATCGATTCGTTGTCTATTGTGACCGGTGAGTGGAGGATGTGCAGTGTTTTTCGTTCCATTTCATCAGGTTTCGAGTTTTCAGGGACGATTGGGTGGCAAAGGGGCGGTTTTGGGCTTGCTCGCGGGGCAAGGCTTTCCGGTTCCCTCAGGCGGAATACTCACCCGTCCGCCAGTTTCGGAAATCGAATGGGATTCCATTTTTTCGTGGTGGCGCGAAGCGGGTCGTCCGGCATTGGCTGTGCGCAGCTCCGCTTTGGGCGAAGACTCACATGAACTGAGCTATGCTGGTCAGAACCAATCGTTTCTAAACGTGCGCGACGAACTTCAACTTCGTGAATGTGTGCACCGCTGTTTTGAATCCATTCATGGCGAATCGAGCAAAACGTATCGACACTTTTTCTCTCAAAGCAAGGTGCGCGACGGAGAGATGAATGTTGTGCTCCAAGAGATGGTCGATCCGAGTTTTTCGGGTGTTTACTTTTCCACCGATCCGCGTGGTAAAGAAAAAACCTGGATTATCGAGCTCATTGAGGGGCTAGGCGAAGATCTTGTTTCTGGCCGCAAGACCCCGGTTTTCATTACAGCTGAAAATCGAGCTGGGATCACGGTTCCTGGCTTAGATACGTTTAATTTTGAGAAGGTGCTGGCACTCGGCGCGCGCGTGCGCGAAATTCTCGGTTATGAAGTTGATATGGAATGGGCACTCGATCAAAATCTTGATGTCCGCCTTCTGCAGGCTCGCCCGGTCACTGCGCTGCGCAGTTTGTCGACTCAGGCGAAATTGGTTGAGGGTGAGCTTTTGCGTCTTAAGGAAATGTATCCCGACAATCCTGTATGGGACGGACAAACTTTCTCCGAATGGACGGGTATTCCAAGCTATCTAACCTTCAGTTTGTGGAAAAATGCTTTTTCTCCCCGCCATGCATTCGGAAACGCTCTGCGCACATTGGGTTACCGGAGCTTCGCTCAAACTGCCTCAGAATCAAAAAAAGATTCACTCCTCGAACGCGTTTTTGGTCGTGCCTATGTGAATCTTGAAAAACTTTTAGCTCTTTATTTTGGTCCGATTCCTTTCACGATGGTTGCGAAACCACGCCCCCATTTGAAGTTTTCTCTGAAAAAAATGAGTTTGCAGGCGTTTCTCAATGCGCCTTTTGCGATTTTGAACATGCTCATGGTGGGCTGGAGTTTGAGTACACGGCGTTCTGCGTGGTTAACTCGCTGTCGGCTCGAACTCAACGATTTTCGCAACTCAAATGCTTCGGCTGTGACTGCAGATAATTTTAAGAATTGGGATTCGAGAAAACTTTCTGAAACACTTTTTTCCGAAAGTGAGAATTTTTTTCGCAACACTCTTCAATGGCCTCTTGTTCTTATTATTCTGAGTGAGTCTTCAATGCAGACTCTCACCTCAATTCTCACAACTTTGGTTGGCAAAAGTGAGGCTGAGAAAATGCTCCGGCGTTGGATGGGGCAGGGGTTGCAAACCGTCACAGCTGAAATGACTCGTAAATATCACGAGGCCTGTGCCGATCCACTGAAGCGTCCATTCTTTCTTGCTCAGTATGGTCACCGTGGCCCAGGTGAGCTCGATTTGGCGAATCCGCGCTGGATGGAAATGGGCGACACTGCCTTCTTGAATTCAGGCACACGTTCCCAAGGTGAACTAAAGACAAATTCATTGATACCCTCGAAGTCGGTTGAAGAAGAGATTGCAGGGCTGCAAACATTCAAACGCGATATACTCCTGCACGAATGGAAGCTTCTCAAAGCAATGCTCGAGCTGCGTGAGCATTGGAAAATGGAGCTTTTGAAGCCATACGCCCAAATTCGATTTATGGTGGAAGAGCTTGGTTTTCGACTGGGGATCAAGCGTGATGTACACTGGCTTCGTTTAACGGAGCTTCAGGAGATTTCTACCGGGCATTCAAAGAAAGATTTGCCACAGTTGCAAAATAAAATTGAGGAACGAAAAATTCGCTTTGAAGCGTTTCGACAGTTTTCCTTTCCTCAGTTTGTCACAATCACTGAAATTGAATCCATTATCCACGGCAA
>CAIZJW010000136.1 GCA_903933385.1 uncultured Silvanigrella sp. | reverse complement strand
GCATGCGTCAGCAACCGGACACATTTTGCAGTGGCGCCCGCTTCCTGTGTGAGATCTGTGGGCTTATCTGCCCACATATAGGTGTCGATGTGTGTCCAGTTACTTTGCCCAACGAACTTCTTGAGGAAGGCCGCGGCAGTGATAGCCCCACCGTGCCCTGAGCTCGCTGAATTGACGATATCTGCCACATTCGAATCGAGCCAACTTTCATATTCATCGACGAACGGCAATGGCCAAACCCAATCGCCCAGCAGCAACCCTGTATCCACGAGCAAACGTTCCAAGGCAGGATCAGTACAAAACAAAGAATCCACACTTGGTCCGAGAGCAACCCGCGCTGCACCTGTGAGAGTTGCAAGATCAATCAGCCAATCGGGTTTTTCAGCTGCTGCATAGCAAAGTGCGTCAGCCAGGACGAGCCGTCCCTCGGCATCCGTGTTGTCTATTTCAACGGTGAGTCCATTTTTTGCCTTATAAACATCACCGGGACGCATACTTCGACCAGAGATCATATTCTCAGCGAGAACAAGGTAACAGGTCATCCGAACTGGAAGTCCCAGCCGAGCGACAGCCATGAAAATTCCCAAAGCTGCCGCCGATCCACCCATGTCTTTTTTCATGTTGCGCATGAAGGAAGAACCCTTGATGTCAAGGCCTCCGGAGTCGAAGGTGATTCCTTTACCAACCAAGGCCACATGCTTCATTGTTTTGCCGGCTGAACGCGGAAAATACGTCAGACGCAATAGACGAGGTGGAATATCGCTCCCCTGCCCAACTGCATTTATAAGCCCACAGCCTTCTGCCAACAGCTTTTCACGTTGATAGACTTCCACTGCAATACGATTGGGATCACCCTCAAGATCGCATTCACGGCGCACCAATTCACGCGCAAAAACTTCAAAACTCTCAGGATTGAGAATGTTTGAAGGCATGTTCACCAAACTGCGTGTCATGAGCATCGCACCCGCGATCTTTTCACCCGCCGACCGAGACTCATCATCGATATGTGCACACCAAACCTTGAGAGGCTTGCGCTCGATAGTTTCAAAATGTGCTGACTCTTTAATTTTGAGGCTCGTAGACCGCTCAAGTAAGCCAACGACAAAGTATCGCTGATGGCCACTCATTTTTGCCGCAATGCTCGAAGTCACATCAACAAAAATTGATGGAAATTCAGCTAACGCTGAATTGGCTAAAAACAAGGAAGTCAGCTGCGCGCCCCAGGCAGTCGCCTGATGCCCTGCTCCGGTCGGGTTTGCAGCAAGTCGCTTGACCGGCTCTTTTGATAGAACTGCAAGAAATCGAGGCGATTCAGCATCAACAGCCGGGAGAGCATAGATATTCTTGGGCTTGAGTTCTCCATGAATGGCTCGCGCTCTTTCCATTAAAGACTGAACGGTTGGGTCGGTTTCACCATCGAGTATCACGCGAACCACGGCAGCTGCCGACGAATCAACAGGCGCCCGATTGAGCAAAATGATTTTTCTCTTGAGTAAGTACGCGGCGGGCGATGGGCCGGTCATAGTGCTCCCTTGTCACGACTGGCAAGTAAAGGGGCCACAATTCGGCCCACATCTCGGTTCTTAGAAAGTTCCGAATAACGTTGCAATGCAATCTGCCTTGCAGCCAGGAATTGAGCGTAAAAGTTACTTGAAGCGAAACGGAATGAGGGCGAATTATATCGCTCAATAATTTTGCAAAGATCAGTGCTGTTGGTTTTGCGCACAGCCCTCAGCACACCTGATAGTCCATGATTGTAGGCGGTGAGTGCCAGTGGCCATGAGCCTGTGGCTTGATAGTTCTGTTTGAGTAATTTTGTTGCTGCCACGGTTGCTATTTGCGGTTCTGTGCGTTTGTTCACGGCACTTCGCCCCATCAACAACTCCATCGTTGATGGCATTAATTGCCACAATCCAACCGCTCCTACTTTTGATTTTGCATAATTTACGAAACTACTTTCAACGTGTGGCAAATAAGCTACGTCAAGCGGAAGCTTCTGCTGGCGTATGATTGATTTTATTGTTGGAAGATATTGAAGCGAGCGTTGAACTCCTGCATTGAATCTCGATTTGAGCCCTTGCTGCACACGAACGCTCTCTCCAGCCTGAACAAGACGACTGCGGGTGAGTTCAGATGGGCGGAAAAGTTTTGCTATGGAGCGTTCGGTTTGATTCCAGCTTTTCGGAGAATCAATTTTCTCAGCAAGCGACCTAATCGCGTTTCTGTAGTGCTCCTTGAGCATCCGAATGGATTGCTGCCGCTGATTCTCACCGCCCCCCAAGCGCACGGTCGCATAAATCTTATCAAGATCATCACGATCGTGAATGAGGGCTTCGTTGGTGTCTACCTCTGCATAAACTCTCTTCCAAAATCCAACATTCTCACGCAGGCAACTTAAATTGGGAAAGCTGCCCATTTCAGGCATCGCAAAGTCAGCTTGCTGCTGCGCTTGCAAAGTCTTTTTACGAGACGAGTTCACGGGTGAAGCAACAACGACAGGGAGCTTCTCCTTGCTCTTCGCCGTCTCCGAAACAGGTGGTAACGGACTCGGAACTGCGGCATTCAAGTCGGATTCACTTTGCAAGTAAGGCGAGTCGGCTTGCGCCTCCGAAACTGCCAGGGCATCATCAAAAAAAGCAGCATCGTCGGGAGTTGCGACTCCTTTTTGGGGAGGCAATTCAATCTTAAAATCAATCCCATGCGCACTGAACGCGCAAATTGAAAGAAGACCCGCTCCAGCTTTGGCAAGCCAATTCTTCCCTCGGCCCGCGCCCGTCATAATGACCATCTTGTGCCCCCGATCTCTTCCACTATCTTCCAGACATCGCTATTCTTTCTCAGCAGTGCGCGGGATTGGACGGGAAAAATTGCCGGTCCTCTTTTTGACACTCATTTCCGTGTGAAGGACCACTCCGTGAAGAGCTCAATTGCAGTCACTGGATTGTTTATGAAACGATTGCTTTGGCCGGTTCTGGCTTTGGCACTCTGGGAGATATTGACGCTCGCAGGAGGAATTCCAGCCTACATTCTGCCAACGCCCAGGGCCGTCATGGTCACCCTGGCCGAGGATAGAGAGATTCTCTGGAACCATTCACTCGAAACGCTCTTCGAATGGTCAATCGGTCTCGTGTTGTCCACTTTCATCGCCGTCAGCCTGAGCTGGGTAGCATTCGAGAACAAGCGTTTTGACAACCTACTCCAGCGGTCACTCGTGGTCAGCCAAAGTATTCCCTACCTCACAATAGCTCCGCTCCTGCTGTTGTGGTTTGGACTCGGAGCGGCACCCAAAATTATCCTTATTCTGCTCACCTGCACTTTTCCCATCACTCAGCTGACTTTGAGTGGATTGCGAAGTGCTCAGGTTGAATACGGAATTCTTGCCGCCGTCCTTCGCCTCGAAAAACGCACTGCGCTGCGAACGATCTATGCCCCCGCAGCACTTCCACAATTTTTTGAAGGCATCAAAATTTCTGTCACTTACGCTTTTGTGAGCTCCGTTTTGGCTGAACTCATTGGCAGTGAAGCTGGCTTGGGTGTTTATTTATCGAGAGCTCAATCAGCCTATCGAACCGATCGTGTTATGGCAGCAGTGACAATTATTGTGACCTTCAGCCTTTTCTGCAACTGGGTTGTTGGAAGTATTTCAAGAAAAACCCTTTTCTGGAGAGTGGAACGAAATGTTTAGTGCATTGGCGGCATCATTGATTCCCGTGACCGTCGCTCTCGATTGGACACCAAACACGAACCATCTCGGACTCTATGTTGCAAAGGCCAATGGATCATTTGCCAAACACAATCTTGATGTTCGTTTTGTCCAAATGAAACAAACCAGCACCACGCAACTTGTGGGCGCAGGCAAGGCCGATTTCGGAATCAGTTTTGTTTCAGACATGCTGCATGCCCGCTTACAAAAAATCCCTGTGATGTCTGTCGCAGGAATCCTCCCTGAGAACACCAGCTGTTTTGCCTGGCGCGGAACAACTTCTATTGCCACCATTAAAGATTTTGAAGGAAAGCGGTATGGAGGATGGGGCTCGCCAGAAGAAGAGGCCAAACTGCGTTTCATTATGACTCAAGCCGGAGCCGATTTTAAAAAACTAAAGATGGTCACGACAGGAGTCAGTGACTTCTTACCTACAACGGCTCGAAATGCAGATTTCATGTGGATCTATATGGGCTGGGATGGGATACGCGCAAAACTCGAGAACGTAGCAATAAAAACCCTCTGCCTGAGGGATATTAATCCTGTGTTCAATCATCCATCTCCACTCATCATTACCTCCGCACAACTGGCCAAAGAAAAACCAGAAATGGTGAGAAAATTTCTCGCCGCCGCAAGCGAGGGCTATCAATTTGCTGTCAACAAGCCCGCAGAAGCTGCACAGTTTTTTATGAAACAGGTTCCTGAATCGGACAGCAAACTTATTGCTGCCTCAGCTGCTTATCTTGCCAGGGAATACACAAAAAATGTGAGTCAGTGGGGATATCAGGACGTTAGCAGATTTAATGCATATCGCATCTGGGCAAATCAGCAAAAAATTCACAATCTCTCTGAAGACGCTGCACAATTCGTGAGCAACGTCTTTTTGCCCAAGGCTCCAGCAGCCTCCGGGAAATTAAAATGATTACCATCTCGGAACTCTCAGTCAGCCTCGACGGTAACGACATTCTTCGCGATGTGGGTTTCTCAGTTGCCGACAGAAGCCTCGTTGCCATAATGGGACCATCCGGCTGCGGGAAATCAACTCTCTTGAAAGCACTTATAGGCCTCAATGTTTGTACCTCAGGAAAAATTCAAATTGATGAATTACCGAACGAATCACTCACTGATTGGAGCACATCACAATCAACGTTCTCTCTTGTTCCACAGGCACCGCTGCTTCTGCCATGGAAAAATGCTCTACAAAACATACTCACTGCAAAACCAACACGAATGAATTTATCCGAAGCAACGGCACAGGCCAAAAGCCTTCTTGCACGGGTTGAGCTCGTTGATGCTTGCGATTTATATCCTTGGCAGTTGAGTCAGGGAATGGCAGCGCGTGTTTCCCTCGCGCGCACACTTATGATTAAAAGCCGAGTACTTTTGCTCGATGAACCATTTGCCGCCATCGACGCAACAACTCGATTTAAACTCCAGCGTTGGATGCTCGAACTCGTTGACCAATTGGGTCAAGCTGCAATTCTTGTGACCCACGATCCGCGTGAGGCTCTTCTGCTCGCAGATGAGATTATTGTTTTGAACGGAAGGCCAGCTGGGGCGCGACAACG
>CAIZJW010000135.1 GCA_903933385.1 uncultured Silvanigrella sp. | reverse complement strand
TCTCGATTTCGGCCACGGCAAGCACCCCAGCAGAGCTCGGAGTGCAGTGAAAAACACGCCGAGGCTGCGGCAATCACCTGTTCGGGTGAAGGTGATTCCTACAAAAAAGTCTTTGAGATCGCTTCGTCTTGTGTGAAGAAGAAAAGTATTACCAATGAGCAAAAGCAAAAATTAAAAGGAGCACTCGCCGACTATAAAAAGAAAAGTGACGAGATCGTGAAGTGCGAAGCTTTCGATGAACAGGGTGTGTCTGCTGGATCGCTCGATGCCAAGCGAAAAGATTGCCGAAAATTGCTCGAGAAGAAAATTGAAGCAGAGCGATGCAAGCCTGGGGTAAAGTCGTACATGCGGTATAAATTCAGCGCCGGAAGCGACGAAAGAAAAAACCTGATGTTCTTGTGCAAGAAGTTATGATCCGTCCCGAACGGGCGGATCATTGAGGGTGGCTGTCTATTTCATTTTACTGCCCAACTCGACGCTGAGGCGAATCGGTTTTTAGAATCATCATTTTAGAATATGAAAAAGCAGCAGGTCCGTCGTTTGCCGAGCTCGTTTTGCAGCATATAAAAAGAGCCGCGCCATTCAATCTGCGCGGCACGTAGCAACTCAGTTGCCGCACCTTATAGGCTTTTATCGCGAAAGTTGCGCAAGCTGAGTCAAGAAGCTTATGAGTTTTTCCTTTTCTTCAGCGGGCAGCATCGACGGATCGCCCGGCATTCGTCCTTTTGAAACCGCATCTGCCATCTGAGCAGCATCGGCTTTGACCCGCTCAAAATTTGAAAAATTGAGTTCTCTTATCGAACCATGACAAATCTGGCAGCGTGAATCGATAATTGAGTTGAGTTCTGTGTTGTATCTTTCCTGCAAGATGCTGAGTGCTTCCGGCGAAGGCTCTGAAGGTTTGGGCTGCGAGGTTTCGGCCGACCCGGCTGCAGGTTCAGCTGGTGTGGATGGATTTTGAGTGGTCTGCGGGTCGCTGCCTGTCGGCGTGGCTCCGTTCTCTGCTGACTCGCCATCCTGCTGCTCGGTGTTTTGCTGAAGTTGTTTTGGTGTTTCAGCCCGTTGTCTTTCCCTCGATGGGCCAGTGCAGGCCACGACCTGAGTGACTGCAATCGACAGAATCAGAGAAAGCAAAATTCCATTCATACTTCACCTTTGTTTCACTGCCCGACCAATACGCGGTGGGTAGGGGAAGATGCAGGACAGCGCAATGAAAAATTCGAGTGTAGGCTGAATTAAGCTCATTGCGGATCACGTCCTCCCGAAAAATTCTCTCCATTCGTTCGCAGGAGATTGGGACTCATTTTTCGTTCTGAGAGGAGCCACACTGCACGCAGCCAAATTCAAATGCTGGCCGACTTCAGCAAATACAAGAAAATGTAATTAGGGAGTGTCGTTGAGCGCGACCGATTCTTGAACCATTGCGTAACCAAAGTTTCCTTCACGCCAAACCTTAACTTTTCGCATTTTTCCGGATTTTCCGGCGACCTTACGAGTCACCTTTTCTTTCGGAAATTTTCGTTGCGAATTCTCAGACAATTTAACAATCAAAAGCGTTGCAGGTTCGCTTACTTTTTTTGCTTTGGCATTTGAGTTTTGATTCATTTGAATGCTGACTGCGGGCTCGCCGTCCCAAGAGAAAAAACGACCTTCGCTGGGTTTGTATTCAGCAAGCACCTGTGCCGGAAGATCAGAGACAAAAAAGTTTTTGTCAGCAAAGAGTTCATAAACGATGTCGTTCATGGCGTTGGAATCGCCTTCGAGGTCAAAGTCGGGCGGATAGACCTTTGGGCCGGGCAGTTGGGTGAGCTCGGCAATGGGGTCTAGGGTCTCTTCGCTGGTGGGCTGTACCAGTAGAAAAGTAATTGAAGCGGCAATCGCAGCGCTCATAATCGAGCTCAAAAGGGGCGAAACTTTGCGATTCCTCAAGAGTCCGAAGGACGTTTTTGAGGGAAGGGCAGCTGGGGTTCCGTGAATGAGGTCTGCTAGTTTTCTTTTTGAATCAGCGCTGAGTGATTTTTCTTTAAAATATTCATGGACTTGCCTTTTAAAGGCAGGTTGGTTTTTCTGGTTGTCGTTTTTCAAGTCCATGGCACCGCGCCTTCCTAGAATCTAACTAGAATACGACCGAGCGGACTGGTTTATTCCCTGCTTCGATTATTTTGCTGATTTCTTGAGCTTGGAAATGGCTCGATTCAGAGTGCTCATCACAGTGCCCAAGGGAATGTCGAGTAACTGTGAGATTTCTTTATAGCTGTAATCTTCGGCAGCTAAAAAAAGCACGCTTCGCTGCTTTGCGTTCAAGGTTTCAAACTTCCGAAGCCAATCGTCGTCGAGAGCCTGATTGAAAAATTCATCCTCCATTTGGGCCAGCGATTGGGATGAAATTCGTCCTTGTTCTGCATGGCTTCCCGAAGTTTGTGAAACAGACTCGGCTTCTGATTCGTTCCACTCATCGAGTGGAACGTGAGTCAATCGACGAGACGACCTGTTGATGTTGTCGAGGAAAGAGTTTTTGGCAATTTTCATCATCCAATTGAGAAGATGATGTTCGAGTATTGCTGGTTCAATTCGATGAGCAAGATCAATTGCCGCTTGAGGACTTTCAATTTGGTAGTTGGTTTTGAAGAAGGTCGACAGCCCGGTGAGAGCCTTGAGAAGAGTCTGTTGAACGAGGTCTTCTGCCTCTGGTTCGTTTCGGGTCAGACTCAGTGCAAAACGATAAAGTGCATCCCACGACTTTTCAGTTTGTGATGCAAAAAAAGAATTCCAGTTTTGCTGGGCTGTTTTTGTCAATCTTTAAGCTCCATTCCAAGTCCCAATTCTGCCGAACCAGGGAGAGGCCCCCGATAAAAGCCGGAACTCCGGTAGGAGTCGATCAAATGAAGAAGTGCCACTCGTCCAAATGCAGCGAGCGGAATTGCAAGTATTACGCCATAGACACCAAACCAATCACCAAAACAAAGAACGGAGATGATGATCATAAATGGATGAAGTCCGGAAAACTGTCCCATGATTTTAGGGGTTAGAAAAATCGCATCGAGAAGTTGGATGAGCGCAAATGCAACGAGTACGCCGATGATCACAGATGTTGGTGAATCGTTGGCAAGGATAATAAGAAATGAAAACGTTCCACCAACGACAATGTCAAGATAGGGAATAATTCTTGCCACACCTGTGAGAACTCCAACAGCAATTCCTCCAGGCAGGCCAGCAAGCGCAAAGGCAGCCGCGTAGAGTGTCGAGAGCAGCGACACAACCAATAATTGTCCACGAACGACTGCACGTAAGGTGCGGTCAACCTGAAGTGTGAAAATTCGAACGTTGTGTCGCAGATCTGGTGGCACTAAATGAGCCGTTTTCTGCAGAAGTCGCCTGAAATCGCGCATGAGAAAGAATGCAAAAACAGGAGAGAGGATAAGAGCAAGCGCCCAACCAGCAAGAATGCGGGTGTTATCGATTATTTTAGAAAAAGATAATGCCTGAAGGATTAAATCGGGAGACAGTTCGTAGTTTGCGAGGAGACTTTGAATTTTGTCGAGTTGTCTTGAGGGGCCAACATAACTGGAAATAGTTTTTTTGAGGCCTGGAAGAATTGTTCCTTCCAGATGTTGCTTTGCTCGCGGTAGCGTTTTTATGACCTGTTCAAGTTGATGTGCAACCAGCGGAATAACGTACCAAATAGCAATACTGAGCGCTGCTATTATGAAAGCAATGACGAGGAGAACTACGACAGTTCTTCTGATGCCGTGTGTTTCAAGACGCTCGATGGCTGGATTAAAAAGCCAGGCAAGGACCATTGCCAAGAGGAATGGGCCAATGACAATGCGCAGAAACAACAAACACAAGATTGCTGCAACAACTAAGAAAAATGCGAAATAAAATGATCGTTTAGTCGTGTTTGCGCTCATGGATGCTCATCGAGTTGGCTGAGTTGTTCATCTACACCGCGTATCTCACTGATGATTTCCATGAGCTCTGTTTCACTGATAACCGCACGGACAGCATCAGGCAGACCATCTTCATGCCATTCATAGAAGGCTCTGCCGAGTTCTGCAAAAAGTTCTTTGCGACGATTGAGATGCTGCATTTTAGAAATCTGGCGCTTTGCAACTTCAACTCCACGCTTGACCTCTTGCCGGCCAATCCGGGCAACGTCATTCAGTGACTCCTGAATTTTTTTGAATTCGTCGGGAAATGCTTTCATCGAGACTCCTTTGTGACCCGAGAAGTTTGCACCGCTGTGCAGGAAACCGCAATTGCAAGTAACGGAACAAATGCCGCAGAGTGAGAGAGGGTCACTGAATAGATCACTTGTGAACCAAGAGCGAAGAGTGCCCAAAGGAAGAAGGTCTGGCGCAGGGTGAGTCCCATTTGGCCAAAGGCAATGGGTTGCAATTTGGAGATGAGCTCAGTTCTTCCCCCTAGAAGGGATTTGTTGGGTGGTGTTTGGAGAACGAAGGCTAAAAAAACTGAAGTCACAACCAGCGAGTAGAGTAGGTTGAGCTGCGTAGGCATAACGAGGTAGAGTGAAGTAATTAATGCGAACGGGCTTAGAATGATAAGTGCGTCTTGGTGTTTGCCGTGTTTGCTTGAAAGTGACCAGGTAAGCAGACCTCCAAAGCAAGCAGCAATGCCGCCCGACAGCAGTGTGCCTTTTGATGAGTAATAAAAGTGAAGAGCCAATTGATGAGCCGGAAACCAAATAACCAGAAAACCGAGGACTGTTCTCATGGCCCATGTTGTTAATTGTCCCGGGCGCAAACCTATGGATGCGGCAATGCGGGAGAGCCATTTGCTGAGCCGTTGTTCGGTTTGGGGTTTGGCTGCAATGTTGGCTTGTTTCACGCTTTCACCTGCCCTAGCTCAATCTTCGAGTAACGAATATCGGGGGTTCTTCCGCCCAGGTCACAATATTACTGTTGCTCTTGGAATACAGCAATCAAGATGGTCACTTGATCTTTCATCTTTAGAAAAACCACTCACAACTGAGCGGTTCAATCTGCTCGCAAATCTCTCTTATGGCTTTCACTTTCAACTTTACCAACGCACTGGTCTTGTGTTGGGAACAGCGTTGAGCACTATCGTCGACCGCACGCTTCACAATGGATTCAAGCCTAATTTTGGCCTCGTGCTCCCATCGATTCTTGGAGGAGTCGTTCAGTCACTTGGTTCGGATGCTCGGCTCTTGTTGATTGGAGAACTCGGTGCGGTTTGGTATCCCTATTCGAAATGGCGTGTTTACGAAACCAAGGCAATGTTCGAAGGGGGCGTTCTTGACCAGCTTGCCCTCAGCGCCCAATTGGATTGGGGATTGCAAAAACGCAATGCGCTTTCCTTCATTGCAGGTTGGAGGCTTTCGGCAGATCAACTTGTCGGTGAAAATGTCGTGGTTGCGACTGAGGGAAGTTCATTCCCTTTGATGCGGCATGAAGGATGGTTTTTGTCGGTTGGCATCACAAGACAGGTGACAGAAACACTCACTGGCGTTCAGGAAGGCGACTGAGCCGAGCGAAGCTCTCAATAGACTGAGCACACACCTTTCGATTAGTGTGTTGCTGAATCATCCACAAAAATCTTGATTATTTCGTACTCTTTTTCGCCGCGTGGAAGATTTACCGTGACAATATCACTCACCCGTTTGTTTATGAGCGAGGCTGCAAGTGGGCTTGAAATAGAAATTGCATTGTTCTTCAGATCGGCTTCGAGGTCGCCCACAATTTTGTAGGTTTTTTCCTCCGGTTTTGCATTTTCGGTGACGTCACGAAGTCGTACCGAGGTTCCAAAGACAACTTTTTCAATTTTTCCCTGGTCAATTTGGATGACTTGAAGGCGACTGAGCTTGTCTTCGAGTTCCATAATACGACCTTCAATAAAACTCTGACGCTCTCTGGCGGAATGATATTCCGCATTCTCTGAAAGGTCGCCAAGGGCTCTGGCGTCTGCGATCTCGGCAATAATGGTTGGGCGATCCACCGCTTTGAGGCGTTTGAGTTCTTCTTTAATTTTTTCAAAGCCCGCAGGAGTGATTGGAATAGGCGTCGTCATGTGAATGCCCTTCATCTCTACTTTCAACAAAAAAGAATCGACCAGCTTTCAGGAAAAGCGGCCGACGTATCAGAAAGAATCTCTCTCAAAATGGACCCTATCACGCCTTTTTCTGGCCTTCAACGTACTTGAGCCTGAGGTCGTAGAGGAGGCCATTGAGCAAGTGCTCTTCATCAGAGCTTAAGTTGCCCTTTGTTTTTTCTTTAAGCATCGCAAGCAATTCGATGTTTTGCTCTGCCAGTTCCAGATTTCGAGATGTGGCTCCTGTATCGGGCTCAGGGACAAGTCCTAAGCCCACAAGTGCTGCGTTTCCGAGCGAAAGGGTGAGGATGCTAAAGAGTGATGATGGTTGTTCCACGAGTCATTCTCCTGAGTTTAAAATTTCTGCTCGGCTCTGAACATTGGTTCGTTGACATGCTTGCAGCGTGCTCGGCCAACTCGAATTATCTTAAGTATTGTTTGAGTTCTTTCAACCCCGTCTGAGATTGAGGACGATGCCATGCCATATGCGCTTCAACTCATGGAAGGCCCGACCCCTGGGGAGATTCTTCCCATTTTGGGTCATACCCTGACCCTCGGGCGCTCGGTGGGCGATCTTTTACTCGAAGATACGGAAGTTTCAGGACGACACTGTTCTATTCAGATGGTTGCTGGAGAGCTTATCCTTCAAGACCATGGGAGTCGGAACGGAACTTTGGTCAATGGTGAAAAAACCGAGAAATCCAAGCTACGCCCGGGAGATATTCTCAAAGTTGGTTCTAGCGAGTTTCGCATCGTAGATTGGCCAATGGCGGCTGAGTTTCTTGATCCACTGAAGCTGGTTGAAAACTGGAGTTTGAGTCTCGAGGAAAACGATCGCAGTGTGTTTTCCCAAAATATTGCCGAGCTTTTAAACCATGAGTGGGAATTGTGTCTGAAGGACGTTCATTTAAAGTTCATTCTTATGGCTCGAGACGGTAGAATTGTGAACCATCTTGTCCCCGTGAGCGAGTTGGTTGTCGGACGTTCGGGCACGGTTCCATTGCTGGCAGAGGACGACGAGGCTTCAAGAAAACATGCGCGATTTTTCATTGAAACTGATGGGAAAGTGAAAGTTGAAGATCTTCAATCCGCCAACGGCACCTTTGTGAATGAGGAGCGCATTGCCGGAATTCGCACCCTTTATGGCACTGACATCGTTCGATTGGGCAGAACGCGGATGCAGGTTTATCCATTTGTTCCGGAATTCACAGGCCAAGTTTTAGACTCAAATGTTTGAATCGTTCTGCGGCTGAGAGTTTTAGGGTGCGCTTGCATTCCGATGCTATGACTTCAAGGTCAGATATTTTTTTCAATAGAATGAGGTCGCGAAAGTCGGCCTGATTTTTGTTAAGTGCGCTGATTCCCGAACCGCCAACCACTACTGGCGAGTGCGGAGCTACGAGAACCGCAAGTTTTTGCATCGAATGGATCATCGAACTGATGTTCAGGGAAGAAGCGCAACTCACAACAACGAGAGTTGGCTTTCTTCGGGTGCAGTATTCTTCGATGTCTGCAATTGGTGTGTTTGCGCCCAGATATGTGACCCTAATGCCCCAACTCTTTAGATACAGAGCGACTCGCAGAAGTCCTAACTCATGGAGTTCGTGCGGGAGAGTTGCACAAACTGCGAGTGGCG
>CAIZJW010000134.1 GCA_903933385.1 uncultured Silvanigrella sp. | reverse complement strand
TCACGAACCTCACCGCTTGAAAAATTGCCGTCTTCTTTGATCTCGATAATGTCGGCGCCGGTCAGAAATTGCACATTATTCCCGACGGCCACGGTCCATTTTGATTTGTCGTAAACAAACTTTGAATTTTTGACGTTAAATCGAGGATAAAAAATAATTTGAAGGTCGCGAGCCGTTTGCCCACTCTTTGGAAGGTACGAGGGGGTCACGGTTGTCGAGAGACCTGTTTTGTCGGTGAGGCTCACATCGGTCAGAACGCTGGGGTCAGATGCCATCTCTGTTGCAAGAGAATAAACTGACGACTGGTGCGATGACTCTGAATCATCACTGCGGCCACACGCCACTGCAATGCACAACAGGGCACATCCGGCGAACATCAATTGGCGTTGGTAGCATGCCATGCAAACATCTCCTCAGACAAAACACATTGCAGCTTCGTCGGGAGCCATTTACACCGATTCAATCAATCAGTTGAACATGCCTTCTTTTGCGCACGCTTCAACGACCTGAAGGGCATTCAAAGCAGCTCCCTTTCGAAGGTTATCAGAGACGAGCCAAAGTGACACTCCGTTTGCAAAAACCTTGGCTGTCCGCAAACGACCCACGAAGACATCATCGTGTCCTTGGCATTCTCGAGGCGTCGGAAAGTTAGCCACTTCTGGCGCATCATCAGCATCCCCCAGTGATTCACTTGAACCCGGGTTCACATTGGGCACAACAATCATGCCCTTTGATGCAGCAATCAGAGATTCAAGCTTGGCCAGATCAACTGGCTGCTCTGTTTCGAGAGTCACCGACTCCGCATGACCAACAAAAGTTGGCACCCGCACGCTCGTAGCTTCAACTGGCAGATCTGGCATGGAAAGAATCTTGCGAGTCTCAAAAATAATTTTCTGCTCTTCATCGGTGTCGCCGTTAGGAAGGATCTTGGCAACAAAAGGCATGACGTTAAAGGCTATTGACTTCGGAAATGTTCGAGATGGTTTCACCGAGAGATCTTGAGCTGTGAAAAACTGACGGGTTTCCTCTTCAAGAACCTCGAGCCCGGGTTTACCGGCACCCGATACGCTCTGGTATGTGGAAACAATCACTCTTTTTAAGCCAAAGTGACGACGCACAACATCAAGAACCATCACAAGTGGAGTGGTGCAGCAGTTGGGATTGGCTACCAACGGACGATTTTTGAGCAACGCGGGGGCAAGTAAATTACCATTCACTTCTGGCACGACTAGCGGCACGGTGGTGTCTTCACGGAAGGCTGAAGATTTATCAACACAAAGAATTCCACGCGAGACGAGCTCAGGGATGAATCTTTTCGAAATATCTGCTTCTGAGGCAAACAAAACAGCGTCACATTGAGCGAGAGCTTCAAGTTCGGTTGGCTCAACTGTCACAGTGCGGCGTCCCCAGTTCAAACGCTTTCCAACTGATGCGGCCGATGCAAAAGCTTTTATTTCCTTCACCTCGAATGCGAGGCTTTCATCACCCAAAATATCGAGAGCCGTTTGTCCAACAACTCCTGTTGCACCAACGATTCCAATGGTCAAAGCCTTCATGTGTGGGTCTCCTCTTCATCGTCTTCTTCATCACCTGCAATAAACAAATCTTCTTCATCGGCCGTGCGATCGCGTTTGAAGAAGAGCCACATGACCGGACCATGAAGGCAATACAGAATAAGAAGCAGCGACAAAGTAACAGTGAATTCGAGTGTAAAAAGCAAGACAGTGATCATGAGCAAAACCGACAGAAAGCGGAACGGACGCTTGCGTGGAAGCTTGATGTTCTTCGTACTGACATATTCAAATGTGCTTATCATTCCAAACGCCAGTGCAAACATTAAACAGATGAGAAAGATATTTTTAACATCTGGGCGGGCCAGAGTTTCTGCTAATTTTACGGCCCATCCGCTGTAATTATTCGCTATAGTCCAGCTCGAAAACTCATACTGTGACATTATAAATGCGCACAAAGGCATTGCCGCCATCGGGATGGGAATCCCAGTGAAGTTTCCACCCGCCTTGCCTACAGAGCTCTGAACGTTGAAGCGTGCTAGCCGCAGGGCACCGCAAATAGCGTAGATAAAGCAAGCAGCAAAACCAATGCGAGAAGAGCTGTAAAGCGCATAGTTGTAAATCACGAATGCAGGAACAATCCCGAACGAAACCATGTCACAGAGCGAATCCAATTGAACACCAAAGGCACTCTGCGTGCGGGTCAGGCGCGCCACGCTGCCATCGAGTCCATCACAGACCGCCGCTGCAAGAATTGCATACGCTGCGTAAAGGAAAGCCTGTGGGTTCGCATCTGGGAGGCGTCCCTCCATGGCAAACTTCATGCTGAGAAATCCAAAAAAGAGCGAGGCTGCAGTGATCATGTTGGGGAGCAAATAGATACTCGCCTTCATGCCGCGACGCTTCGGTGAGAGCTCGTGAACATTGGCCACTGGTGTGACTCCTCCTGTCATGACAAAGGGCTCCCTTGTTGTTGTTTCAGTTTCAGCACAGGTGTTGGCTCCCGACCATAATGTGGCTCGAGAACATCGACAAGCGAACTTGCTCCAGAATGCCATTGCATCAGACTTGTGTAGATATCTCGAAAGCAGGTTGGCGTGGCATAAGCGTCATCTGAATCAGGGGAAGGTGTCCCCCAAAAAGAATCGTGAACCTTTTCAGCCATTCCTTTAAAATGCCCAACAGAGCTCTCGTCAGGAACACCCTCGATAGCCCAGAGCTGCCTTTTTCTCCCGAGGGCTAAACCGTTGGCAAATGCACAGCCTAAGCGCAGTCCCGTGAACGAGCCTGGACCAACAACAACAGCCAAAGCACCCACGAGAGAATCGTTTATCCCTGCCACTTGAAGAACTCGAGCGTACAGTTGTGCAAGATTTTCGGCAGTCAAACCATCGCAGGTTGCAAAGTGAGCAGCTCCATTTGTGTAAAAATGCGCTGCTGCGGTGGAAAGGGGAAGACTGAGAGGGCTCGGCTGATGAACTGCGCAACCGAGAAGCCCAGATGCTGAGTGCAAAACAGACTCAAGAGAGGCGACCAGAGGAATGAGCGCTAAGCCCACTCCTCTTTTGTGAGTGCAGATAAGAACAGCATTCATTGTCATTTCACGACCGAAAGAGTCGGAGGATGTCATTGAAAAACACCAACACAATCAAACCTAACAAAATCGCAACTCCGAGCCTCTGAACAGCCAACTGCACTCCCATGGGAAGTGGTTTGCCATAGGCTGCCTCAACTCCCTGTAAAAAAAGATGGCCACCATCAAGGGCTGGCAAAGGAAGGAGGTTAAAAAGACCAATGTTAAGACTCATCCAAGAAATCGTGAGAACGAAAAGCAAAAGCCCGCCCTCGGCGGCATCACCGGCTACGCGGGCAATGGCAATTGGCCCACCCAAATTCGAGAGCGGCACCGCACCAGAAAAGAGTTTTTTAAGAGCAGTGAGAATGGTTGTGGCTTGTTGCCAAGTGGCAGCAAAACCATCCTTCAGGGAAACGGAAAAAGAGCTGCTACGAATGATAACTGGCGCAACTGCAACTCCGCGCGATATAAAACTCAGAGGCAGATCAACCACCCACTGATTACGACCCAACTGATCCAGGGCGGCTCTGCGCGGAATATTGCAGTCGAGCGACCTCATTTTGTTGTCGTCGATGTTCATGACCTGCCACTGCAGATTGGCAGGGCCGGCGTCATTTCCGCGCAAGAGCTTCTGTAGGCCGAAAGAGAGTTCAACTGGGCCATGAAGACTCGGAACTCCGTTCCATGCAAAAATTGTGTCACCAGGACGGAGCCCACAACTCTGCCAAGCTTCTCTGGATGGGATTTTACGATCGCCTTTGTTGAGAGCCTCAAAGGACTTGATGGTCATGTCGGTGGAACGAACAGTCGCACTCCATTCCTCTGGACTCAAGGCTCTTTCCGTTTGGAGTGTGAGAGTTTGGTTAAAGATTTGCTGTTTCTTACTTCCTGTGGCCGCGCTCAGAGATTCGACGGAAACCGCAGTCGGACGCTCGACAACCAGACTCACAGCTCCCGCCAACGCGACATGCTCAACGTCGTGCAGTGCATGAACCTTAACTCCGTTGGCTTGAAGAATCGTATCGCCCGTTTTCAAACCGGCCCTCTTAAGCTCGGAATCTTGCGGAGCAAGCACCACTTGCGGGGTTTCAAAGAATTGCGACACCCCGATGCGTCCCACAGGAAGTGGCTCGCCGAAGAGGGTTTCACTCATTTCCCGCGCGGGTGTCATTTCCAAACTGACCGTTTTCTCTCCACGCGCGACTTCAAAAGTCGTCGGGAGCTCGGGGCGAGCAGAAACAATTCGATTAATATCAGACCAAGAGCGAACTTCTTGACCCGCAATTGAAATGATTTTGTCGCCGGTTTGGAGTCCGGCCTTTCTCGCGACGCCTTCAGGCATGACACTCACAACAGGAGCGGGCTGAGGAAGGCCGACGTTTGAGAGAATGATCATAACAATCAAACTCAAAACGAAATTTGCAAAAGGACCCGCGACAGAAATAATTGAGCGCTTGTAGACTGGAGCCGTGTTCAGAGCTCGCCCCTCGAGTTCGGGCGGGATGGCTTCACCTGATTCCTGACCAAAAAAACGAACATAGCCGCCGAGCGGCAACCAACAGATTTTATATTCAGTGCGGCCCTTCTTAAAAGACCACGCTGTTGGGCCAAATCCAAGACTGAACTCTTCGATCGCTATATTCATCCACACGCCAGCCAAAAAGTGACCGAGCTCATGGACAAAAACAACAATTCCAACAAGAGCAATAAAGGCAATGAATGGATTTGTGAGAAACCAAGAAATGATTTCACTCATTGTCATGAGCCCTTCACACTGGAGAGTCGCGCCGGAGAATTTGTGCGTTTGTTATCGCCCTCTGGCCTTTGTTGAACCTGCTCTGGGGTGCGCCCAAAGCGACGTTCGCGGCTCGAGTAGTCTCTGAGCAATGTTGCGAACATTTCTTCCGTGAAATCGGGCCAGGGAGCTGATTCGAAAAAATATTCCGCGTATGCAGCCTGCCAGAGAAGAAAATTACTCACGCGCCGCTCGCCGCTTGTGCGAATGACCATGTCAACCTCTGGCAAGCCAGCGGTATCAAGGTTTTCTTCAAACGTTTGTTCATCGAGGTCAGCAGGATAAAGTTCACCCGACTCAACCTTTTCCAAAACACGCCGCACGGCGCGCAGAATTTCACCGCGGCTTCCATAGCTCAGCGCCACACAAAGGTTGAGCCCTGAATTAGAGGAACTTTCTTCTTCGAGCTTTGTAGCAAGAGAGAGAATGTCGCTTGAAAGCTTGCCGCGGTCACCGATGAGGCGAAATCTAATATTGTTCTCGAGAATTTTGTTGCGTTCAGCTTTCAAATACCAACGCAACAGACTCATAAGGGCGCTGACTTCTTCTTCGGGGCGACGCCAATTTTCATCAGAAAATGCGTAGAGTGTGAGTGCCTGCAGGCCACACTGCACCGCAAACTCGGTAATTTCATTGACTCTCTCAACGCCTTTGCGGTGCCCCGCCACGCGAGGAAGACGACGCGCAGTTGCCCATCGTCCGTTGCCATCCATGATAATTCCCACATGACGTGGCAATTTCTGGGGATCGAGGTTCCAGCGCTGAAAAAATTCGTTCATTCGACAGCCTCAAACGCAAAGGGGATGGCCCGGCCGAGTAAACCAGACGTGCGCCTATAACCCACCCATCCGGAGTGGTCCAGATGACCGCAAAAATTGACACATCCCGTGGCTTTTGACTAGCTTCGGACGGGCAAATGGTCTGCCCGCCCCCGGAGTTCCCTGATGAGCAACGAATCTGCCAAAGCGAAGGAATCTCAACCCCTATCCACCCAAGGCTATCGGGGCACACGCGACTTTCATCCCGAATTGCAGCGATTGCGCAGTTGGATGTACGCAAACATCAAATTGGTTTTGGAAAGCTATGGCTATGAAGAATATGCAGGGCCAATTCTCGAACCCCTCGAGCTCTATGCGAGTAAATCAAGCGAAGAGATCGTAAGTGAGCAACTCTACTCGTTCGAAGACCGGGGCGGACGTAAGGTGGGCATCCGTCCGGAGATGACCCCAACTTTGGCTCGTATGGTGGCCGCGCGTGCCAAGGAACTGATTCGGCCCATTCGCTGGTATTCAATCCCAACCTGCATGCGCTACGAGCGTCCGCAGCGTGGTCGCTTGCGCGAATTTGATCAGCTGAATGTGGATGTTTTTGGCGGCACAGCCCTCGATGAAGACGTAGAAGTCCTGCTCACTTGCCATGATCTCCTGACTCGCTTAGGTGCCAAGCCTGGTGACTTCGAGATTCGAATCAACCACCGTGGTCTTGTGGATGATTTATTATTTGGCACTTTGAACCTTAACCCGTCGCAAAAAGCCCCACTGCTTCGCTTGCTCGACAAAAAAGACAAGCTTTCAATTGAGTCATTCAGAGAAGAAGCGGCTAAGCTCTGGCTCACCCCGCAGGATACCCAGACTCTCGAAGATTTCATGAGCAGACCTTTGGCTGAAATCCGTTCCTTGCTTGGAGAAAAAACGGTACACCTCGATGCTCTTGAAGAGCGTCTTGCTTGCCTGACCGCGCTTATCTCACCTGAATGTGTCCGATTCGACGCGTCTATCATGCGCGGCTTCGACTACTACACAGGGTTGGTTTTTGAAATCTACGATACGCACCCAGAGAACCGCCGCGCACTTTTTGGTGGAGGCCGCTACGACAATCTCGTCGGCGCTTTTGGGGTCGACCCACTTCCTGGCATCGGCTACGGAGTTAGCGACGTCTCTTTGTTGAACTTCCTTGAGGTTCACGGACTCACGCCGGCCCTCAAACGCAACACTGATGTGGCAGTCATTCGTTTTTCCGAAGCAGATAGAGCGGCAGCGTTGTCACTTTCACGCGATTTGCGCAACGCGGGGGTGAACGTAGAAACGACACTTTCTGCGACGAAATTCGGTAAGCAAATTCAATGGGCCGAACGCACGGGAGCCAAGGCAGTTGTTTTCAGAGGGGAAGAAGAACTCAAAAACAATTCGTTTGCTTGCAAATGGCTTGCGACAGGAGTTCAAGAGATATTTTCAATTTCCGAGTTAGACAAATTCGTTGCGGCGCTGAAAAACCCTATTTCTTAATGCCTGCTGTTTGAAGAAATCTTTCAAAACCAACTTTGCCTGTGCGCTGGTTCCGAGAATCGGTTTCTACTGTTGCCCAACGAGTTCCGCCTGCGCGTTTTTTATCAACTGATTTCTTTTTTTCTTCCAAGACCATGTCATTCACCGTTTGGCCTCTTGCACGAGCGATTCGTTCACGCAGGGCATGTGCATAAGCGATGCCAAGAGCATCACTCGCATCGTGAGGAAGGCCCGCAAATGAAACTCCCAGCAAACTTGAAAGAGCTTGCGCAATGGCGTCTTTGCTTGAACGACCATGCGCCAGAACAGCCTTCTTGACAGCAGTTGGAGCAAGTTCAAAAACCTCGAGGCCGTTTTGGTGAGAATGAGCAAGCACCACACCCCTTGCATGTCCCAAAAACAGAGCAGAGCGAATATTTTGCGCAACAAAAGCCTGCTCAACACAAACTGCCTGTGGTTTGTAAAGTTCAATGACACGAACAAGTTCTACTGCCAAAGAAGCCAATCGAGCTGCCAAAGGAAGTTCAGCATCGAAGCGCCAGACACCTGCAGCGAGTCCGCTCACTCGACCATCATCGTAAAGATCAACAAGTCCGTAGCCTGCAATTCTTGTGCCTGGATCGATGCCAAGAATTCTCATGGCTGTTTATCCTTACGGAAAGAAAGAACATATTCAGCCAATGAACTCAGTTCTGTTTCGGAAGTGATTTCCTTTCCGTACGCGGGCATCGCACCTTTTCCATTTTTCACAACCTCAGTGATTGCGACAATCGACTGCTCACCCTTCCAGGGACCTGAATAAAAAATGGTCGGCGAAGGACTCATCATCCTTGCCATGGTGGTTTGTGCTTTACCATCGGGGCCATGACAGCTCGCACAGAAACGAGCATAAACCTGCTCTCCGGCGCTTCCTCCCTGAGATGCTGGAGAAGCAGTTTTTGGAGAATCGGTAGTCGCAACAACAGGCGAATTTTGAGGACTATTCTGCGGCAACGCTGATTGGGCGATCACTGCAGGTTTACCTGGTGCACACAACACAACAAGACCGCCCAAGACGATTGTCGCGATTCCACCCGCGATGAACACCCGGCTGCGAGAAAGAGGATCAGACTTTTTTTCAGAATCGTTCATTTTTTCAAACTCTCGATTGAAGTGAATAAATTATGTCGCAGACAAAGCGCGGCGTCTCTCCACTGCAATGAGAAGTCCAACACAACTCAAAACTGTCAGCATGTGGCTGCCACCATAGCTCACGAGCGACAGAGGCACGCCCACCACAGGAAAGAAACCGAGCACCATGGCAACATTAATGAAGAAGTGGAACAAGAAAAAGCCAGCGACTCCGAGCGCAAGTAATGCAGAAAAAGAATCACGAGCTTTCTCTGCAACTTGAAATATTTGCAGCAGTAGAAGCAGATAAAGCCCAAAAACAACAACGCATCCAACAAAACCTTGTTCCTCTGCCCAAACAGAAAATGCAAAGTCAGTGTGACGCTCGGGCAAAAAGCTGAGCTGGCTTTGAGTTCCTTGCTGAAAACCACGTCCCCAAACTCCACCACTGCCAACTGCAATCATGCTTTGAATCGAGTGGTAACCCGCACCCTTGGGGTCGCGCATAGGATTCAGGAAATTTAAAACACGGAGCTTTTGATAATCATAGAGCACAAAGTTCCAAGCAATAACTGATAAACTCAAGCTTGAGAAAACAACAATTGCTATGCTCGTCCAATTGATCCGAACAAATGCAATCTGGAAACAAGCAATTAACAACACAAGCCCGGAAGTTCCAAGATCGGGTTGAACCAGAACGAGCAAAAACGGAATCCCAACCACTACAATCTGTCGCCAGAGCGTGAGTAGAGTGAATTCATGCACTCCCTTCACAAAGGTAAAGCTTCTCGCCGTAATAAGAATAATCACAAATTTGGCGAGTTCACTTGGCTGAATACGGACAGGACCAAGTGACAACCAACGCTGCGAGCCTTTTGCAATTTGTCCACTAATGTCAACAGCCAAAAGGAGCGCACAGACAATAATGTAACTAAAAACAGAAAGACGTTCGATAGTCCGAACATCGAGCATCACTCCCCAAAACACCATTCCCAGCGTTCCGAGCAAAACCCACTGAAACTGATCGTTGAATCGCCCCGGCGAAACATCAGCACCACTCGCGCTGTACATATTGAAAAGTCCAATGGCGACAAGAAGATATACTGTCGCAAGCAACGACCAAGGTGTGCCGCGAAAACGATCTTTGAGAAGTTGCCAAAACAAAAGCACGCCACTCTCCTTAGTCAGTCGCCTGCCGGTTCATCATCTGAATCGGCTTCATTTTCACTTTCCACTTCTTCTTGCGCAGGCGCTTGCGCGCCTATTTTTGTTTTGCGCTCTGCTAAATTTTGATTCGATTTACCGACTGGAAATTTCTCTGGATGAGCTTTCCGCAAATATGCATCGAGAACCTGCTGAACGATTGGTGCAGCCTGCGCGCCACCACCGCCACCATCAAACTCGCTCAACGCGACCACAGCAATTTCGGGATTTTCAGCTGGAGCGTAGGCTGCAAACCAAGCATGGTCACGCTGCTGAAACGAAACCTCCTCCACATCTTTGGTTCTTTTAAGAGCAGCTGTTTGCGCCGTTCCAGTTTTGCCCGCAATCACAAACCCCGGCACTTGAGAGCGACGCCCCGTTCCAGAGGGTGCCATCACGACATCTTCAAGACCACCCTTCACGATAGCCATGTTTTCGGGCTTGAACGTGACGCGGCGGCGCAAAAGCTGTTTTTCTTCAGCGACAATTTTTCCAGAAGCGTCGACGATCTTTTTGAGAAGATAAGGCCTAAAAACCTTTCCTCCATTTCCCACTGCTGCCATCATTGCAGCGATTTGGATGGGAGTCATGAGATTGTAACCTTGCCCAATGGAAACGTTGATCGTGTCACCACTTTGCCAGGGTGCGCCTTTCGTTTGAAGCTTCCATTCCGTCGAAGGGACGATTCCAGTGACTTCCATATTTAGATCGAGGCCAGTTTTCTCACCCAATCCAAATGCTCGCGACCACTTCGCAATGCGATCGACACCAAGAAGGTTCCCCACCTGGTAGTAATAGACGTCGCAACTTTGCTCGAGAGAGCGACGCAAATTCACGACACCATGCCCTGTCTTTTTCCAACAGCGCCATTTGCCATTTCCTAGAGAGAAAACACCGTTACACGAATAT
Source organism: uncultured Silvanigrella sp. (assembly GCA_903933385.1). Lineage (GTDB taxonomy): Bacteria > Bdellovibrionota_B > Oligoflexia > Silvanigrellales > Silvanigrellaceae > RFOM01. The sequence goes on along the minus strand of CAIZJW010000134.1, from coordinate 12,070 downwards.
GTGCGATTCGGATTGGTGACACCTTCTTCAAGAGCAGCCAAAGCAGTGATGATTTTGAAAACGGAACCCGGGGGGTAAGCACCGCCTGTCGCTTTGTCGAGCAAAGGCTTGAACGGGTTCGTTTGCAGCAATTGCCAATCTTCTCCCGTGAGGCCGTCTTGGTACATAGACAGGCTGAAATTGGGATGACTCACATACGCGAGTATTTCTCCCGTTTGGGCATTCATCGCGATAACGGCACCGTTCTTGTTGCGGAAAGCCTCTACCGCTGCGCGCTGAATGTCGTCATCGATCGTGAGAAAAATATCATATCCACGCTGCCCGTTCTTGCGCGAACTCAAACCAAGATCCATTGTTGAAGCAGATTGAAGACGGCCGAATGCATCGACCTGAAGGAAATCTTTCCCCTCGAGGCCGCGCAGGTTATTCTCGTACTTCTTTTCGACTCCCATTTTACCGATAATTGAACCAACACGATACTGATAATCACGGGACATGTTGTTCAGATTATCAAGCTCGCGATTTGTGACTTCGCCCAAATATCCAAAGAGGTGCGCTGAGTCGCTGCGCTGATAGTCGCGGCGAGGCGCGGTATCAACGTCGACGCCGGGAAGAAAGAATTTGTTTGACTCCATCATCGCAACTTCATGAAGCGTCAAGTTGCGCTTAATGCGCACTGGTACGAAATGCGGAACACCAGCCGACTCTGTCAGTCGCTTCTCAATTTGTTCGAGTGGAATACTAAAAAGCTCTGACACAATTTTGAGAGTCTGTTCGCGGTTTTGAAGATATTGGGGAATGACAACCAAATCGAAGAATGGCCGGTTGGATAGCATCAAACTACCATTGCGATCGTAGATCAAGCCTCGCGGTGCAGGACGAGTGACCTCACGAACTCGGTTTCTCTCTGAGGCAATGGAAAAATCTTTGCCCTTCAAAATCTGAAGATACCAAAGGCGCCCGGTCAAACTGACAACGATAAAAACGAACGCAACAATTGCCACGTAAATGCGTTTTGGATCGATGAGAGTTTCAGTTCGGAATCGATTTTCAGCCACGAATCAGACTCCCATCAATTTTCAACAAGTTCTTGACGGTGATCCCGTCGGGCACTCGCATCAAACAAACTGTCAATAGTCGCAAATAATGCGAAGAGCGGAACAGAAAGCAGAGTGGTCATAATCAAACTCGGGGCAACCTTAAAAAGAAATGCCCAACCATCAGGAACACGCTGCACCTTGCTCAAGCTTCCATAGACAAGAACAAACTTGAGACAGAAAATTCCAGCGAATATCAGAAACTGGCTATTTAACTTGTGAAGCGCAAAAAATCTCGCAAGAATATTGGAGATAACAAGCGCTAGCATAAAGAACATCAGATAAAAACCATCCGGTGCACCAGAGAACATATGCATGAGCGCTGCAACAACAAAAATGCGAACGAGCGCACCCAATAGAAGATGCTCGATAGAAACATAGACAACAAACACTGTGGCGAGATCAACATGAAACCATGAGGACTGCATCCGCCCAAGAACATAAGCCTGCAAATAAACGATAAACATTGAAAGGAGCAGCATCAAGGAGGCATGTACCTGCCACGCACGAAGGCGAAACATCATCAACCTCCCGAACGGCCTGGAACGGACTCAACAAGCTTCTTCATCCAATCAACACCACCCAGTTTACGGATCACATCGACCTCGCGGCTGCTGCGCAACAGAATCAGAGCTTCAGAAACCTCTGCAAAGTTAACAGCGGGCTCGACTTCAATCACCTGCGTCACTCCATCGGGTTCAACCCTAATGCGAGCGACTTTTCCAACCACAATTCCTCTCGGAAAGGGCCCGGTCAGGCCGCTTGTGACAATTTCATCGCCCACCAAGACCCGACTTCCGCGGTCGGCATATTTGAAAAGCATAGTTTGCCCTGAACTGCCTTCGAGCATCCCACGACGCCGGTTACGAGCAACAATAACATCGAGGTTGGAGTTCGGATCGTTGAGCAGGAGGACATCGGAATATCCTGCCAAGGTTCTCATCACAACACCAACAGCTCCTTCGGCCGCCACAACTGCCATTCCAGGAAGAATTCCTTCCGACTCACCACGATTCAGGCGGATGCTTTTGTAGAGAAAGCTAGGGTCGCCGCTCTGAACTTGGCCGGAAACAAACTTGAGATTCACCTGCCGAACAAAATTCAAAAGCTTTTGCAGGCGTTCATTTTCTTTTTCAACTTCCTGAAGCAACTGCATTTTAACGGAAAGTTTCGCGTTTTCATCTTTGAGGCGGTCAGCCTCAACACGCGCTCCGCGAAGGTCAACGTATGAGCGAATTAACCCCCTTGATTGCTGAGTCGCTAGGTTGAAAACGAACTCCACCGGGCGACTCACCGTATAAACGAGCTTCTCGACAAAGGAGAGATCCCGCCTCACAGCTACATCGGATGAGTAGAATGCAAATGGAAACACAAATGCACTCAAAACAAGCAAGGCAAAACCATATCTGCGAAAGACGAGCATGGTGACGTCCTAAAGGCTGAACGTTTTTTGATAACGCGTTTAATTTATAGCCAATTGGTTGAAAAAGGAAGCTCGCGTGCTAAAAGATTCAGAGGTCCATGTCATTGTCTGTCGTCAAATGGAGCACCGGCCACTGGGGTCGTTGTGATTCTTCTTGCGGCACAGCCCAAACTCGAGGCATGAATGCGTTTATCAACAAAAAATCTTCTTTCTCCGAACGCGAAATCGTTGGCCGTAGGAGCAATCATTGCGCTCGGTGTTCTTGCATTCGCAGTGACAGGAATCTCACCTGGCGGCTCGCGCCTCGATCGCAACATGGCTGCACAGATAGGGGCACAAACAGTCACCATGACTGAATTGCAACGCGCGGTCGACAACCTGAATCAACAAACCGGAAATGAACCAGGACGACGCGAGGCCAATATCCAATCGGCGCTCAATCAACTGATTCAGGAAAAGGTACTTCTCGAAGAGGCAGAGCGTCTTGGATGGCTCCCTGGCGATCAAGAAGTTGCGCAATGGATACGCCGCAGGCCGGAATTTCAGAATGAAAAAACGAAGCAATTCGACATCGCTATCTACAAGAAATTCTTGAAAAGTGGCTATATGAGTGAGCTTGAATTCCATAAACAGGGACGTGATTCCCTCACTTTGGAAAAAATGAGCGCACTCCTTTATCTCCCCGAATCGACGCCAAAGTCCATACTTAGCGATCGCTCAATGCGCGATTCTACGGAGTTCAACCTAGAATTTGCCTTAGTTCAACCAAGTGACACCAAACTCAACGAAAAACTCTCTGGCGAGGCGAAAAAATACGCCGCAGACCCAGCAAACGAAAAAAGCCTGAAAGACGCCTGGGAGTCGAGCAAGAGTGAATTTATTCGTCCAGCTCAAGCACGAGTACTTTCTATTTTGATCGCCTACAAAGATGCCCAACGTGCAGAAGGTGAAGCAAAGAACCGCAGCAAAGACGATGCACGTAAGCTCATTTCAGACGTTAAAGCGAAAATCACCGCTGGTGAATCATTCGCTAACCTGGCTGGCAGCATGAACGACGATGCGAGTGCAAAACAGGCCAAAGGCGACATTGGCTGGATAGATGCCACCAATATCGATCCTGCAACATCAACAGCAGCGTTCGCTCTCACAAAAGAAAAGCCGGATTCAGACATCATTGAAACACCATTCGGATTTCGTTTGCTCAGATGGCAAGAATCACGTGAACGTCTCGAGAAAAAATTTGAAGAAGTGAAAGAAGAGCTCGCCAAGCGCTCACTCAGTGAGAAAATCAAAGGAGAGCTCTCAGCTGAAATTGAAAAAGATTTCAACAAAGCGCTTGCTGAAGGCAAAACAGCTGATGTCGATGCACTCGTTCAGGCCAATGCCTTAGAGTGGAAAGTAGTCAAGAAACCAGTCACACCCCGCACGCGTTTCATCGAAGATCTAGGACCATCCGACCCCCTGATGTCTGCGCTTTTTTCTCTTAAGAACAAAGGCGACAGCCCGAAAACTATCCTAGACTTTGGTGGACGAAAGTCGCTGGTGCGCCTTGCAAGTCGCAAAGATGGTATTGCTCCCGATGCTGAAAAACTGCGACGCCTTCAATCCGCAGACAAACGCGTTGCGGCGCAAACTTACGTTTCCACTATGCAGCGCAAGTTGTTCGACATCTACACAAATAACAAAGAGATCAAGCGTAACCAGGAGCTCCTGCGCTGATGTTGTCACCCCACCCTTCAGACGAATTTGCTGCCTGGCCGTCTCCAACGGTTGACGTTGTTGTCATCCAGAAAAGAACGGCGCTCGAGCGATACGCTGCGGAGTTTAACTCGGATTCTGGTCGTTCTTATTTCCTGCGCGATGGACAAAGCGATCAAACGCTTCAAAAAGCCCACGACCAGCATTGCCAAACTCTCGATTCACTCCTAACTCTCCTCACTCAACAACGGATTTCGTTTGCGCTGCGAACTCTCGATGATCTTGTCGCCGAAAAATCGGGTCCGCTGAGCTTTTTCCAATCAGGTAAGCCCTCAGGCCTCACAAGTCAGCTGAATCTCGTGATGAGCGTCGGGGGTGACGGCACACTGCTGAGGACAAGCCACTATGTTGGTGGTGGGTCGCGCCTCGTAGGCATCAACTCTGTTCCTCAACATTCAGTTGGCCATCTATGCTCTCTCACCCCAGACACACTTGAGGCTGGCATCGCTAAAATTTTAGACGACAAGCAGAAACCAAAGCTGCTCAGACGTTTAGTTGCACGCACCTCCACTGGGGAGCATCTTCCCTATGCACTCAACGACATTTATTTCGGACATCAGCATCCCGCGTCTGCAAGTCGGTACAACTTGAATATCGAAGGGCCCCATTCCCGCTCGGAAAAGCAACTTTCAAGTGGAGTTTGGATTTCGACTGCCGCAGGAAGCACAGCAGCAATACGCTCTTATGGTCTTGGCACTCTAGAGCCGACCTCGCATCAGTTTCTCCTTGCAGTCCGTGAGCCCTACAACCAACACTCCCATCATCTGACCCTCACCAAACTTGCACTTGACGGCGACAACGAAAGCGTCACCCTCTTTTCTAGAATGCGCCATGGCATCGTGTGCGTTGATGGCCCCATCACCGCATCTATTCTTGGTTTTGGCGAATCTCTTGAGGTTAGCTTAGGCCGGGAGGGCGTCCTTAAACTTTTCCTGTAAAGTCTTTGTCCCTCGGGCATCGACAAACCACCTTCATTTGTGATTATCTTATCAACCGCGAGAAGCTTCAAGAGCTCCAAGGGAGTCCAAAATGAAACACCATAGCTACGGACAAGAATTCTTCATCACAACCAAAGTTGATCAGTTCGTGAACTGGGCTCGGCGCAATTCACTTTGGCCCTATCCATTTGGAACAGCGTGCTGCGGTATTGAACTCATGTCCGTCATGGGACCAAAATACGACCTCAGCCGCTTCGGCGCCGAAGTGGTCCGGTTTAGCCCTCGCCAGGCCGACCTCCTTGTTGTGGCTGGTACAATCACTGAGAAAATGGCACCAGTTCTGCGTCGCATCTACGACCAAATGTCAGAACCAAAATGGGTGCTTTCAATGGGCGCATGCGCTTCTTCGGGCGGCTTCTACCGCGCATATCATGTCGTGCAAGGGATCGACCGCATTGTGCCGGTCGATGTCTATGTACCCGGTTGCCCACCAACGCCCGAGGCTGTCATTGATGGAATCATGCAGCTACAGGAAAAAATTAAAACTCAGCGGGAAGAAGCCTAACCCCCGCTCGCCTCGGCATTCCTCTCGTGGCAGTTTTGTAGAAAAATTGTAACAGCCTTCACACCGCCACGCGCCTTCTGCTATTGCAGGGCAGGCAGCCGGCCGGAGGTTTTCAGGTGTCAGAATCAACAAATGCGCAAATAACTCGTGACCAACCAGCGCGAGTTCTCATCGTTGAAGATGACCGCGATTTGAACAATCTTCTCAAATTCACGCTTGAATCCACACGAGACTACGAAGTTGCATCGCACTTTGACGGCAAAGATGCCGTTGAAATGATGCTGAACTGGAAACCACACCTCGTGCTTCTCGACGTCATGCTCCCGCATACAGAAGGAACTGAAGTCCTGCGGGCTATGCGAAAGCACAACCAACTCGCAAGCATTCCTGTCATATTGCTCACTGCGAAATCTCAGGAGTCCGACAAAATCGACGGATTTGAAGCAGGCGCGGACGACTACATCACTAAACCATTTTCACCGCGCGAGCTTCTTTTGCGAGTGCAGGCTCTCATGCGGCGATCTGGCAGCCTATCCACCAAAAGTCGCACAGAGAAAATGAATGCGGAAGAAAGCACTCTGCCTGCTGAAGTTTCACGCCCAGAACAAAACACGCAGGGCTCGAGTGAAAAGAACATCACAGTCGGGCCACTGAGCATCTACCCAGAGCAATTTAAAGTTTTGGTCAACGGAGAGTCCGTGGCTCTCACCGCAACAGAGTATCAACTCCTCCTTTATCTCGCAGAACGCGCTGGAAGGCTTCAGAGCCGTGATGCTCTGCTGCAGAGAGTCTGGGGTTACGAAGGGCAAATGAACACCCGCACCGTGGACACGCACGTAAAACGTCTTCGACAAAAGCTCGGAGACGCCGGTGTGCTCATAGAAACCGTGCACGGATTTGGTTATCAACTTATCGACAACCAACGCAGCAGTAAATCATAAATTCACTAGCAATAGCTTCATTGAGTTTTCCAGCGATACGCCGAGGCTTTAGCCTTCTCCTAACAGGTCAATTTTTGGTATTGGATCCATCTCAGCCTATCGCTGGCTTGGATTTTGCAAATGAGAGGTTCGCAGGGGGCTGAAGCGGGTTGTCTCGCATCTCCCTAACAATTAATCTCTTTTTATCATCTTCGAGCCTTCTAGAAGGCATTCCTTCCGCACAAACCCACCGACACCCTTGTTCATGTACCCTCGTTGGCCGCTCGTATCTATGAATTTTGTTTCGATGAATTGGAGGTCTTGCGAGGTTTCGAGAGAGGCCAACCCAAGGAAGAAAAAAGATGGGTGGGACACTGAACGCTCGGAGTAGATTTATGCTTTTCGATATCGGCCTTTTGAATCATCAGAATAGCGAGTTTTGTTCGCAATAAAGCAGAACGGAGTTCTTGTTATGACGATTGTGAAATTATTGTTTCAGTTTTGATTTGGAAAATCCGAGCACTCCTTTATTCTGGGCGCAGACAATGAACAATAGAAATTCTTTCGGCACATGACGAGGGTAAGCATGCAAAATAGAGTGCAGCAGTTCATTTCTTGGAACATCTTCCCGGTCTTTCTTTTCACTGGTCTTGTCGGCTGCATCACGCCGGGCAATTTGCCGGTAAACGATCCCGCTGCAAATGCGCCATCCGCAAACAACAATTCTGCGCCGGCCAAGAAACCTGCCGAAGGAAACCTGAGCAGGGAAGAAATAGAAGGAGTCATTCGCGCTAACCTTGGACAAATTAAGGCCTGCTACGAACGCTCACTGCAGACAAACCCAAATCTGAAGGGTCGTATCATGACCTCCTTTGAAATCGGGGCAAACGGGAAAGTCAGCCGCTCCGAAATTGCGAACTCAACTTTAAACCATCAGCCGACGGAACAGTGCGTTGCTCAATCGATCAGACGATGGCAATTCCCCATTCCTCGTGGTGGAGGCAATGTTCGAGTGACCTACCCATTTACTTTGGGCCCGAAATAAATTCGCGTTCGAATTTATTTGTTTATCGAGACTTTTTTTAACAAAACAGAAACCGGTAAAAACGATGACGCTGAGAATCATTGCTGCGATTTTTTTATATATGATCTGATCACTCATTCCCGGACAGTCTAGTAGTTTCATTAGAAAGACGAGTTGGAAAGGTGCAGGTCAAGAGGCTTGCGCCTGTTTTCATTGCTCTTTACCCACGCTTTCATTTCTTACTAGAATTTTTATAAATATCGTCATACTTTCTAAATCCCCGTATTTATTTGTATTTTAATATATCCATTGAAATTCATAGATATAAATCTGCTCTTATTTACTGTGACGTGAGTGCCAGGATTTAAGGAAATGCCAAATTAATCCGAATGCCCTTCGACTGTTCGCATGAACCGGAGTTCAGTTGCTCTCTGAAAGTGATGGGTCAATCATGAAGATTCTGATTCTCGCAAGTGTGCTTGCTCTGCTTTCGAGCTGTAACCTGAAAAAATCGACGCCTGAGGCAGATGAACAAACACTGCGTTCTCACTACGGGCGTAAAAAGATCTATCTGTGGAGCAAGTCAGTGCGCTCATCCTCGGATAAGATTCTCAAGACTTGCTGGTATTACAAGGAGGCTCCTCCGAGTCTTGGATTATCCGATCGCGAGGCGCTGTTGCAGTCAACTCGCCTCAATGACTTTGCGATACACAATGATCACACTCAGCGACAGATGGAGAATATTCTCAAAGAAAAATTGATTAACGCAGGTGCCGAGTTTGTGCCCTGTGGATTGGCGACAGTCTCTGTGGGGGCGGCCATTGCTTCAGGAGGTGCGTCGGCGATTGCGTTTGGTGTCAGCTCTGCATGGATGATCAACAACTGCATCAAGAACTCCTTAAACATTGCAAAGTATGTGCGCGAATTCAGGGGTTCGGCAGATGGAATGGCTTCATTTGAAAATGGTGAAACCAAACTTGGCAGAATCTTCAGCGCGAGCAAAGCAGAAACAGACATGTTTCGTGAGGCAATTCGAAGGGCACGGCAACTTGGTCTGGAAGACAAAGTCCCATGCCCGCGTGCGAACCAGTTGAGTTCAGAGATTCCCTCTCAATGATTCATTTGGCTCTTGAAGAAATTCCCGGCCACTTCGTCAAAAGCTCGGAGACGACCGTGTTCTTAAAGAAACAGTGCACGGATTTGGTTTTGCTTTCTTCAACCTATGTCCAAACTTTCTGTTCGCCAACGAAAGGCAAAGTCATTCAAATTGAGGTCAAAAGTGGATCGCCAGCGTCGCTGAGCTTGGTGTAGCCGAGCAGTGTCTGAGTGGCAGCTTAAATATGCCTGCACCTCAGAACTTCAGGCATAGAACTGTGTTTCTATAGAGTATTTTAAAATTCATCACATTTGATAAAAAATTGGCGATTGATATAGAAGAATGTGTCGGATAACGTCACAGAGTAGCAATTGAAACTACCGATGCTCCCTGAGGTCTGGAATGAAGCATCTGTCTTTTTTGAATATCGGTAGTTTTCTGCCGCTCTGCGCATCGGCGACAGCGTTCGCACAAGGGGGCGACAGGCGCGATTTTTCAAAGCTGGTTTGGGAAGTTGCCCTTCACGGCGGATTTAATGCAACGCAAGTCCGATTGACAAATGACGACTCCAAATTCGAATCCAACGGTTACAATGGTTTTGCTTTTGGCGGGGGTGTAGTTCTGCTCCCCAACCCCTCAGTTGCGTTTGAGTTCGACGGCATTTATTCGGGGCGGGTTTTCGGTTTTGGCTCGACAAAAGGGTTTTTCAACTCATTCCAAGTTCCTGTGATGGCCCAATTGCGCATGGGTTCACTCAGAGTGGGCGGCGGACTCTACGGGTCATTTTGGAACAAAAAAGGCAAGCTGCTGGAAGGAAATTCTTCGGCCGAAGTTTCCACAGAAGATTTTGGCAATGCAGCGATCGAGTCTGGTTTTGTTTCCCAGATTGGCTTCACAACTCTGATATCTAACAGTCCCGTGCGGTTTGAATTTCGCGCATTGTCGTCGTTAACAGACACAGCTAAATCAAAAACACTTAAAGGATCAGTCAGGGAATATCAGTTCATGGTCGGATATGATCTCGACAAATCCGCCCGTCTGCCCTTCTGGAAGTATGCAGGTGGCCAATGATATTTGAAGCCCGAAAAATCTTAGTAAGCAGTGCGTTAATGACTACAGCATTTGCTGTAGCGGCTTGTGGTTACGTCAGGGTGTTCGACGGAAGTCAGGACGAAAAGATTTCCTGGTCTAAGTCCGGAGGATATCAAACAGACATCGAAGTCGTTGAGTCTTTGAAACTCTGCACCGAAGCACTAGATCAATCGTCCATCATCATGGGAAGCGACGATTCACTTTCCTCTGTCACTGAAAATATCAATCTCCCACAAACGTCTGCCACCTGTTCGGTGAGCTGGAGTGCAGATGCTGAATCCTCGAGTTGGATCTCTATTAACGAGGGTTTGGCAACAATCACTCGGCCAACTGGAACAACAGATGAAACCGTAACCCTAACAGCCACTCTCGCGCAGGGGCGATCCACTGAAACGAAGACTTTCACTCTGACCGTCAAACGTAAAGCCGCAGGCAGCAACACTGGCTCAAGTTCAAATGCAGCCACAGAATTGGCAGCGTGCAAAAGTAATCTCAGTTCTTCTGCATTCACATTCGCATCGGGCGATTCAACGACCTCCGTTATCCGTAATTTTACGTTGCCGGTAACACAGAATACCTGCTCGGTTTCGTGGTCTGCAGGCGGCACATCGGGCATTACAAGTATTAACAATTCAACGGGCGTCGCTACTGTTTCTCGTCAAGCCGGAGCAACAGACCAAACAATCACTCTCACAGCAACGCTCACCCACACCGCATCGGGCATAATCGACACGAAAACTTTTAGTGTGACTGTTTTGCGCGCATTGAGCAATGCAGAAGTTGATACGTGCGCTGCTAGTGTAGATATCAGCAAAATCAACTTCACTTCGCCTGACGTCGCTGCCGTAGTAACGCAGAATTTCACGCTCCCAAGCAGAATTAACACAGGCGGTAATATTTGTTTGCTTTCGTGGAGCGAGGTTCCCGATTCAAGCGCTACCGCATTGGGCGGGGAAACCGTCACAGTGACTCGCCCTGCGTACGCTTCGGGTGACTCAAGCGTAACGCTTAAGGCTACGGCCAGCGCAGGAACCGCCTACACCGCACTCAGCGCAGGCGTGAACTTTATCGTATCGAGAGCCCCCGCAACCGACCTCGAAAAAGCAAATGAATGTCTTGCAGGCTTCACAACAGGCAACCTCACATTCACAAATCCCGACACGGCAGCGTCGGTCCAAAGCAACTTTACTCTTCCGTCGGGTGCCACCATTAGCGGACATTCATGTGTCTTTAGTTCTTGGCAAAGCAACAACTCTGCAGTCGCCGTTGCAGGAACGAGTGCAACTGTTACGCGGGCGGCAGACACGGGTTCAGATGCGAGTGTAACGATTTCAGGCACAGTCACTGTGAACGGAATTTCAGCATCGGGAGCGGTGACAGCCAACCTGACGGTTCCAAAATACACCGAAGCGGAGTCTGTAGCAGCCTGTAAAACAGCCCTCACAACAACAGACTTTACTGGATTGGCAAACACACCTAAAACAGCAACAACTGGAACCATTGCGGCACCGACAACATCAATCACGTTCCCTTTGGTAAAAAGCGGTGTCGCCGGTGTTTCGTGCACTGTCTCTTGGTCCTCCAACAACGCGTCTTATTTGAGTGTCTCAGGAGGAACGGGAACGGCCACTCATGACTATGATGGTTCTCACACATCAGTAACCTTGACGGCTTCTCTGGGTCGAGGGTCTGCAACCGATACCAAAGCCTTCACCATGTCTGTTAGATCTAAGTTCGTTGCACCCACTTTAAAAAGTACCGTGGCCTTCTATAACACGGGTAATTTCAGCAAAATAAAGGTCGCTTTCGCGGCTTCAACGCTAGCCGATGCTGGCGATACAAGCACAATCAGCTACAAGGTTTGCGTATCTAAAGATTCATCGGACCTCGCGACCATCACTTCAATGGATGCTATGGGCTCCGGGTGTCAGACCGTGAACACAGCTTATCCAAGCGTTGATTCACCTCTGGAGATAACAGTTTCAGCTGCATCTGGAGAAACATGGAAAGCGCGAGTGTATTCGAAAGTTGATGGGCAACCCAACACGGACGCAAAGAAAATTTTGTACGACATCTCAGGTGACGTGACCTACGAATAAACAAGACTCTGGTGAGTGTCTCGCGATGATGCCTTCACAGCTTTTGCAAAATTGACCG
>CAIZJW010000133.1 GCA_903933385.1 uncultured Silvanigrella sp. | reverse complement strand
GGCAAAGATGCTGGGCGTCAGTCGATGACAGAAGTTCCGCTTGCGCTGATTACGGAATACGCTTGTGAAGATGTTGATGCGACCCTGCGTCTTTGGGAAGTTCTTTCGAAACAACTGAACGCTGACGAAAAGATTGCACGCCTCTTCCAGAATGTTGAGATGCCGCTCATGCGTGTTCTTGCCGACATGGAGCGCGCTGGTGTGCACATCGATTCTGAATATTTGGCTCATCTAGCCGGCGAAGTTCAGGATAAAATTTCTGCAATCGAGCGACAAATTTTCCAACTTTCTGGACAAGAATTTAATATTGGAAGTCCCAAACAATTAGGTGTTGTTCTTTTTGAAAATCTTAAAGTTCATGAAACTGTTGGTTTTAAGGGAAAATTGGCTCGGACCACGCTTGGCTTTAAAACGGATGCCAATGTGCTCGAGCAGTTTGCTTCGCATCCTGTTGTATCGCTTGTGCAGGAGTTTCGAGAGCTTTCCAAGCTTCTCAACACATATATTCTCGTGCTTCCGCAGTTGGTGAAAAAATCCACCGGCCGAATACATACGAGTTTTAATCAGATTGGAACTGCCACGGGGCGACTTTCAAGCAGCGATCCTAATCTTCAAAATATTCCCGTTCGAACTGAATTGGGTAAAAAGGTCCGAAAGGCTTTTTGTGCTTCCGACGACCAATCGGTCATTGTCTCCATTGACTACTCTCAAGTTGAGCTGCGCGTCATGGCACACCTAGCCCAGGATGAAACGATGCTTTCGGCGTTCAGAGCGGGAGCTGATATTCATAGGCAAACTGCGGCTCGAATCCTTGGAAAGAGTCCCGAGCAGGTGACTTCGGAGGAGCGAGGAAACGCCAAAACCATAAATTTCGGCATCATCTATGGCATGGGTGCGCAAAGATTGTCGCGGGAACAGAAAATCCCGCTCGGCGAAGCGAAATCCTTCATCGAGCGATATTTTCTCAACTTTGCGGGTGTCTATCGATATCTCGAGGAACAAAGGCAATTGGCGCGTTCGAAGGGAGTTGTGCACACCTTTTTTGGTCGGCCACGCCCTGTTGATCTCTCACGGGCATTCAATCCGGGCGAAGTTAAGGCTCTCGAAAATGTCGCCATTAACTCTCCTATTCAGGGAACCGCAGCCGACATTATGAAAATGGGTATGTTGCGGGTGGCTGAGGCACTTCGCAAAAGTGGATTGCGGGGGCGGATGCTTTTGCAGGTCCACGATGAACTGGTGTTGGAATGCCCACGGGAAGAAGTGGACGCGACGGCAACTCTGCTGAAAAATGCTTTGGAGGGCGCGGTGGATTTCTCAATTCCGCTCGTGGCTGAAGTTGGCGTAGGTCAGAACTGGCTGGAGGCAAAATAGCGGATGAAGATTTTCGACACTTTTTCGACTGTCTTCAAAAAAGGCGTGGCACGGAAGGCCGAGCGGCAGCGAGCGGTTGCACATGAAGAAGCAGTTGCAGCTGCTGGAGTTGGGTCAGCGCTCCCTCATCCAGGCGGGGAGCCTCCCAGTGGAGAAATGAGTATTGTTTCTCATATCTCAGATTTGCGCAGGCATATTGTCCGCGCAGCTTATTGGTACTTGGCGTTTATAGTTTTGGCCTTCTGGAATATGAAATTATTGATCCGCTTTCTTCAGTTGCCATACACTTGCTACAACTTCCTCATTGGTCAGGCCAATCAGGCTGGTGAGAGTTTGCAGGTTGCTCTCCAGAAGTTTGCCGATTTTGTTTCTTGGCCCAGTCAGTGCCTCAGTGCAGCCGCAGCCTCGACCGCCTCCGCGCAAACTCTCAAAACAATCGGCCTGATTGAAGTTATGTGGGTCAATATGAAGATGTGCATGATTGCAGCAGCCGTCGTTGGCTTGCCGTTTATTTTGCGCGAACTCTGGTTGTTTGTTTCTCCTGCGCTTTATGAACGTGAGCGGAAGATGGCACTCTCATTGGTTTTTGCCAGTGTTGTGCTGTTCTATGTGGGAATTTTCTTTGGATTTTTTGTTATTGTTCCCGCGTTTCTTGCGCAAACTCTGCAATGGGCAGCAGAGTACGCCTCGGTAGAAATGACGTATGAGAACTATTTTGGCTCACTGACAACTTTGGTTATGATTTTTGGCATCATTTTTCAGGTGCCGGTGATCATTTCTTTGCTCGGATTTGTGGGCGTTGTGAAATCGTTTCACATCACCAATAACCGTAAAATTATATTCTTCGCATCTTTTATTCTCGGTGCGCTGATAAGCCCTCCTGATATTTTAAGTCAGGTTCTGGTTTCGGTTCCGCTTTATATGATGTGTGAAATGTCTGTGTTTGCTTTGCGCGCAATTGAGAAGTCGCGCGCACAAGCAGCCGCCGAAAGTGCCGCACTCACACCAACGGACAATCAGTAACCGCAGTGCCCAGCGTTTTGCATTTGCGTTCGTATGCTGCCAAATCTCTCTTGTCGGCATCGTTCAGCAAATTCAAATCAATTAAATCCCAATCGTACCCGACGTAAACGATATTTTCGAAAGCGTGTGAGTTGTTGTCGTCGGCCGTGGCGTCGCGGGGTACAACGATGGCCACGTTTTCAATTCGAACGCCCCCTTGTCCTGCGAGATAAATTCCGGGTTCCACACTCACAACAGCGTTTTCGGTAAAGGTGTATTGCGAGGCTGGCGACAGCCGGATGCCGTTTTCATGTACGTGAATTCCGATTCCGTGTCCGGTGCCGTGCGCGTAATCATAGCCCTTCTGTTGCAGTGGAGTGCGAGCCAATGCATCAATTTCGCGGCAGGGTGTGTTCAAATTGAAAGTTGCCCGCAATCCTGCAAGGCATGCCTTTAAGGTCAGCGTATATATCTCGCGCTGCCAGCTTTGTATCTTAGAGCGGTCGCCTGCATACACAGCAACTCGAGTGCAATCGGTGGCAAAACCTTCCTTGTAATACGCACCACTGTCGAGAAGAAGCAGGTCGCCCTGTTGGGCAAGCTTTTTTGCTGAAGGGGTCGAATAATGAATAACTGCTCCATTTTCAGCGAAACCTGAAATTGTCTTGAAGCTCAATTCGAGAGCTCCTTGCGCAGCATATTCAGATTTGATGCGTGCAGCGAGATCGGTTTCGCTGAGCGGACCTTCCGAACTTGCACACTCTTTTGCCCAACGCAGAGTTTGTGCAATTGCTTTGCTACTACGTAAGAAACTTCGCCGAATTGAGTCGAGTTCTTCATTTGTTTTAGCAACTCGGAGCAACTCAATGAGGTGTAGGTCAGAGTTTATTTTGGCAGTCGTGAAAAGGCTCGCGAGTTCTTTGGGCAGCGCTGCGTTCATTGCGCGTCCGCTAAAGCAGATCTGTTCGAAGGATTCCCCTCCGTAGCTGATCTTTTGCAGAGCTTGCAGTGCGTTTTGCAACGGTCCTCGCGTGACTATAACGTTCTCTTTAGAACCGAGATTCAGCTCGCAGTCACTCGATTCCTCAGGGAGATGTATCACGCAAGATTTGGGCGTGATGAAAGTATACGCGAGAAATGATGACAGTTGTGGAAGATGATAAGCCCTGGCATTGAGGAGCCAAGCGGCATCGTCGCTCATGCATGTTGCAAAAATGTAGCCTTGTCCCTCGCATTTGCTCGTGAGCATGTCTCTTAAGGCGGTTAAATTCAACTGAAGATTTCGGCCGGTTATTTCGGTTTCAAGCACTTCAATTTTCCGATCAACTTTCCAGCCAGGAGCCTCTAGCGCAGTTGCTATTTCACCTTTTCCATATCCTGTGAGGAAAATACTTCCGTCTGAGGATAGGTTTTCGAGAGCATTCCAGCGTGTCCATCCGATCCGCTGGGTGTCTGCTCCAAGCCTTGTACCTTCAGGAAAGGCCTCGCGTAACCAGGAAAAGATGGCTTCATCTAAACCTGTGGCGAGCGTAAATTTATGGACTCCGACGAGTTCTGTTTTGCACTCTTGATCGGCTTGCAGGTGGTAGCGCCCATCGACGAATAAATGGAAACGAGCTTGCAGCTTCATTTTGATTGCAAGCGCACGTGTGATGAAGATCCCGTCTCCTGTTGAGCCCGTGAATCCCGAAAGATGGAATCGTTGGTTGGAACTGAGGGGGGTGTATTCGCTGAGAAATGCATCTTGTGCAGAAATGAGAACGGCATCGAGATTTTTTTTGTTGCACCACGATTCAAGACGCTCCTGCGCCACATGAGGATCAGTGGGATTTTGCAACACGATCTGGTGAGTCATTTGAAGTTCATTCGAAATCTGCATGGCTATGACCTCAATGTTGAGGGGCTTCGGTGGCTTGACGCTCTAACGGAATCAATTTAGGTTGAGCCCGCTTCTTACTCTATTTTTTGCGGAGGCACCGTGTCTATGTTTTCAGCTCGCAAAATTGCTCTCCTCGCTGTTGTTGCTGTTCAGGCGAATGCCTTCGCTGACGGAGAAAAAACCGACAAGGAACTGCAAAAGTCAGTCATTCCGTACGGATTGATTCAAGCCTATTCAAATTTGGCTGACACTCAGTCTGCAGGAAACCCTGAGTTCCAGCTCGCAAACGTCCGTTTCGGACTCAAAGTGAGTGAGGGAATCACCCGTGCTCAGTTTGAAACTCAAATCCTCGGAAACGTGGGTCCCGAGATTTCTGCCACAAACGGCATCAATGGCGTTAGCATTCGCCGTGCGGATGTTGGTCTCGCGCTGCCATCCAACACAACATTTTCGCTCGGACGCACACGTTTGGGTGGTGCTGATGCTTGGGGTATGGACGCAACCATTACTGTTGATCAGTTTAGCTGGATGGATGGCGCTTCAGTCGTTCAAAAGCTTTCTCTCGGCGGAAAAGATGAGCTCAGTTTGTCGCTTGGCCTCGGTAACTCTATGGGCTTTCCGGGCGGGCGTGACTCACGCGTTTTCGGAAAAACTCTCAAAACCGACCGTGGCGTCATTGCTGGAACACGTGTGAGCTACCAAGGCGTTGTTGCGGCGGCATTCTTCGGAATGGAAAAGAACCAGGTTCAGCAAGAACCCGGGGCTTCAGAGCCCGTCTTTGATGCTGAGGGTGCAAAGTCCACAACCACATTCGTAAAAACGGAGCGCAAGATCACTGCTCGTGACGTGTCGCACTTTGAAGGCTCCTTGGGCTACAACCGCGACAATTGGGCGCTCGGTGGCTGGTATCAGTCAATTGTGCGTTCGAAGTTGAACGTCGTGACATCCGTTTCGAAGGGGAAGTTCGAAACAACCGCGGCTGTCGACGAACCCAAATTTGCTGTGAAAGCATCCAACAAGACAACCGATGTCACTCTCGGATTGGGTTTCAACGGAGATTCCCAACTCTTTGGTGTTGGAAATCTTCTTCAGAAGGGCGACCTCATCACCTACGGATTCTCAACGTCGCAAGTGAGCAAGCGAGACGATTCAATTGCTGATTCCGATGAATCCAAGCAAGATCAAACTCAATTCGTCATTGGCGCGGGCTACGCTGCCGGTGGATTTCAAGTTGAGTTGGGTCACGAGCTGAGTACGGCCAACGACAAGGTTTTCACCGACAAGGATGGTAAGTCGGTAAACAAGTCGTCGAATCGCACGTACCTCGTCGGCATCTACTCGTTCTAAGATGATGCGAGAGCTCCATACTTGGGTCTCTCTCCCTGTAAAGGCAGAGTTTGCTTATGCTTGGCATGAGCACGACTCTGCCTTCAATCGTTTGAGCCCAGCGTGGGAATCGACCCGGATGCTGCGCACCGACGGACTCAGAGAGGGCGGGCGAGCTGTGATCGCTTTGCCCGCGCCAGTGGGCACTCTCAAATGGCATGCCGAGCATTTTAACGTCGTTCCTGGAAAAGAGTTTTCCGACCGACAATTGCAAGGTCCTTTCAAATGTTGGCGTCACCGGCATGAATTTGAGGCCATTTCCGAGCAAAATTCCTTGTTGCACGATCGGGTGCAATATGAGCTGCCGCTTTCACCGCTGTCTGATATTTTCGCCGGTTGGTTTGTGCGGCAAAAGCTTTCTGCGATGTTTGCATACCGCCACAAAGTTCTTTCGAATGATTTGGCGTTTTGGGGTGCATGGCAGGAGAAAACAGTGAAACGAATTCTTGTCACCGGAAGTCGCGGTTTGATTGGACGAGAGTTAACTGCATTTTTGCGTCAAGGTGGCTACGAGGTCATTGGTCTGTCGCGTGAGGCATCTGACTCAGCAAACACGGTGCAATGGAATCTGACTGAAAGTCGCCCCACGAATGCAGGCGCTCTTCAGGATGGCAAGCCGCTCGACGCAGTTGTTCATCTTGCAGGTGAAGGTATTGCTGAAAAACGTTGGACATCGAAACAGAAAGAAAATCTGGCGCGCTCACGGGTTGAGGCAACCCATAATCTCATTGCCGGACTCAAGGAATTGGGATTGTCTCCCAAGGTTTTCATTTCGGCATCTGGAGTTGGAATATATGGTGATCGTGGCGATGAAATTCTGACAG
The DNA here is from genome assembly GCA_903933385.1 of uncultured Silvanigrella sp. Classification (GTDB taxonomy): domain Bacteria; phylum Bdellovibrionota_B; class Oligoflexia; order Silvanigrellales; family Silvanigrellaceae; genus RFOM01. The sequence goes on along the minus strand of CAIZJW010000133.1, from coordinate 1,190 downwards.
AATCCTCCTCTCCGGGTGAGGGTTTTCTTGGAGAGCTGGCTTGCGCATGGGAAAAGGCAGCACAGCAGTCTGAAAGCGTTTTTTCAGCGCGTTCTGTGCAGCTGCGCATGAGCACCGTCCTCACTCCTCGCGGTGGGGCTTTGGCAAAAATGCTACCAGCTTTCAAGTTTGGAGCGGGTGGTCGATTGGGGAGCGGTAAGCAATGGATGAGTTGGGTTGCTCTTGATGATGTTCTTTATGCGATAGTCCACACCCTTGAAACTGAATCAATCCGTGGTGCAGTCAACCTTGTATCGCCCCAGCCTGTGACAAACCTTGAGTTCACCAAAACTCTGGCAAATGTATTGAATCGCCCGGCAGTCCTTCCTGCACCTGCGTTTGCACTCAAACTTGCATTGGGCGAAATGGCGAATGAACTTCTCTTGTGCAGCCAGCGCGCTATTCCTGAGGCACTGTGCAAGGCTGGCTTTGAATTTCGACATGCGGATTTGCACGCCGCTTTGAAGCATATGCTCGGCAAAAACCAACTTTGAGTTCGATGACGAATGCCGATTGTTATGGGTTCTTAGAGTTTGCTCAGAACCACAACTCTATTCCTGATTGCACTGTTCCGAGTGTGTTCTTGAAACTACCATCGAGTTGTTTTTTGAAATCAAGATCGTAGCGCCCATATGTGAACGAAGTATAGAGCTGGGGCGACCCAAGGGCGTTTTCATTCAATGCATAGCGCACGATGGGCGTCACCAGAAGTGCGTTGCTCTGAGATTTTGCAGTCTTTTTGTCGCGAAATGAGTAGTTCAAATCGAGCGCTAAATGAAACGCTTTGCTCACATAAAGGACAGGTTGAACTCCCAGTGCAATGGCTCTTTGGCTGCGGGTTTTTTCCCCCGTAGATACAATCGCTCCATCTTGCTGAACCTTGTAGATACTTTGATCGTTTTTAAAGAGAGTTTGCTCTACTGACGCTCCGGTCATAAGGCTCCATCCAAGGAAATTAAAAATGCTTGAATCTTGGATGAAGTAGATAGTGTCGAATCCTCGCACGTCGCCTCTCAAGGCATCTTCACTGTAGTTCGGTGGGCGCAAATTTACGCCCATGGTGGTGTTGCCGAAGTTGCCGGTGTCGGGATCATTGCGCGCCATAACGCTGCCTATCAAAAGCTCCTGCGAGCCGCGTATAGATTGTCGTT
>CAIZJW010000132.1 GCA_903933385.1 uncultured Silvanigrella sp. | reverse complement strand
GTCCTTTGGAGTTGTTGGTTGTGTTTACCGGCGTATCAGTAAAAACCCACACAAAAAGGGTCTCATTCAGGACGTGTGGACAACCGGCAAAGCCCCCCTCGATAGCTTTGAAGTGACAGAGCACGACTGGAAAGCTTTGGTGACACTGACCCTCAGGCAGCATGTTGGGCTATTTCTCGATCACCGCGACAATCGGCGCAGGGTTGAGCAAATGGCTTCAGGCAAAAGAATTGCAAATCTTTTTTCTTATACCTGTGCTTTTGGAATTGCAGGCGCACAAGGCGGCGCCGAGGTCGTACTCAATGTAGACGCCTCAATGAGCACATTGAATTTGGGCAAGAAAAACTTCGAACTGAATGGTTTGACAGAGCGTCGTGTTGGAAAATTTATTGAACGCGATGTTCGTGTTTGGCTCGACAAGCAAGTGCAAAAGTTCGACCGAGGCGAAGACCCAGGGTGGGATATCATTATTTGCGATCCACCAACATTTTCATCGACCCATGATGCAGGAACTTTTCACGTCGCAGATGAATGGCGTGATTTGGCCCGTTGCTGCGAGCATATCTTGAACAGGGATGGGGTTTGTTACTTCTCCACGAACTGTCAGGCTCAAGAGCGTGCTGCTTTTGAGAAGGAACTCCGCAGCTTTTTCGTGTCTGTTCAAAGACTACGACCGCCGCTAGACTTCCCAGAAGTCACGGGGCGGTCGCATGCGCGATTTTATGAGTGCCGAAAAACTTAGAGACCGCGTGTGAGTTTAATTCTGCCGAAGGTGTCTTCAGAACCATTTTTCGTGCCACGGTAGTCAGTTTCAAACGACGAGTTCAGAGCGCCACTCAGATCAAATTTATAGATGGTGGGATCAACTTCGCCATTCAAAGAAACAGCCACATTGTATGTGCCATCTGTATTTTTGCTAATCATGGAAGAATCAATACCAATCTGTGCTTTGCGGTTTCCGCCTTTGAGAGTTGTTAGGTTGTTGTCGTCGTTTGGCATGGCACTTGCAACGAAAGGAGTTCCGCTCGAGTCTAGAATCAATGTCAACCAGCCATCAACGCTCGAGGGGCTAGCGCATGTGTATGCACTGCTGAACGATCCAGAACAGGTATCGGTTTGCCAACTATATCCACGAATGCTGCCTGCCTTGCCGGCGAAAACAAAAAGCGAATCTTCGAAAACGGTTGTGAAAAAATATGCGCGGTTGGTTGGGAAGCCAGGGTTGGGTCCTGAGTCGCTGCGTCCCATATTGTAAAAGCGGAGCATGCGGTTCACGTCGATGACCATGGTCAGATTGCTCTTTTGACCTGCGGTAATAGTAAGGCCATCTTTGATCGGAAATGAGAGTTGCAAATTGCTCGCGCGCGATCCCCAGCTCTTGTTTAGAAAGAGTTCTGTTTCTTGTGCTGTGACGTTCTTGAAATCAGCATGCACGGGTGTGATGCTCTCATTTGTAGAGGCCTTTTCTGTTTGAGTGCAGTATGTTTGAAGCCCCACGCTGCCGTTTGCCACGTTGTTACCGAGGCTACTGAATGTTGCACTGACACAGCCTTTTATTTTTGCTTTTGGTGCAAAGGTAACGCGGAGTTCAGTGTATTTGAGCGCAGAAATATCGAGTATTCCAGCTGGCTCAGTAATTTCTACAAGATCGCCTTGGGCGTTTGTCTGCTTGCAGCTGCCGTCGGATTGAGGGGCAATCAATTTGTCATCTGGGCCCACGCCGCATTTACAGGTTTCACCTGCAGCTAATATCAGGGGTGATCCATCTTTCTTATAACATTCGTAGGTGGTAAAAAGCTGACTCAAATCAATCTCTGATCCTGTAATTTTAATTGGCTTTCCTGAGTCACTTTTAAAGATATTGACGTTGGTTTCATTTCCATTGTCTGCTTTGCCGCGTAGATCCATGCTGAGCAGATTCACCTCAAAGCTATCTGGAGCGCCCGATGCTATGGACTGTGGCAGGGCGGCTGTCGGTGCAAATTCCGTGTCACCTAAGTTGAATGAGCTTGAATTGCCATCGGCGTTTGAGTTGACAGTGGCAAAGTTCAGAGCAAGTTGACCAGTAGGCCCTGATGAGACACTTGATTTCTTTTTCCCACAAGCACTCACTGCAGAAAGAGCAGTCAGCAGAATAATCCCCGTTGCAGAAAAAATGGTTAGCCCCTTCGACAGTGAAGCAGGCCTGACTCGCATCCTCATAAAATCCCCCCTTGTTTCAACCTGGAACGTTTCACAAATTATGAACGCCTGTGATATTACCTGAATCGATCGACTGAGATGATTGCACATTTTGAGAAAAGCTTTGCTTTTTCCGCCGCGGTGTTTTGTGTCCAGATTTTGGCTCTCTTTTTGTATGGGAACAGGGTTTCAAATGACTCTTTCAGCCGAAGCGACTGTGGTTTTCTTTGGTCCCTATCGCGCGTTACTTCGGGCGCTGATTGTCAGAGATGCAAAGCGTGCCCAGGCACTTGTATCTCGAAATGGCCTCGAGCTCTCTGAATTACTGGCGTCTGAAGTTCATGTTAAAAATTCTGTTTTACTGGAGCTCTGGACGAGCATCATTGAGCTATCAGAAAATGAGCCATGTCTGGCCCTCGAAGCCAGTCATCTTTTTCAATTTCCGGATTTGGGCGAACGAGGTTGGTTATTGTCGTCGGCAAGGAACTTCACGCAGGCCATTGCGGTGGTTCATAGTTTTTTTTCGTCGCATTGCTTTGAATCTGGCGAGAATGACAGCGCACTTTGGTGTCGTTGGACACCCCCTGCAGGCACACCCTCTGTGCTTTCTCATTACCTCGCGGGTATCTGCCTTGGGTCGCTACTGGGACAGAGAATTCCTCCTGAAATGTTTTCAAAGGCTATTCTTCCAAGAAACTGCGAGCCCCCTGAGGCATTTCAGGTGTCTCGTTGGAGTGAGCGATTCAGTTCAACCTATGGTTTGGAACCTTCATTTGAGGGGAATTCCCTTGAAATTCATTTTAATCCGGAAATTATCAAATATTCCTTTTGTTCAGCAGACGATGCGGTTTTTGAGTTTTTTAAGAAGAGGTGCGCGCGAACTGATGAAAATTCAGTTGATTGCACAAATCAAACCGGCGACTCAGTCTATAAAAATAGAATTCGGAATCTTTTGCTCTCTCACATTGCTTCTACCGAATTTGGTGCACCTGAAATTGCAGCAGAGCTTGGGATGTCGGTACGGACTTTGGAGAGAACACTGGCCAGGGAAGGAATTAGCTTGCGCCAATTGAAGCAGCAATTGCAGCGAGAAACAGCAGAGGAAATGTTGAGAATGGGTATGAGAGCGAAGGAGGTTGCGTCGCAGGTTGGTTTTGCAGATGTTGCATCATTTTCACGTGCCTTCAATAAATGGACTGGGCTCACTCCATCACAATTCAGAAGGCAGAAAAAAGATGAGAAATAGCGGCAGTGCGAGAAGTATTTATTCGTTTATTAGTTTTGGAGCAAGGCCATTGTTTCGCTACTTGCTGCTCGTGCATCGAACCGCATTTGTGCAAACATTGGCAACCATTGGTTTGACACCTGACGATGTTCTTCATGGCAATCGAATTCTTTCCGAGCAAGAGCAGGCAGCAATTTTTGGTTTGGCCTGTCAGCTTCGCGTGAATGACCCTCTTTTGGCGTTCCGTGCTGCACAACTTCACGATATTCATGATTCAGGTTTGCCAGGAATCTTGGCTCGCAGCTGTGGAACTTTCCGAGAAATGGTTGAGATTCATGAAAAATATTACTTCAAACTCGATTCGGAAGGAGTCCTGGCGCGGGCGTCCTATACACAAGAAGAGATCGCATTCGTTTCAGATAAGCTCGCATATGCGCCCATAGCGATCCAAGAACTCGCTGTAGCGAGTTCTTGGGTCGCCCTGACTTCATTGTCTCATGAAGCAAAGAAAAAAGTCATTGCTCTCGAATTCCCAGGAAGTTTATCAGCCCACGCTCTATCGCCGTCGCAGCTTTCAGACATTGAAAAACAATTTTCAGCACAGTTGGTTTTCTCAAGCGCACGATTGGCAGTTTCATTTCAACTGGAAATTCTCGATCTTTCGATTCCTACGGTTGATCCGAGCTTAAAATTGCTACTCGAAAGAAAGTTGCGTGTTATAACGGGGGAAGTTCTTCCTGAAGATTCAGATGAACTTCGTAGTCAGGTTTTTACGGCCATTCTAGAATTGCGCTCAGCGGGACAAACTATCACATTAGAGGCGGTTGCCGACTCTATGGGCACAAAGCCTGAATCACTGAGCTACGCTCTCCGAACCCATAAAATTTCTCTACAAAAGCTTAAGGCTGCGGTGGAGCCCTAGATGCAACCTATTTGATGCGGATCGGAATGCGGACAGTCACTTTTTGGGAGCAGCTGCCCGCGGGTTCTGAGGGCAGCGAGCAGCATCGCTCCGCTATAATTTGAGCTAGCGAGCTCTTCTCAATGACTTTTTTCGTGATCCGCGCCTGCTGTTGCTCTTTGCCTTCTGCGAGCTTGAACGCGTCGCTGCGAACTATTCCAGAAAGATCTCTGACCTCTGCTGAAGTGAGTTTGCAGTTCATTTCACGCTTTTCTTTCACGGGCTCAAATTTCTCAACAAACTGTTTCAGAAAGACGTCATCTGTGATTGGATAATCAAGCGCGCTGCCGCTGACTCCAGTGTTGTTCAAAACGTCATTATACTGCTCCTGCGGGGAGAGGCTAAAAGCCGGATCTGCTGATTTCTTTGGTGTTGAGTGAAAGAATTTGAGGCGTGGAAATTTTGCTGCCGAATCTTGAATTGCGGTTTCTAAGCTTTTCGTGTCAAAGTTCCCGTGGTTTCTGCTGCTGGGGTCCCAGCCTGGATTGTCTGTAACCAAGAGTATTACCTTGTCAGACTTCATGAGTGCTGGGTTCGAAGCACCATCGCTGTCAAACATTTTAAGCGCTTCGAGAACTCCACCTTGAGAGAATTCTTGTGAATCTCCACCGCCCCCAGCCCCCCAGCTTCCAAGTTTGATTGCAAGGGCAGAGGCGTCGGAGAAGGTGTGGCGACTCTCGATAGCATCACGAAAACCCACTGCAGCAAAACGGGCATTCCAACCCTTTTGCTCGATGGCACTCGCAAATCCCACGACGTTACTTTTGATTGCGTTAATGTTGACCTGCATTGAGCCAGTAATATCCAATACGAAAACTATGTCTGTTGGATTTTTGGATGACGAGAGTTTCTCTGATTCAACATTACTTTTGCATGTTGTAGGTAACTCAAAAAGCTGCTCATTCGCGCTTACATTTACGGAGAGGTTCACCGGCACGGTGCGTACTTCGTCGCCACATGTGAGAGATTGTAATCCCAGCCTGGTGGCTTCGCCTCCTGCTTTGGCTTCAGTTTTATCAACGGCAATGTCACCCGACGCAGAATTTTTTTTATCACCGCCGCCAGCAGAGAAGCCTTTGTATCCTCCGTTGCTGCACGAAACAGTTACGAAAGCTGCAAAGGCTAAACTCACATAAAGTGATTTCTCAATCCGCATCATCTAACTTCCTCGATTTTAAAGCGTATCGGAATGTTCTCTCCTGTGTTTTAATAAACATCTATTATATATAATAGTTCTGGGTATTTAAGATGTGCTGCAACGATGGTTGACGAACTTTTCACAGTTCTTAGCTCTTGTTTGGGGCCCGAGACTGGACCACCTGAAACGCAAGGCACGATACAAAAAATGCAGCAAGTAAAAGAAAAAGCTTCATATATCTCCGCGAGCACCGAGCATCAGATTTTGCTGTACAAGATCTCCCAACGTTCCTGTAAGGATGCTAATTCACCTTCAAGTTGCTTCACGAGTTCTTGCCGTTCTTGAATGACAGTGAACGTCAGTCCCTGTTCATAGCAATCATTCAACAGTTGGGTTGCGGCTGCAAGTTTGTCTTCTAGAAGTGGAATTTTTGTTTCAATTTTTTCAAGTTCTTTTTTCTCCGAAAACGTGATCTTTGCCTTGTTAGATTTGGATTGATTTTCGGAATCATTTTTTGAATGACTGTCGGTTGATTTCTTTTCTTCTTTTGACGCAGACGTTCGCACTGGATTCAAGGCTGCGAGCAATCCGAGGGCCTGCTCTAAATTTGGAACCATTGTCCAATGATAATAACCTTGACCATCAGAGGATTGTAGGCCCGAGAAGGCCAGAATGTGGGTTGCAACACGCTGAATGAAATAGCGGTCGTGGCTAGTGAAAACGACTCCTCCGGAGAAATTCACCAGGGTTTCTTCGAGACCCTGCAGGGTTGGGATGTCGAGATCGTTGGTTGGCTCATCGAGAATCAACGCGTTTCCCTGTTCGAGCATCATGGACGCCATGAGAACTCTTGCCTGTTCTCCACCTGAAAGGTTCTTCAGTGTGCGCTCTGCATCGTGACGTGCAAACAGAAACTTTTCTAGATAGCTCATAACATGCACATAACCCTGACTCGTGTGCACGTAGTCGCCTTCAGGACAAATTGAAGCTCGGACAGTTTTGTTGAAATCTAATTCGTGACGGTGTTGGTCAAAGTAACTGATCTTAATTAGATCGTGGCGTTTGCATTCTCCCTGGCTTGGGGAGAGTTGTCCTGCAAGAAGTCTGAGGAGATGAGTTTTTCCGCAGCCATTTGGTCCAACAATTGCAAGTTTCATCCCTGGTTTCACTTTGAGCGAGAGCTGCTTCATGAGCAAGGGTTTATCGCTTCCGCCAGGATGTTCCATGGTAATGCCTTCGAGATCGAAAAGCATTTGCGAGCCAAGATTCTCTTTGACTGTGACCCAGTAATCCGAAGAATTTCGCTCGCGGCTTTCCATTGAAGCATTGAAATCTAATGCAACTGAAGGTTTGTCAGCAGCTCTCTTTTCGGCTGAGTGTAAATTCACTTCCAGCACTGCCGCTCTATTGATGCGCGCCTGCTGTTTTGTTGTGCGGGCAGCTGGACCACGGCTGAGCCAAGCAAGTTCTCTGCGCATGAGGTTTGCAAGGCGCTGATTGCGTGTGCGAGCCTCTTCCATGCGCCTGACCTTCTCAGTTGCATGGGCTTCGTAGTTACCATTGTAGAATTGAATTTCCCCGGAGGAAATTTCAAGAATTCGATTTGCCATTGTGTCGAGAAGAGCACGATCGTGTGAAACAATCGCCATAGCAATTGGTTCAGGAACTTCATCGAGGAGAGGGACTCCCAGCATCTGGAAACCAGACTCCGAAAGTTCGAGCAGGATGTCTTCAAGCCACTCAACAGTTTCAACATCAAGATGGTTTGTCGGTTCATCGAGAAGAAGGAGCTGCGGCTGGCTGATGAGCGAGTGGATGAGTTGTAATCGCTTTTGCTGACCACCAGAGAGATGTCTGACTTCGCGCTCGGCGAGTTCTTCAAGACCCGCCACGCGTATCGCCCCTGCCATGGCGTTTGGGATGTCCACATTGCGCGAATGGTTGGAGTCGAGATTGTGTTGCAGTTTGTCGAGCTCAGAGAGCCACTTTTCGTCAGCACCGAGATCCGGTTCGGACTCAAGTTTGGCAAGGTGTTTCTCAAACCGAAGTTGAGCTTCCTCTGCTGCGTCGGTGCCAAAGACTTTTTTGAGCTGTGTGTGAAGAATGTCGCGGACCGTGGATTCTGGTGAAAAAGGGATTGCCTGACTGACGTAAGCTTTGCGTAATCCGCTTCGCCACGCGACGTTGCCGGAATCTGATTTTCCGACACCTGCAAGGATGCGCAGAAGAGTTGATTTGCCAGCACCGTTTGGGCCTACAATTCCAAGTCTATCGCCTGGATGAAGTGTCAGACCAAGCCCCTCGAAGAGTGTTGTGATACCAATGCGCACGGCCAGATCTTGGCTTGTCAGCAATGGAGAAGGGGCTTGGGCCATGTGCGAATGTCTCCTCGAAATTCTCAGAGCCTGATGTCACCAAGATCCGTAACTTCTCCTTGTTTAACGGTAAAGTTTACGGTTTTTGTAGGTGTATCTCCCAGGCTGAAGCTCAGTTGATATTCACCGGGCAGAAGGGTGTTGAATACAAAGCCATCGGCCGAGCGAGTGCGGAAGGGCTTAACAGATTTGTCTCCGCCCGTGAAATCCTCGCGCTCGCCATTTAAAACTTTGGCAATGCGATAACTCACTTCACCCAGTTGGCGGCTCAAAATCTGCCCTTGGACACCCTGTTCTAGAGTGCGACGTATGAGAGTTTTCCATGCACCCTCTTGCCGAACAACCGTGATGTCGCGCCAGCGTTTGTGGGAGGGTTGAAAGCCTTGCAGGCGGCCATTGACTTCCATTGCAAAGGCCAAAACACCCGCTTCTCGGAACTGCCAATCGGCATCGGTGCCGTCTGCCTCATACAAAAGTTCCGGAGGAGTTCCCAAGGAGTATGTATTGGTTTTGCCTGAGTCATCAATAACATTGGCCTTCATATCAGCGCCAATCGATTTGAAGAGTTCGAGAGATGGGTTCGCTTCCTTGCGGCATCCATAGGGGTAAAGAATCATTTCACTAAAGGAGTGGTAGCTGATGTTCGCAACTGGCCGCTCTGATTGAATGAGGGCGATCATTGCCTTTGTTTCTGGTTCGCTCGAAGCCTCTGGTCCGCGGAATGAATCGCTCGATTTGTTTGTGCTCGAACCGTTGCATGCACCCCAAAGGGTTGGATAGTTTCGATTGATATCAACGCCAAAGGTGCGTCCCTCTGATTCCCAGGCATTCTTTCTCCACATGGCCTGACCTTCATGGACTAATTGATTTCCATCGGGATTCACTTGTGGAACTAAGATAATCCGCGCAGTGTCGAGCCAGTGTGTGATTTCCGGATCAACGCCGTAGCCCTTTAAAAGAACTTGCGCCATGTGCATGACAACTTCTGTGGTCATTACTTCTCGAGCATGGTGCATAGCATTGAAAAGAATTGTTGGGCGGTTCTGGTTCGAGGGTTCGGAGGATATGACAAGAGCTTGGATGGCGCGCTTGCGACGTGTTTGTCCGATTGTTTTAAGTTCAGTGAGAGCCGGGTAAGCCTGTGAAAGGCTCGAAAGTGAATCGAGAACTTCACTCGGTGTGAGATAGGGTTCAAGTGTTTCCCGTTGCAATTGTGCATTGAGCGGCGAAAACTCAATTTGAAATCCCATGTCTTTGAGTTGCGAAAGTGCGCTTGAACTCAAGGCGATTTCAGCCAACCCCTCGCGGAGTGAGACACCCAAGATATCAAATTGTGAAAGATCTTTGAGATCTTCCATGCGTCGAACTGGATCGTTTGAAATTCTTACACTAACAATTTGTTTATTTGGTTCGCTGAGTGCGCTTTGAGTGGTGATAAACAACATTCCGCTTGCACAGCTCAAAAGAGCCACGGATGTGCGTGAAAATTGTAACCATGCCGACTTAGGTTTTCCGCGCATAAGGCCTCCAAATAAAAAAATGGGTGGCTGATTCGCCACCCATTCTGCCTGTCTTTCGACTGTCGTCAAACAATTCAGTTTTATTTTACCGAGAGAGCTAAGCTCAGTGCTGTGTTCACCTGAAGAGTCGTAAGACGTAACATGTACTCTTTGTTTACGATGTTCATCAGGTCGCATTGTTTGTGGTAGCAGGGGTTCGCATCGTTGCCGAAGAAGTTCTCAGAGATGATGGTTGCGGGTATGTTTTTGTTCCAAAAAGAAGCGTGATCGGAACGGTTGGTACAGGCGGCTACCTTTTTCAACTTAAGATCAAGATTGATATTCAGCTCTTCTACCACACGGGTAATCGGTTTGCTGTCGGCGCGATCGCAATCCATGGTGTGATAAGCGAAATCGTTATTGCCATCGTAGGCAATCATATCTGCCTGAACTACTCCCAGAACAGTTTCATCCTTGCTCAGTTGGTTGGCGTATGCGCGTGATCCAATGAGTCCCAGTTCTTCTTGATCAAATCCAACGAATCGGATTGAGACTGGGAGTGTTGGGAGCTTAGAAAGCAAGTGGGCTGCTTCAAGCATTCCAACCGTTCCGGAGCCATCGTCGTCTGCACCCTTGTTGCGCACGGAGTCCATGTGGCCGGAGATGACAACAAATTTGGAGCGATCGGCGCCCCAAAGAGTTCCCTCAACGTTCGCACCTTTGTAGCCGCTCAAAGTATAGGGAACGAGTTTTGTCTCAATTCCAAGATCGCTCATGGTTTGCATCACGTACTGTTGAGTGAGTGAGCGATTTTCATTGCCTCCTCGCTCGGTGATGCGTGTTTCTTTTCCTTCAAGCATGAAGCTGCGGTCGCCCGTGAGAGTTTCGAGCATTTGCATCATTCGTCCAAGATCGGGTTGCACGGCTTCCGCTTTCGTCACCGCACGTGGCTGCCAAGCTGGTGGAAGTGGCTGGTTCGGGCGCTCGAGCGTATTGCTTTCCAGCATGGTCGCGTCTTCCAATGCGACGGGCCAAACGAAGTTGGTGGCCTCGCGCTGAAGGCGGGTGGTTTCGCTTGAGCTCATCAAGTACATTCCTCGGTTGCGCAATCCGGCCACGAGGCGTCCATCCACTGGAGCTTGGCCTTCGACAAATGCCAGGGCAGTTCCTGCTGGCCAAGGAAGCTCGATGAGTGCGCCATCAGATTTGAGAGGGCGTTTGCTTAGAACTTGAATTTGTCGTCCGGCTCCCATTTCGAATTGGCCGAGCACCACCAAATTTTCTTTGGCTGGCAGGTTTGAAGAAGTGATGCGAAGCCAAACTGTCGTGGACTTGGGGTTAAAATGTTGAATTGCAAGTGCTGGCCCATGGCCCATGGCATGAGCGGCGCTGGTTGCGGTGAAGCTGCTGAGGATAACCAATGCAGATGATGCCAAAACCGACTTGCAAAGTCTCATTTCGATTCCCTTCGAATTGGGGGTGCTTCTGCCAGTGTCTGTTCTGTTTTCAAGAATAAGGCTGGTGACCTGCACCGGCAAGGACGAGCGACCACTATTTTAATGTTTCCACCCGGCCTGAGGCGGGCGGATGTAGAGGTTTGACTTTTTCTTGTTCGTTCACAGCCAAGCCCCTGACATCCCCATGAAAACATATGAGGTGTTACACTTGAGGTTGGGATAAACCTGAACTTTGGGGCTTTTTCGCCCGATAGGTTAGGTGAAGTTGGAGAACGAATGAGCGAAAGTAAGTCAGATATTTATAAGATGTTTCAGGTGGCCGAACCCGAGCCGTTTGGATGTCAATTAGATATTCTGATTGCCGATCCGCAGAGTGACCTAAGATTAATCCTCACTCACCATCTACAAAAGTTGGGTTTCACGAAAGTTCGCGTGGTGAAAGATGGATTAACCGCGCTGCTAGAAATGCGTCGTCAGCCCGCCAATGTTCTATTGCTCAGTAACGAATTCGATGGGCCCACTGCGATTGACGTGATTCAAGAGCTTCGCGAAGACCCGGCTTTGCAAAGAGATGTCGTGGTTCTTTCCTCGAATCCACTCAGTAAGGCAGAAATTATGTATGCCCTGGAGTGTGGTTTTGATGATTTTCTTATTAAACCCATCATTCCAAACGAAATTATGCCAAAGCTGCGCATCGCTCATGCTGCTTTTTCAAGCCATAAAAACCCAGAAAGAATTTATGAGTTTGCAAAAGTTGCTTTAAAGATGAAAGAATTCGATCAGGCAGAACAAGTTTATCTCGAATTGGCAAAGCAAACTCTTCATGCGGCTCGTCCGTATGTTGGCCTGGCTCGCATAGCTCTTGAGAGAAATGACCAAAAAGGTGCGGTGAATTTTGTCCGAACGGCGATTCAGAGGAATGAGAAATACGTTCATGCCCACGCTTTTTTGGGTGACCTCATGCTTGAGGAGGGCGACCTCGATGCTGCCCTTTCTAGCTATCGAACAGCCATAGAGCTCAGTCCGTTGAACGTGGTGCGGTATGAAGTTGCAACTAAAGCATTACTGGATAAAGGACGAGTTGACGATGCAATTTCCCTGCTCGAAATTGCAACGAGTGCCAAGTTCGAAAGTCCGTTTATTGTTGAGCGGCTTGGTTACTGCTTTTTTCAGAAAAAAGAATATCAAAAGGCTGCTAAGTATCTGCGACAAGCCGTCCATGCAGAGCCAGATAATATAAGCTTTCTTAATTCTTTGGCGATCTGCTATCGCGATTCTGCCATGTACGACGATGCGCTCGATGCATACAATCAAATTCTTAAGCGCGAGAATGAAAATCATTCAGTGATGTTCAATAAATCCTTGCTACTCGTGATGATGGGACGAAAAGAGGAAGCTATAAAGCTCCTCAAAAAAGTGATCTCAAAACAGCCAGATTTTCAAAAGGCAAAAGATAAAATCATTGAATTGGGTGGAACCCTCGACTGAGGGCGAGATTTCTCTTTAATCCAAGCCAGTGCGCAGGTTTTTCATCACCTCGGCAACGCTTTGAACAGAATCGATACCCTCGACACTTTTTCCTGCTTGCCAGAAGTCGCTGTAGGAGTATCCTTTTAGCGATGCTTCTTTTAATTTCCATGCAGATTGTAATGTGTAGTACATGCGCATCCAGTGTTTGAATTTGGGGTGACGTAACATATATCGAGCCACTGAATTAGCCCTCAACCCCATGCGCTTTACACTTTCGGTGTAAATAACCGACACAGGAACTCCACTGATTTTGTCAGTGAGAACAATGTCTGCTTCATGAGCGGAGATGATTGCTTTCTTATAATCGGCATGTGCCGAGCACTCTTGGGTTGCGATGAAGCGAGTCCCCATTTGCACTCCCTGGTAGCCGAGAGAAAGTGCTGTGTGAATTTGGTTGGCAGTGGAAAGGCCGCCGGCTGCAATGAGAGGAACACCAAGATCCCTCATTTCATTGTAGAGGGTCTCCAAAGATTGCTGTCCGGCGTGTCCGCCTGCTCTGTTGTTGACACAAATGATGCCATCAACTCCGCTTTCTAGTGCTTTTAAAGCCCACTTTCTATCGACAACATCGTGGTAAACGTACCCGCCCTTGGCATGAACTCGCTCAACGACCCAGCGTGGGTTTCCCAATGATGTGACAAAGAATCGCACACCCAATTCAAGGGAGATATCAAGGTATTTTTCCATTCGGTCACGGTACATTTTTGATGATTTTTCAGTGATGATATTCAATCCGAATGGCTTGCTTGTGAGCGACTGAATATATCTAATTCCCTCTGTAAAATCTCTTTTGTGAACAAAAACCAATGAGAGTGGCTGAATGATACCCATCCCGCCTGCTTCTGAAACAGCAGCGACCAACTCTGGATTGCTGCATGGATACATGGCTCCACAAATGATGGGAAGTTCAGTGCCGGTGTGTTTAAGAAAGAGTGATTCTGTCATGTTATTTCAATTCTCCGGTAGGACTCACCAACCAAGTGGTGCGGGCTGCTGCTACTACGGATCCTGAGGAATCAGTGATTTCGCTGTCCACTACGATATGAGTGGGTGCTTCGAGGTGCTCAATTGTGTTTGCCATTTTGGCAGTGGAAGTGAGGTCGCCACGGCCCTTCTTTCGATATTCCACCTCTAGCTTTACCAAAATGGCTCGGGTATTGGCTGGAATTGACGTGTGAAGGCAGAGACCGGCTGGGAATTCTGCCAAATTTGCCAGTGCGAGAGCGTGAACTGAGTTCAAATGGTTGCGCACAGCCCTGCGGTCAGCCATTTCAACTTTCGCTATTCCGCGCTCAAGTTCAGTCACAACAGGCTTTACGCTTCCGGTATAGGGAATCACGGTTCTCAAGAGACGGCTAAATGCCATGCGCCCGCCTGGAACCTGATTAAAGTTCTTCCAAACCTTGAGAATCTGGTGTGGACGAAACAACTTACGTTGCATTTTTGTGAGCATTTCGTTCGTCCAGCGCATTACATCTCTCCCCTTTGTGGCCTTTTTCGTCATCACCAACTAGTGTTGGTGTTTCTTATGCAACAAGCACTAACTTCGACCAGGAAAGTCTCCCATGGAACAACGCCTGAAAAAAGTACTGAGTCAGCTTTCAATCGGCCCTGGTGAGTGGGTTGGGCTTCGTTACCACCGAGAGCACTCACAGTCGCGCGAAGTGCGAGACTCGCATCCAGATTCAAACAGAAACAGCGAATCATCTGGGGTCATGATTGAATGGCTCGTTCATGGCCAATTTGGCTACGCAGCCACGCCCGACTTCAGCGAGCAGAGCTTGATGCGCACGGCAGTTCGCGCTCATCAACTTGCGACTGCTGCAGCAAAGCGCGCACTTCATCGTTTCGATGAAAGCAGGCGTCCGCCCTCTCAAGGACGCTACTCATCTCGAGTACGCTCTTCCTTGGCTGTACTCACCGAGGCAGAACAGTTTGAGCTTTTGCTTTCTCTCACAAAACGCATGCGCACCTCAGAGGCAGTGATTACATCAACTGCCTACATGCAAAACGTGCAGGTAGAAAGTTGCTTTATATCTTCTAACGGCGCACATTTTGAACAAGATCTCTCTCTGGTGACAGTTGCACTTGAAGCCGTTGGACAAAAAAATGGAGTTGTACAAAAGCGCTCCAATCATGGATTGAGCGCGTACTCTTATCAAGGCGGAGCGGAGTTCATTGTTGAGTATGTGCTAACGCAGCAAGCGGATAAAGTCGCTATTCAACTGCACGAACTCCTCGATGCGCAAGAGTGTCCAAACGCAACCACCCATCTTGTTCTATCTCCAGATCAAATGATGCTGCAGATCCACGAAAGCATAGGGCACCCGCTTGAGCTCGATCGTATTTTAGGTGACGAGCGCAATTATGCTGGCTCGAGTTTCGTAAAGCTCGAGGATTTTGGCCGTCTTAAATACGGTTCAGAAATTCTCAATGTCACGTTCGATCCGGGCGTGGAGCATGAATTTGCATCCTATGCCTTCGATGATTGTGGGCATCCTGCCGAGCGTGAGTTTTTGATCGAAAACGGCATTCTGAAGCGTGGATTAGGGAGTCTTGAAAGCCAGGCACGATCAGGTGTCCCTGGTGTTGCTAATCAGCGGGCCAGTTCTTGGAACCGCGCTCCCATTGATCGCATGGCAAATATCAATGTCGAGCCAGGCAAAACTTCTTTTGAAGATATGATTTCCGGAATTGAGCATGGTGTTTACATGGAATCAAATAAATCATGGTCCATTGATGACTATCGAAATAAATTTCAATTTGGCTGCGAATACGCTCGTCTTATTGAAAATGGGAAGTTAGGGCGAGTTTTGCGTAATCCGAATTATCGTGGTGTGACGGCAGATTTTTGGAATAAGTTGGTTGCTGTCGGCGATGCTTCCACTCTTGGTGTTTTTGGGACTCCATATTGCGGAAAGGGAGAGCCTAATCAGAGCATTCGCGTTGGGCACGCATCTCCTATGTGTGCATTCGCAGGAGTTGAAGTTTTTGGAGGTGCCGGATGAATATGCAAGGAAATTCCTTCTCAGAGAAAAATCTATCCGAAAATTTCGCGGCATTCTGTGAACTGTTCTTTTCCGCGCTGCAAAAAGGAGAGCATGCTCGAATCTCTCTCGCTGCCGAAGAAACACATTTTCTTCGCATGAGTCGCGGTGCCGTCCGACAAAATGGAATGGTTCAAGATGCGCAATTTGTATTGCAGTTCATGACAGATGCCGGACAATCGGTTGATCTCGGTGTTCCATTTGTCGTGGGTGAAAACCACTCAATTGCGCAGCTCGTCGCAGAAACTCTGAGCAAAGCTCGGGTCCAGCTGAAGGGTGTGCCAGTTGATCCTTATCTAAATCTGCCTTCGACTCCCACAACGAGCCGCGTTTCTCATCCAGGACGCGTGCTCAAGCCTGATGAAGCCGTTGATGCTCTCCTCGGCCAACTCAACACAGGCGATGACCTCGTTGGAATTTATACCGGAGGTTCAACCATTTCAGCGTTGGCTGATTCAGCCGGAACTCGTCATTGGTTTGCGAGTGAATCGTTCTTTGTTGATTATTCACTTTGGTTACCAAACGGGCGCGCCGTGAAGTCGAGTTATGCTGGCAGAGAATGGAACCAGGCTGACTACGAAGCTTCACTTGGGCTCGCGCGAAGTCAGCTCGAGCTTCTCAAGAAGCCACAGCGGGTTTTGAAACCAGGAAACTACAAAGTGTTTTTGGCCCCCTCTGCCACAGCAGAGCTTTTGAATATGTTCTCGTG
Source organism: uncultured Silvanigrella sp. (assembly GCA_903933385.1). Taxonomy (GTDB): domain Bacteria; phylum Bdellovibrionota_B; class Oligoflexia; order Silvanigrellales; family Silvanigrellaceae; genus RFOM01. The sequence continues at coordinate 623 of CAIZJW010000132.1, read as the reverse complement.
GGGAGCGTTGTCGGAGGGTGCTTTGCAGCGCAACGACAGCCCGCTTTGTGCAGTGCGCAAAGGTGAAAAGAGTTTCTCGCAGAAATTTTCGCTCCGGGAGAATTTTGATCTTGGACTCGCGCCGCGTTTTTCTGAAAACGGCGAGCTTGCTCCAGAAATGGTTCCGCTGTTTGAGAATGGCAAATTCATTCAAGCATTAGTCAGTGCACGCACTCAGAAAGAATTCGGAGTGCCGAGTAATGGCGCGGGTTCGGAGCGATTACGGACCCCTGAAATGGGGCATGGAAGTATGGCTTTGAGCGATGCCTTCAAGATGCTTGGAACGGGTCTGTATCTCTCTGATTTACATTACCTGAACTGGAGCGACATGATTCAGGGACGGGTCACAGGTATGACTCGTTATGCATGCCTTTGGGTGGAAAATGGTGAACCGGTGGGCCCAATTCAAGACATGCGTTTTGATGAAACGCTCTTTCGCTGCTTTGGCAGTGAGCTCGCTGAGGTAACCCGCGAGGCGCATATCATTCCAGAGACATCCACATACGGCAAACGCGCATTGGGTGGGGCGAGAGTTCCGGGGATACTCGTGAATAATTTTCAATTCACGCTTTAGTGCGATTCAT
>CAIZJW010000131.1 GCA_903933385.1 uncultured Silvanigrella sp. | reverse complement strand
TTTTACCTTGTACGAGAAATCGTCGGTTCGAATTGATCAATATCGAAAAGGGAACAACGGGAAATCAACAATCGATTCCGCCATCGATATTACCTATGGGAAACTCCGGTTTTTCGTGAATCCGGCCGGCGTAGATAAAAAAAATGCAAAATTTAAAACGAAAACTGCAGTCATGGGTATCCGAGGAACGAGCGGTGTTATTGATGCCTCTCCATCGGGACAAACTCAGCTCGTTGTCTTGACCGGTAAAGTTGAGGTTTTTAATCCAAAATTTCCAACACTCCCTGTCATGGTTGGCCCGAATTCGCTGACCAGAGTCAATCCAGGTGCGGTTCCCAATCCACCCGTAGCAGTGACAAAAGAGATGATTAAGGCAATTGTACCAACTGTTTCTGAAGGGGCTGGTTTTTCCGACGATTCGGCAGCAGCAAGTGGTACACCTTCCTCTGTTCCTGCACCCGCAGGAGAAGCCAAACCAAAATCTGAAGGTGTAAAAGATGCTCCGGCTGAAAAAGGTGATGGAGCTGCACCTCAGGAAAAACAAGAGAACCTTCCAAAGGAAGGCGAGGGGCAAGGCAAAGCGAGTCCTACCAACAAGCAAAGCATCAAGACTTTGTTTTCACCAGGAGGTGAAGTTGTAAAGCAGGAATCATCGGGAGGTTTGTCTTCAGAACTTTCGAAGGCAGGGAACGACTCCTCAGCCCAGTCCGGCAGCTCAAAAAAAGACGAAAAGGCTTCCTCTGCCCTGCCACCATTGAGTGCTCCAAATACTGAAGGTTCTCCAGCCGTCGACGTTATTCGTCAAGTGGAGCGAACAACTTCGCAGGTGAAGTCAACCATTGAAGTGATAGAGAGAAAGGCTCAAACAAACATTATCGCTACACCGGTGGCAACACCGACCGTGAATAAAATAAAGGTGAGAATCAATTTACCTAATGAGTGATTCTCATTTTTTATTCTTTTCTTTGAGACAGGTTCAGCTTGTTTTCAAGAGGGATTCTTGTGACGATAACCTTCCGATTGGGAGGCCAGGTGACCTTTTTTTGCAGAACTTGACCACCTTCAGTCAGAATGGTGAGGTCGACCTTTCCGCTTTGCCACCCACTTGGTGTTGCGCTTGCGCGGTATGTTGTAGAGCCAGGTTTGGTCTTCCATGGAAAAAGGAGCCTATCTCCCAGGTATGCTCTGATTTTGTGATTCCCATGTCTAATGACAAAGCGAGCTTCATCTCTTCCAATTGGTGTGCTCGGCGAAAAATGCTCCAGCGTTTGAATAAAGGTAAGCCAAGATGCTGTTTCCTTCTCATCAGCAGGAAAATGAGTCACAAGAAAATAGAGCGCTTCTTTGTTTAACTGTTCTTTTCTGCATTCATTGACGGGAGGGGTTTCTTGCCAGGTTTGGCAAGATAATTTCATTTTCGCAGAATTCGGCATACTTTCTTCAGCTAATTTTATAAATTTTGTGAGAGTTGATTTAGCAGTTTCCTCGAGTCTTAAATCCAGGAAATCAAGTTCAAGCCATGCTGGGCGTGGTGTAGGTTTGGACACCAATGAAGTTGACTCTGAATTATTTGAGGAAATCAGAGTCGCGTTGCCTTCATGAACTTCTGCGAGGTCGAAAAAAACCGAGGCTTGATAATGGTTAGAGCGCGGAATGAGAATATTGCGCCTCATTTTGAAGGCTATCCCATCGGCCTGAAGGATCACCGATTTTCCGCTGCTAAGAAGTGCACGAGACTCAAGGAGTCCATCTTCGTTTGTTTGGCCAAGAATGATTTGCTCAGGATCGAAGACAGAAATCTTCGAGTTTTTGACAGGTCTGCCACCTATTCCTCGAACCGTGGCTTTAATCCTCACTTCAGTCTTACCTGTTGAAACAAAGCCCGTTTCGAGGTGTTGTCGTTTTGCGAGAAATCCGACTGTTGCAGCAGCTATGCCGGCAAAAACAAGTCCCACGTGCTGCCATGTTACCTTCATAATTATTTTGCCTCCCTCACTGAGCTGATTTTGTCAGACTCAATCTCACAACTGAAGGCAAATAATTGCAGGGATGTTGATCTCTCAGCCCAATCACGGAGGTTTCGCAGGAGAGTTTCCAGACTTTTCTTTTTTTGCAGTAAGAGATCGATGCGTCGCTTCTCGAGGAAAGCAGATAATTTCGGGCCCGTTGAAGCTGTTTTCTCGTTGTTGCTTGACGCGCTTCATTCAGTGCATCTGAATTTCTGGAATGAAGAATTTGACCGTGAATCAGTTCTGAGAGCTGGGACAAGGAGATCCCAGACGGACGCTGTTTAAGAATGGTCAATACAACGGCGGTTCTTGTGGGAATTCTTATCCGCGGCTTTGTTTTTGGCTGAATCGAATAGATTTGGTTGGTTGAAAAGCCTTGCATGCGTCTGTTTGCTCCCCAAATTTGAGGCTCACGCAAGACACATGCCAAACGTCAAAATGCCACAAGGCAAGGGTGACACTGCTCTGTGAACTGAAATTTGAGACACTCAAAATATGATGACGAATCAAACCATAGACTTTTTACAGTTGGCTCAATGGCAGCAGAGCGCATTCAAGAATAAAGCCTTGATGCGTGTGTTGCAGGAGTCTGCGCAAGAAACGCTTTCCGGAAAAGCAACGCCCTTGGCAATGGCTTTTCATGAGGCTTCTGTTGCTGCGGTTTATCAGCAATTCGGATTTTCTGTTTTTGCTCCGGAATCTCGACGGTTACTTGCAGTTTCTCAGTCCAGACACACTCGGATTGCGAGTCCTGCAATCTTGGACTGGCTGGATCACGCGGCCTATCAGCAGTTGGCTGATTTTCACGTTCTGAGATACCTGGACTCCGAACCAGATTGGTTGGAACTCAACCACGCTTTTTGCATATCGGTCATCAAGCGCATTGTTGTCTGTCGACCTCAAGAATGGCCTCTGGTTGGTCTTGAGCACTATCCTCGCGAGCTCTTGGAAATGCTTCTAAGAGTCGTTGATTTGCAGATGCTTGGGATGCGACAACAAGCTGAAATTTTACCGGGCTTTGAAGTTCTCTTGCGAGCTCAAGGCGATCATCCACTCCTCAGTGAGTTACTTCAATCGTCATTGGAACAGTGGGGACATGCGGTCGATCTGGTGCTTTCACGCGTTGCCGAAGAGCCGCTGTCTCTCTTGGCTTGGCGCCTTGAGGCATTCACGACGGAGAGGCAGCTTTTAAATGATGCCAGGCTTGCTGTTCATTCAATGTCCCCGGAAGAAATCGAACAGCGCTCGCTGAGGGTTATCGTATTAAGTGTTGTGTTGTCGGGCTTTGACTTTGGGCAGAAGTCTGCTGTTGTCGTGGACACTCCGGTGACGTTCTCGCAACTCTGTAAGTCACTCGAATTATATTTGTCCTCGGGAAGTGAATCCGCCCAGATGGTGTCTGCTATGTTGGGCTTCAATGTCGACAAGGTTAATCTCGCAAAGTGTCTTGAAGAAATCATGTCTCTCGGGGAAGATCTGGGCGTGTTTCGGTGGGCAACCGTAGCAAAGAATCAAAAGGGCGTTTTACTCACTTCTCTTGCGATGCAGGTCATAGAGCCCTATCGAGAATTGATTGAATCATCTTTCGGTCATACGAATCATTATTCGCAAGCGCCTTTCTGACAACTCTCCGGAATTTGCATGGAACTCATTGCGTTTCGTATGCTCTCTGCAAGAACTCGAGGATCACTGACTCCGGAGAACGTGAAGTCAACGCTTATGTTTCCACCGTCATCAACTGCTTTGAGACTTCTTCCCGGTTTGACCTTGTTTGATGGCACGCCAGTGGAAATCAAACTCTCACGAACAACTGTAATGTGCACAGGAGTTTCGGCATCAATTCGCAATGTCTCCCAGGATGAAATTGCTGATTGAAGTGAATTTCCAAGATCAACCAGAAACGATTGTGATTCTGGTGTGAGTGTCGGACGTCCTGATCCGTCGTTATAGAAACTAACAATGTTGTCGAGCGCGAGTTTTATTACGTTAGATGTCACTGTGATGGTGAAATCTTTTTTGCGGTATTCAATGATATCTTTAACTTTATTGACAACAGTCGTCTTTCGAATCACGAGTGAGTCTGGTTGTGTGACAGGAATGCCGAATTGGACACCACCGAGATATTGAATGTCGCTCCAGTTTTTGAGTCCAAGGTTTGTCAAAACCTTCAGAATGAATCTGCTATTCAACTCAGAGTTAAAAAGCTGCAGACCAAGCTGAGCACCCGCAGAGAATCCGACTCCCGCCGACTTTGCCTCGCTGAAATAATCGAGCTGCACAGGCGTTCTCACTTGGGTCACAAGTCCGGCAAAAATATTGTTTGTGAGGCGGTAGGACGGGGAGAATTCTACAAGCAATCCCGAGACCCCTAATTCTCGGTCTCCTATGTATTCAACTGTATCTCGAATCAATCTCTCTTGTCCGCGAATTTTATATGAGTACCAGCCTAATCCAGAATCAATCAAGAAATCTTTGTAAAGAAAACCCGTCAAAGCTTTCAGTTCAAATACTTTGCCTTCTTTTAATGAATTGTCTTTCTTAGAGGCAGGAGTTGCCTTCATGATGCCGTACTCACCACCAAGGATCACGCTCAATCCACTGGAAGCGCCTTTTACAAGATTCCTCTTCTGAACCGTTTTGGTATTAAGAATCCGTTCTGAGGATTTATTTTGAGCAATCGCAGTTCCTGTTATTGAGGAGAGTGCAAGCGCGCAAACAAAAGAGGGTCTTTTAAAGAATTGCCATTTTTTCATCATTGGTCACCCTGTTTATCTTCCTGAGACTCAACTTGGTCGGATTTTTTGATGGCTTTTTTGCCAAAGATCTCGTTTTGCAAGCGAGTGATTGAGCGTTGAAGAATACGAGCATCGCGCATTCCTTGTACCTTGATTTCTACGCGTCTGTTGCGTGCAAAATCGACTTCGGTTTGCTCTGGATTAATCAGTAATCGCTCTTCGCCATAGCCAATTGCTTTGATATCAGCATCAGGGATGCCATTTTGAATCAAAACGTTTCGCACGGATTCTGCTCGTCTTTGCGATAGTTTTTTGTTGTATTCGTTGTTTCCTTTTGAGTCCGAATGCCCTTCAACTACCAATCCCTGCCAGTCAGAGTGCTGGGCAGAAAAAATTTGTCCGAGTCCACTCACAAAGGCGGTCGATTTTTCTGTGAGATCAGCACTATTGAAACGGAAGTTGATCATTTGAGAGTCAAATATAAAGCTCACGTTTTCATTTTGAACAAGGTTTTGTTCACGAGTCGTAACAATCTGCTTTTGAACCCTAACCTTCGATTTAGTGATCTTTTTTTCGGTGACAGTGAGATAAGGAGAATTCAGAAGAAAAGCATAGGCCCCGCCAAATTTAAAAACCATCGCGGTTCGCTGATTTCCAGTTGTCAGAAATTGCCAGGAAGAAAACATTCTAAAGTAATTGTCCAAAACTCTTTCTTCAAAAACAAATTGCGGTCCGACAAGGACACCGTATTTTAGACCCTGTAGCGGCACTGAAGAGTAAAGAGCTTTACTTGCACCGAAAAGTGCCGTTGCTGAAAAACCAACTTGCACTTTTCCTTTTGCAAGTCGAATGCGGGCATTTCCCTCAAGAGTGGGAACTGTTTGCTGCGATGTGTAACTCTGAGGCTGTTCGAGGTTTTCTACCTCGCCATTTACAAACTCAAAGTCTTTGGCAATACCTTTTATCTTACCTGAGAGGGAGCTTATTTGGACACCTGCCAAAAGGTCGAGTGATACCATCTTACTGAAAATTCCTAAACCCAGTTTAGGTTCTGCAATCCAACCACTCGCAGTCGATTCAATCTTTGAGAAAATATTTGTGCTGGAAGGTTTTGTCAAAATCAAACCGCCATCGACATGCGGCACGATCATTATAAAGCCCGTGCCACTGACGATGTCTTTGGCTCTTGTCTTTGTTTGGGTGTTGTCCTCTGAGTTTTCCTCAATACCAGTAGGAATGGGTTCAGAACTCCCTTGTCGCGGGTCAGCGATCGGTGCTGGTAGGTCGTCTTGTGCGTTGGTCGTGCCAGCAGCTGAAAGGGTCAAGGTTAGTAAACTTCTGAGCAAGAGCTTTCCTTGTGTCATTCAAGGACCTCACTTTTAAGGGAAATCCGCGCAAACTATTTCCATTCATTTGCAATTATTCGATTATTCGACTTTTCTTCAGCACCGACAAGAGAGTGAGTTTGACGCAAAAAAAAGGAGCCGGCCCGGATGGGCGGCTCCTGCTCACTGAGTTCTAAAGATCTCAGTGCTTGGCGAGATATTTGCTCACACCCTCTTTGGTTGCCTTCATAGCGTCTTTGCCAGAATTCCAGTTCGCAGGACAAACTTCACCGTGTTTTTCAACATGTGCAAGCGCGTCCACCATACGAATTGCTTCGTCTACGTTGCGGCCGAGTGGAAGATCGTTGACGATCTGGTGACGCACAACACCAGCTTTGTCGATGAGGAACAAGCCACGGAATGCAACGCCACCGTCGCTCAGAACGTCGAAGTCACGAGCGATTGTTCTGTGGATGTCAGACACCAATGCGTATTGAACGCCGGCAATGCCACCTTGATCCTTCGGAGTGCTCCACCAAGCGAAGTGAGAAAACTTGCTGTCGATACTGCAGGCGAGAACTTCAACATCTCGCTTGTGAAACTCAGCGAGTTTTTCTTGAAATGCATGGAGCTCGGTAGGGCACACGAATGTGAAGTCCAGTGGGTAGAAGAACAGAACCACGCTTTTTTTGCCGCGGTAGTCGGAGAGTTGGATTTCTCTGAAATCACCATTGACAACTGCATCTGCCTTGAAATTAGGAGCCTGACGACCAACTAAAACGCTCATGATTTTTCCTCCGATAACGGCTATAGATACTGATGGCACTCAAACAATAGAAACGAGTAAAAATCGTAAAGGGGGTGCCCTCAACAGTCAAGGCAACATAGGGACATCGTCAGGTTTATCGAAATTGCAGAAGCTCGGAGCTTTCAGGGCTTTCCGCTTCAGCTTTGTTCATGATAGGCATTCCGCCTCAAGAAAGATGTCAACTCTCGGCCCAAATAGGTGAAACTCTGATGAATCAAACCGTTGCCCCATGGCTCAGACGATTGCCTAATCAACTGACCTATTTGAGAATAGCATGTATTCCCGCGGTTGTTGCGTTGATGAATCAGGGACAGGTTGTCAGTGGATTAAGCGATCCACTCCCCTGGTCACGAACCGATATTGCAGCAGGCATTCTTTTCGCAATTGCAGCGACCACTGACTTCTTTGATGGCTGGATTGCTCGAAAATACGGCGTTGAGTCGATCCTCGGAAAACTTCTCGATCCGCTCGCGGATAAGCTTCTGGTCGTGTCAGCTCTAGTTATTCTAGTTGAAAAACACCGTTTGGCAGGTTGGGTTGCGGTTTTACTCATAGTGCGTGACCTTGGAATCAATGCAATTCGATTAGCAGCCTATGAAGATAACATCATGATTTCTTCGAGCTGGCTCGGCAAAACCAAAACGCTGTTTCTGGATGTTGGGATAGTCGGCCTCACTGTTTGGTCGACGTGGGGATTTTTCTCATTTGCCTGGTGGGGCATGCTATCTATGTGGTTGGCGCTGGTGGTCAGTTTGTGGAGCGCCGGAGAGTATGTTTGGGGCTACGCCAGTGAGCTCAAGAAAAGAGGTTAAAAGAGCAACTCTTTATCGCTCAGCAATAAAGAGTTCAAAAGAGTTGCTTTTGTCGACCTCTAATCCTCTCAAATAGCTTTCTTGCTCTGATTTTTTTTCACGTATGGCACCGAGAAGCTTTCCACTGCTGCAGCAAAGCTTGGTTTTGAATCCTTGGCGGGCCAAATCTTCAATTTTTGCGTCACTGATTTTCTTGTCGCCCACCTGGTTGCTTTTAAAATAGACAGAGCGTCTTTCTTGTCCTTCATTGTCACCCACCGGCATTTCATCACTGACACAGATTGCCCATGGTTTTTGAGTTTCTTCTCGCTTGCTCCCAGAAATGAGCAGGTACGAATAAGCAAGTTCTCTGTGATCAATTTGGGACTTTCTATCGAGATCGGCTTGGAAAGTTGGAACCATAAACTTGCATCGAAACCAACACCAATCACTTCTATTCATTTTCGGAGACAGTGGGCATTCCAGTGTGTGTGGGCAAGGGGCGACAATTTTAAAATGAGTTTCGCCAAGGCTGCTGAGAGCTTCGTCGCGCAACGCAACCAGTTTTCGCGAGTGAACGTCTTGCCCTGGCTCAAGAATCAACAGTATTGATTTCTTGCCAGAATCTTCGGCATAAAGACTGCTTTTTAACAGCTGAAGTGTTTTGAAATGGTGTTTGTCTGGAATTTCATTCAGTACGTTTGCAGCAAGTACGACATCAAACAACTGATCTTTCGGCACCGAAGTTCGGCGTTCTATCTGTATCGAGAACTTTGAATCCAGGACTTTTTCTAGCCACTTTTGCCCAATACGGACCGCCCTCTCCGAGCGTTCAGCCGCGATAATGTGAATATTTTTTATCTTGTTAATCTTTTTTCGAGTTGCAAGCTCACCCAATGCAATCAGGAAACCAAAACTACAACTGAGCGGTCCTGCACCGAAGTCGAGAATCCTGAGCGTTTCCGATTCAAGCAGATTTTCAAGCACACTAGCTGCCCGAGGAGAGCTCAATGCATGGCGCGACCGCTCTATATTCGGTATAAAAAATGCTGATAAATATGCTAGAAAAGAGCTCTCTTCTGACATGTAATCGCGGTCAAGTTTTTCTCTTTCGGTATTGAAGACGTTCCAAAGCTTTTTAGTCTGATCGCTCAGGGATTGAAGAGCCCGGCTTCTAGAATTGGAATCAGTTTGGGGGACACTCATCTCAAGAAGATCACGTTCCCACTCCGCAAGCAGTGAAACTGAGTCGAGCAGCGCACCGCTACAACGTGAAGACCACCAAGGTTCTGAAGTATTCAATTCATGATCTCCTGTTTAAATTCAGTTGCGCGAAGCGCCGTTGCGAGTGGGTTGAATTTGGTATTGGTAGACACCCTTTTGATGGTCTCTCAGGTTGGTTGAGAAAATGTGACTTCCGTCACCCCTCGAGACAAAGTAAAGGTCCTCACTCTCGATTGGCTCAACTGCGGCTTTGAGGGCAGCGAGACCAGGGCTTGCAATGGGCCCTGGAGGAAGTCCAGAAATAACATAAGTGTTGTATGCTGTTGGTGTCTTGAGATCGCTTTTTCGAATGTTTCCATCATACCGTTCCCACATACCATAAATGACGGTCGGATCTGTCTGAAGGCGCATGCCAATTCGCATTCTGTTGTGAAAAACAGATGAAATGTGAGGACGCTCTTCAGCTTTGCCCGTTTCCTTCTCAATGATTGACGCAAGGGTAACAATTTCGAGTGGTCTCAGTTTTTTGGCTTCGCCTTTTGCAACAATTTCAGGAGTCAAATGCTTCTTAAAGGTCTGTATCATTGTGTTGATGACATCCTGGGGCGTCGCGCGAGGATTAAAAGTGTACGTCTCTGGAAAAAGGAATCCTTCAACGGTTTGCGGTGACCCGGGAAGATTCGCAAGGAACTTTGGCTCACGCATCAAGTTCAGCCACTTCTGCTTTTCGGTTTTTGGAAAAACCTTTTCAAGTCGCTCCGCAATCTGAAAAGTGTTCCAACCTTCAGGGATAGTGAAGCTCGTCGTGACAGTCTGACCTGAAGAAAGTATCGCAGCAATCCTCTGAGGTGAAAGGCTTCCTTCAAAGCGATAGTCACCCGCTTTCACCGTTGACTTGGGCAACGACAGTCGCCAGCCGAATTCAAACAGGCGGGCATCAACCGTAATTATTTTGAGATTTATCAGTTCGTTTGAAACGCTCTGCAGAGTTGAGCCTTCTCGAACTTCAAAATCTATTAAAGAAGTCAGGGTAACTGGCTTTTGCCACCACTCCTGCGCCCAATATGCAGCAGATGTAGCAGCCGCACCCATCAAAACAAGCAGTGCAAATAAGGCTCGAAACATGACAAATCCTCCTAGGACACGTCGATGCTACCGCAGACCAACCCTCTGCCGCACATGCTGCTGTTTTTGCACGCGTCAACCTTGTGGCGCAACATACAGCATGTCAGAAATCGTCCGATCTCTCAGCAAAGAGCAATTCTGATGAGGTCAGTTCGCATGTCTCAGCTACAGGGTGTCAACGAAATCGAGCTTGCAAGAATGATGGAAGATCAGGCAGCACGCTTTGATAGTATGGGACGTCTTCAAAAGAGAAACTTCATTTTGCAGCAACTCCTGACTCGGGTTCAGGGCCTTTCGGATGAGGACTTTGAATCGGCATTTGCAACATTTTCATCCATGGTCACAACGCTTGAGTTGAGGAGAAAAAAACTCGAGGATGAAAAAGAGAAGGCGAACAATAAACCCAAAGATCTTATTCAAGAAGTGAATAAGAAAGTTACTCAAAATCGAGGAACGATAATTTAATTTCAGACTGGCTTGTGTAGATGATCAAAGATTTCGGTTGAATTGTTTTTTCCAACCTTTTTCCTCTCCAGTTAATTTTCGCCAAAGATTTTCTGAAAAAGAATGAGTCTGTGAATATTTCAGTTTCAACAACAACTGTTGAATCGTCGTGCGTGTCGGGCAGCACTCTGCTTCTGACACGCCACTGTGAGCCAGCATTTTCAACAACCGCTTCCAGTTCAGTTGCTTTTGCGCGGTCAGAAGATTGGCTCAACTTGAAGGGTTGCACGAAAAGCCCGGAACACAAAAGAGAACGGGTTTTCTGCGAGCCGAGTTGGGCTAGGAACTCAAGAGCTTGCACCAGGGATTCAGATTTAAAAAAAGAATTGTCTGTTTGTAAGAAGCCCGATGAATTGATTTTGAAGTTCAAAACATCTTCACCAATCGCATTCACGACTTGGCCATTTAAAAGCCCAGAAGCGTCCCATGCAGCGTCAATTCTAGCTCCGCCTTGGTTAGAAACCAATAGATCAGCCGTAAAGCCACTTTTGAGAGACAATTGACATCCTTCACGCAAGGACGAGACCGTTTGTTCAGCCCAGGCTTCCGAAATCAATTGTCGCGATGTTGTCACGCAGCCGGGCAGCAGAAGAACAATTAAAAATGAGAAAATGAGTCTACGACCCCGGCCTGCTTGAATCATGGTTCTATTCATTCTCCTAAAAGGTCTTGCATAATCGTTTTGGCAATCGGGGTCTGTGTCAAGCTCTCAAAAGTACGAATCCCTGTTGGCGAAGTGATATTCACTTCCGTAAGCCTGTCGCCAATAAAATCGAGGCCAGCGAGAAGAATCCCATGGCGTTTCAACTCAAGTGCTATTTTTTCAGACAGCCTTTTTTGCTCTTCGGTCATAGCGCGGAGCTCAGCACTCCCGCCTTGTGCAAGATTCGCTTCGATTTTTCCAGCTGCTGGTTTCCTGACAAAATCAAAGGCTATCTTGCCATTGACCACAAAAACACGTCGATCACCCTCTGAAAAAATTTCCGGAAGGAGTGGTTGAAGAATGAATAGATCTTTTAAGGTGCCAGTGACGGGATTCTTTTCTGCGTGCGACAGCCAATTTTGTATTTCCTGCATCGAAGAAAATGTTTGAATCCCTCTCCCGCCATGACCACGCCAGGGCTTCACAAGAACTCGGTAAATAAATGATTTAAAATCGGGAAGGTTTTGCAGCGAGCTTAGAAGTGAATTTGCAGTCGAAAATAATTCAAGTGCAAACGATTCAAGGCTCTCTGGGTTCTTTGAAACCAATCCGGGAACAAGAGCGTACTCTGGGATAATTCCAGCTTTGGCGAGCATCGAGGGAGCAAGTTTTTCGTGCTGCATAAGAAGCGCCTGTGGAGCATTTACAACCCGATTATCATCAAGCTGCAATAGAAACCAGCAAAGATCGGTATAGCTTTCGTCAAAAGGGGGATCTTTTCTCACAAAGATTTTTTTGTAGGCTGACAAAGGAACCGAGTGACCAATAGCTAAGTTCGCCACGCTCGGGGGGAGAGTGTTGTTGATTTGTTCAATAATCATGGCGTTTTTTACAATAACGCTGCCGTTCAAAAGCTCTAAGTCAGAAGCGGTTGACCAGTGGACTCCAAACCCTAATTCAAGGGCACCTTCTGCCATAGCAAGCGATGAATCTGTTGCGTAATTGAGAGCATCGAGGGGGTCGCCCACGATCAGTATTGTTGGTTTCATGCGCGGAAGTCCTCAGATGATGCTTCGCAGTGGGTTGATTTTCCCTTCAGGCTGTAGACAATAGCGCACTTGGAAGAAACGGGAAACCAGGCATATGCGGGAGTTGATATGATTGATTATAGACGTTTGGGGGCAGTTTCAGAGAAGCCACATACAGTTTTTGAACATGAGGGAAAAATGGTAGCCGAGCACGTTTTTACACGTGATGGCTTTAGTGACCTTTATTCAATTCTTTATCAGAAACGCGCTCCAACCCATGAAGTTAAAGTAAATCCATTCTCGCTGAATAATCCTGGATTTCCGCATAAGCCGGCTACTGCGGAAGTAGAACTGAGGCGCCGTCATCTCAAAACCCCTCTGCATTCCCAGGGTGGGAGCTTTCTTGAGTCACGCAAAACACTGTTCTTCAACGACGACTGCACCGTGGGCGTTTCTCGTCCTGCGAAAAATTGCAATGAATTTTTCATAAATGGCGATGCTGACGAAATGCATTTTGTTGCAGAGGGCAGCGGCGTTTTGCAGACTGTATTCGGTGAAATTGATTTTCGAGAAGGTGATTATCTTTGTGTCCCAAAGGGGATTGCATACAGATTTCAAATTAAGAATCCTCTTTACTTGCTTTGCGTCGAGGGAAGAAAAGATTTTGGGATTCCGAGGGAATTTCGTTTACCCCAAGGTCAATTGCGTCTTGATGCTCCGTATACTCACCGAGATTTTCGTTCTCCCTCACGCCTGTTGACTCTCGGTGACAGCGAAAATCCTGCATTTGTTGTGAAGCGAAATCAGCAACTCACGGCTCACCAATACACAGAATTTCCGTATCAAGTGATCGGCTGGGACGGTTGGTGCTACCCATACGCATTTTCAGTTCACGCTTATCAACCAAAAACGAGCTCAGTTCATCTCCCTCCGACAGTCCACACAAGCTTCTCTGGACGCGGATTTTACATCATGAATTTTGTTCCACGGATCGTTGACTATGCCAAGAATGCGGTTCCTTGTCCTTATCCCCATAGTAACGTCGATTGTGATGAAATCCTTTTCTATGTGAAGGGGCAGTTTACCAGTCGCAAGGGAATTGAGCAGTACAGCATAAGCTTCCATCCCGGAGGCATTCCGCATGGCCCTCACCCAGAAATGTACGAGAAAAGCGTGGGTGCGAGGGAGACCAACGAGCTTGCAATAATGGTTGATACCTTTGCCCCTCTGAAAATGGCTGAATCAGCATTTGCCATGGAAGATCAGAGCTATCACTATAGTTGGAATACAACCGATCATCTTTAAGCTTTGGAGAAGGCAGTAGCATGCAAAAGCAATTAGCTCTCGGACTGACAGGAGGTGGCACGGCTGGTCATGTGCTTCCCCATTTTGCAATTGCTACCAATCCCGATTCTTCCATTTCTCGCTTGGTCAGTGCCGGTGAATTGAAGCTCGTGTATTTTGGCGGTCAAAGTGGCATGGAGCGAGATATTGTAACGCAATCTCAGCCGAGCTGGACATATGTGCCAATCCGCACAGGAAAAATGCGCCGTTACTTTAGCTGGCAGAATTTCATCGATCCGTTCAACATTCTGTTCGGTTTTCTGACTGCCTTGGTGATGATTCGGCGGCATCGTATTGGTTGTTTATTTTCAAAGGGCGGCTTTGTCTCGGCCCCGGTTGTTTGGGCTGCTTGGTTGAACCGAGTTCCGATCGTCATTCACGAATCCGATGCCACACCGGCTCTCGCGACTCGATTGACTCTTCCTTTTGCCGAAAGAGCTCTTGTTTCTTTTGAAGAAACTCTCAAGTGGATTCCGGCACGTTATAAACCAAAGGTTAGAACTTCCGGACTGCCTTTGCGCTCTGAGCTGTTTAACAAAAGCAGAGCAATTGCTCTTTCTCATTTTGGCTTAGATGCATCTCGTCCCACCATGCTGGTGTTTGGCGGAAGTCTTGGTGCAGAAGGGTTGAATAAGCGCTTCGCTGCTGCTCTCCCCGAGCTATCACTTGAATGGAATATCATTCATATCGTTGGTAAGGGTAAATGTTTTACTGCGGAGTATGGCGATTATTATCGCCAGTTTGAATTTCTCTCCTCTGACATGGCATTGGCTTATGCAGCTGCCGATCTGGCCATTTGTAGAGCTGGGGCATCGTCGATTTTTGAGCTCGCCGCGGCGCGTGTTCCAATGCTTCTTGTTCCGCTTGGTCTTCACCAAAGTCGTGGTGATCAAATTATCAATGCGAAGATTTTTGCTGCAAAGGGCTGGGCTGTCTGGTGTGATGAATTAGAATTGACACCCGAAAAAATCGTTGCGGCTGTCAAAGAGCTGCATCATCAAAAACAAGAACTGAAAGCACGCCTCGATAAGGCACCAGGTGCTCAAACGGCAGCCAAGGTTGCTGAGCTACTTGTTTCGCTTCTGCGCCATGAAACGATTCCAGAACCATTTAAAACCGGACACTGAAAGGCGTTGTTAAGATGCGTCATCAGGAATTGATAGATAAATGGGAGCTTGGCGACGCTGTTCAGCTGCATTTGTCTCAAGTAAACGTTCCAGAATTGGCTGTTCAAGTTGCAAGAGTGCTGCGACCTTCGGATTGGCTTTTACTTGAGGGTGATCTTGGAGCCGGAAAAACAACATTTGTTGCGCAATTGGCTCGAGAAATGGGCGCTAAACAAAATGCAACTAGCCCCACCTTCTCGTTGTTGAATGTCATTCAACTTGAATCTTCTGGTTCATTGGTTTCGCGCATTTGTCACATGGACCTATATCGCGTGAAAAGATCTCAAGAGCTGCAGCATCTTGGCCTTGAACTTGAGATAACTCAAACATCAATTGCAGTCATTGAATGGTCTGAAAACATCGAACCAGAAGGCTGGAGTGAATTTTTTCAAGTGACCCGTTGTAAGAAACCTGTCCGCATTCCCGTCATAAAAATAGCTCATGAAGAGAATAAAGATCTTAGATTTTATTCTTTGAGTTGGAAAAGTCTTAATGAATTCTTGTTTGGTTGATCTTCTTTAGTTTGGTTTTAATGGTAAATACATTTGGTGAGATTTTTGCTCTCAAACACCACGGAGGTTTCCGTGTGTTAAAACATGAAGCCTTGCAGACATTCGCCAGCCCTTTTCAAGACATAAATTCTCAAGCCAAACATTCGAGATCTGTGAGTTGAGGTGTGTCCCCTCGGCCATTGCGATAACTTTTTCAGTGGGTATCTGTGCGGCCGATATGAGCGATTCCACTTCCGCCACATCATCGGCGACATTTGTTTTGCGGATAACAAATTTGAAATTGACCTTACAATCGGTTTTTGAAAGATTCGCCCAGTGTTGCAGAGCTTCAAGTGCGATGATTTGGTCTGCGTTCTTGCCTTTTGGTGAAATATTCCATTCCATCAGAGTATAGTGCTCGTGTTCGAATGAATTATGCAATTTGTGCGGAATTTGTGTTCCATTGCTTTCAACCTCAATGCGATGGGTTCCATTGAGTGCAAGTGCGATTGGTGCGAGATTCTGGAGTGTGGGTTCTCCTCCTGAGAGAATCACATGCTTCACTCTGTGGTGAGCCCGAACTTGGTCAATTAATTCTGTGAGGGACATTCGTTTGAAATTTTGTTTTCCAGATGGATCTGCTGGATTCACAGGATCACTTTTCATCGTGTGCGTATAGGGTGTATCGCACCACGTGCAACGCAAATTGCAGATCTGCATCCGTAAAAGAATGCTAGGCGTGCCCGCATGAGGACCTTCGCCCTGCAAGCAAGGATAAAGTTCATTCACCAAATAGGATTGATTTTCTGTCATGGAAAGAGAGCGCCTTTGTGAAGACCCTCATATCCGCGCACTTCAATATCCGACCGTCCTGAAAAGTGCGATACGTGAAGCCATCGCACGATGTTTTCAATGGTGCTTTCGTCGGGCATGAGAACGAGTCGCTTTGTTGGAACGCAGACTCGAACTTGTCCTTGTGTGCCCGAGTAATCAAGCCACGTGTGCGTCCCTTGATTTAGTTCTAGGGACCGAACAACTTCACCATATTCAGGTTCAATGAGAGCATTTGAGGCTTCGAGGTATTGCTCTGTTACAAGATATTTTCCATCGATGAACCGCGCAGCGGAAACAGAACTTTCACGGTCGAAGCGGCCGTCTTTGAAAATCTCAATGGTGTTACTATGGCCATGAAAGCGCTGGCAATTGCCATTGTGCAGACGAAGACTGTGTAGATAGCTAAAAAAGTGTGGTTCGTTTGCTTCGGGATGCCAGCGCAAGGATACTTTCACTTTCTCTATGTTCTTTGGGCTAAACTGAAGAATCACGGCAGCCAGATGCAGTTCCAACTGCGCTGTCTCATCAGTTGAGAGTTCTGCGAAAACATCTTCAGGCAGAACAGAAAGAGAGTGCTCGTAGGTTTCAATTAAGAAGCGATTTTCGGGCGCAGTGAGTGCATCTGGAATGCAAAGCAATCTGCCATTCTTAAGTTCTTGAATTTGGTTTTTCGAGATAAGGAGTCGATGATCAAAGGCTTCGTCGATAACATTTTTTGCGATCTTCTTTGCCTGCGAGAAATCGACAACCACTCCCTCTTCGTCGGTTTTTCCATGCCATTCGACATCGACGTTCCACGACCGTCCGAGTGGGCCGCGTGTTTTGTCCCAGATGGCACAGTCGAGAACCGTGACTTGACGGATAAATATTTTCGATTGCTGTTGCGCGTAACTCATTTGACGCCTCAATGAACCTTGGCAATTTCCAAGAGGTTTCGGCGTCTTATATGAAAGCTTTTAGGGTTTCAACTCAAAAGTTTTAATGCCAGCTGAGGGAGCTGATTCGATTGGGCAAGAACCGAAACTCCCGCCTGCTGGAGAATCTGTTGTTGGGTCATTCCGGCAGATTCTTCTGCAAAATCAGCGTCTTTTATTCTGGACCTAGCAGCATCAAGGTTCTCTACACGGACACCCAAATTGTTCACTGAGCTCTGTAAGCGGTTTTGGACCGCGCCTAGGGTCGCCCGATAGGAATTGACCCTTTCAAGGGCGTCGTCGAGCCGTTCCATACTCATCTGTGCGTTTTCTTTAGTATCAATTCGGGTCCCGTCCGGACTTTCGGCCCCACCGATGTTCAACGAATTTGGGCCATCGGTCATGGCATTCATTTCTTGTAAGTCAATTCGAATAATATTGGTTGGGTTTTGGTTATCTCGACCGTCGGTCAGCTGATTCCAGTCCGGACCAACCTGAATTTCTAGCGGGGGGATATTATTATTCTTTTGCAATTCGTCTGGCAACTGACTCGGCCCAACAAGAAGCTTGGTTCCATTGAAATCAGAGGAGTTTGCGATGCGATCGATTTCATTTTTGAGAGCAGAAAATTCCTTTTGGAGAAAACCCCGCTCAGTGGGGCCAATTGTATCGCTGGCCGATTGAACTGTGAGTTCACGAAGACGCGAAATGATGTTCGTGATTTCGTTTAGACCACCTTCGGCAGTTTGTACCAAGCTAATTCCGTCCTGCGCGTTGCGCCGGGCCTGCTGTAATCCTCTGACTTCTGAACGTAAACTTTCACTGATCGCAAGGCCTGCAGCATCGTCTGCGGCCTTGTTGATGCGAAAGCCACTCGAGAGCTTTTCCATGTGGGAATTGAGGCGTTGTGTCGACAATCCCAATTGGCGTTGGGCGTTTATCGATTGAACGTTTGTCTGAATTCTCAATCCCATCGGTTTTCAGGCTCCCAATCCAAGTCCAGACGCATTCGATTGACCCCGTGTCCCATCGTTTTGCGCAATATACTTCTTCAGCTTAAGTGATATCTCTATCACTTTGAAGGCTTGAGCACGCATTGATTCAATTTCGTCTTTCGCTTCCCATGTGAGCCCTTCGTGAACCGCACGGTTTCGACTGTCTTGAAGTGAATGAATCAATTTTATGTATTCAAACAATTCAACGTCTGAGGCCATTCCCAGAGGCAACATTTTCTCGAGTCCAAAAGAACAACTCTGTCTTGAAGTCACGAGGAAGAACAATGCAAACGCCTTCGGTCCATCAAGAGTGAAGCGTTTACCAGGACGAAATAAGCAAATACCGCGCAACATCTTACGCAGTTTGAACTTGGAAAAATAAGGAATCGTTTTGACAACAGGAAGGTTTGCAAGGAAATCTTCAAAGATCTGCATCTTCTCAGGTATCGGACGCGCATAGCCAAGAATGTCGAGCTTCCGGGAGAGTTGTCCCTTGCGGAGTAGCGCGTCAGTATGGGGTTCGAAGGTGTCACGCAAAACAAGTTCAACTGCCTTGCAGTGCATGTTGACTATCGGACTAAGATCCATGCCACCCTGTGTCCAGCCTCGACTTTGCAAGAGAATCATTTCGGCTGTTCGAAGAGCAGATCTCGCATCCACGTTAAGTAGTTCGCTGTTAGAGAGTAGGGATCGAATCGTTGAATCGACATCTTGTCCATCCATTCGAACAATTTTTTTCTCAAGAACTTCACTCCCTGAATTGTCTTTCTCATCGAGAAGAGCTGCCACGCGACCAACGGCATCCCTGACCGCGTCATCGATGTGCTGGGGGAGTCGTAAGATCTCGAGTGTCTTGAGTTCCTGAAGGATCTCATTCGGATTGTGAATACTGATGTCCTCAAGGATATTCAGTTTCAGATCATCAGAGATTGCATTGCGACCGACACATCGAATTAAAGCTTGCTGTGCTCGCGGATGGGGCGAGGGAAGAAGCTCGCGAATGGTGTGTGAGACAAACTCCGAATCTATGTGCTGAAGACCTTGATAGAGTAAAGTCTTGACAGCCTCGTCGCTCCCCAGTTGCGCAAGGGCCCTTGCGATCCAGCGCTTTTCGACATGTTTTGCCGTTCGCATTGATTCTTTGAGTTGTGTTTCCATTGCAAATTGTTCTGAGGCTGAATCGGCATCATCCGACTGAGTTGATTGCATCAGGAGTGCTCGAATAATTGAACCCCAACGTGCAATCGGTCTATCAATGACAGTGTGTCCCGACCAATCTGCGGCTCCTTGATCAGTTTCTTCTCCATCAGGATTGTCTTCTCCGGTGTCACCCGAGAGCGCAGCCACATTATTGTTGGGATCCAGAACTCTAGTGAGTTCAGAAAACGCAAGAACTTTCTTGATGGCCTGAATTTCATTTTCTAAGCCTGTATTCAAAATTGCGAGTGAAGTAGTTCTTGCAAGCATCAGAAGCATTTTATCATCAGCCGGCTTGGCGTTTCTTTCTCGGGCTTCCATTTCGAATCGTTCGAGAAGACTCAAAACGTATTGGTCTTTGTCAAAACGAAAATGGGAGTATGCCAGATCTGCCCAATTGATGTCGTGCAGAGTTTCTCGTAGAAAGGCACTCAATGTGCGCATTTCAAGCGGAGTACCAATCAGTCCAGCTAATGCGGCATTTCTGATTGATTTATCATCATCTTTCGTATTCTTTACAAGAATTTTTAATTCCTGTGTGATGTTTGATATCGATTTATCGAATTGATTTTGATTCTCGTCGAAATTCAAAATTCTATTTTCAACTGCAAGGACAAGTCCAAGGTAAATGTTGAGCGAAAGTTGACTTTCACAATTTTTAGCGTGTTCTATCCAATGCAGGAGTGCATTTGTGAATTCGCTTAACTCACACTTGGATAAGTGGATCACGAGGAGCTCGGGCGATTCTTGGTGCCACGCCGCTGCGTTCTTTGGATTGAGCACAGATGAGTTAAATCCTGCGATTCCGGGCGGACAATAGTGTCTCCAGAGTTTCAGGATAGACTCATTGCCAGAAGTAGGCAGGAGTTCAGAAATTCCGAACCTTTGGTGGCTCGCAAGCCATTCTATGCAACTTCGGTCGCCAAGTTTGAGGACCCGTTCGGTGAGAGTCTCAATTGAAGGTAGGTTCCCAGATTTTTCAAATGCTACGAGTCCTTCGAGGAGCGCGCGAGGCTCAAAGCATCCGTACCCTGTGTAGTTGGGCTCGAGCGGGCTGAAGTTCTCTTTCCAAAAACTTTCTGAAGACAGGCTTTGAAAATTTTCACTTCCACCTGCACTCAATAATGAGAGGTTTCGAAATCCCCAATTGAGCAATCGTCTTAGCTCAGGGATTGTGACTCGGTCGTGGATGTTCTTCAGGCCTGCAATTCGTTCACTGTTTCCAGCAAAAAATAGATAAGTAATTGCTGCAACTGCAGCTTTTCTATCCATATTTGTAGCGTCGATGTGGGAAGAAACCAGTTCGAATGCAACATTGAGGGCAGATTCGCTTTTGATGCCGTGGCGATAAAGAGCGTTGAAGGATCTTGCCAAATAGGCATCTGAAAGGTCCGAGGCCAGGGTCGGCGCAAGCTGTTCAGCAATTCTGGAGTCGTGTGCCTCTTCGCAGTAACGTGCGAGGCAATAAAGAATTCGTTGAGGGCGCTCCGGACTTCTCAGATAATGAAAAGCCCTGTGCGCAAAACTTCGCACCTGCGCACGGGTCATCGCATTAATTGCATTACCAACGACGTCTTGCTCAGCATCCTGCAAAAGGTGACTGCAGATGCTCCAGTCGGGGCTCGGTTTTTCTGAAACCCGCAAGGTACTTGCAACCTGAACACGCTCCAGTCGCGAAGGTAACATGGAGAGCACGGTCCAGATTTCGAGTCCCACAGTCCCAGACGGCGCTTTTTGCAACGTAATTTCGGGAATCAGTTTGCAACGCTCTGATTCCAATTCAGATGCAAGATAGGAATCTAGTGGATTCGATGTTTGCATGTTGGTCTCCCGGGACTCTTTTGAGTTTACCCGGTCGTCGCGCCAACGGTTTGAGAACTAATGCAGCCCCAAGGTCAAAATTGTGTGGGCAAAACTGTGTCAGTCGGCGAAATGTATCCAGTGTCCATTTGCGCTAGTTGCAGTTTGCCACTGACATCCCAGTTGACAGCTTGCCAGCGTGTGAACTGATCGAGGACCCATATTCCCGACTGACGGCTTCCATTTCCACTCTTGCCGTTTCCACCGAAGGGTAGGTGTGCTTCGGCACCAGTTGTGCTGTTATTGATGCTCGTCATTCCAGCTTTTATTTCTGATTTGAATCGATACGCCGTTTCCATATTATTTGTGTAAATCGAAGAACTGAGGCCATAGCCAGTGCTGTTTGCCAGTCGAATAGCCTCATCCAATGAGCTGTAGCTCATTAAATTAATGAGAGGACCAAAGGTTTCGGTGTCATAAATCCTGTCTTTTTGATGAACATTGTCAACGATCGTAGGGAATACGTACAGGCCATTTTCCGCATCTCCAGAAAAATGAGACCAGTCGTTTGAGGAACTAATTCTGCCATTTTTTACAGTCAGGAGTTTGTGGTGTGGTTCAACAAGCGTCTCAATGTTGTTAAGATGAGTTTTCATGAACTTTTCGCTGATCATTGGCCCATAAAAAATGTCACTCGATTTTGGGTTGCCGACCTTGAGTTCAGCAACTTTCTCTATGAGCATTTTTGAGAATTTATCTTTAATACTCTCGTGGAGAATCAGGTTTCCCAACGATGTGCATCGCTGTCCAGCCGTTCCAAATGCGGCCCAAAGAGCACCGTGGATCGCAGCCTCAAGATTTGCATCTGGTGTGACAACCATAGGATTTTTGCCTCCCAATTCGAGGCATGGCGACTGAAGATTTCGTCCGCAAATTTCACCAATGCGTCTGCCAACTTCAGTGCTACCGGTAAATCCAACTTTGTCGATGCAACCTTCGTCTACGAGCTCAACCAGCGCGGCTCCTGTCGTTTGTCCGGTTCCGAAGACGACATTGAAAACACCTTTCGGAACTCCGGCAGCAATGAGAAGTTTATAAAAAGCAAATGACGTTTCTGGTGTGTCTTCTGACGGCTTCCAAACGCATGTGTTTCCGCAAAGGAGAGCTGGAACAAAGTACCAGGATGGCACCGCAACGGGGAAGTTTCCGGCGGTAATGCATGCGAAAACGCCTACGGGACGACGATATGTGAAGAGTTCCTTAAGTGGCATTTCGCTTGGAATGGTTTGTCCGTACAAACGACGTCCTTCGGACACAAAGAAGTGGCAGGTATCGATTGCTTCTTGAACATCTCCCAAAGCTTCTCTGAAGGGTTTTCCCATCTCACGAGTCACAAGTTGCGCGAGTGCTGTCTTGTTTTTTTCAATGAGATGAGCAAAGTTTTGCAATACAGATGCTCTCACTGGCGCCGGAGTCGCTGACCAATTTGTGAATGCATCGCGAGCTGCCGTGCAAGCGTCACGACACAAATCCTTTTCAGCGGATGAGTACGTGCCAACGATGTCTCGAAGATCTGCTGGATTGAGAGATTGAAATATATTTTTGTTAGACCTGATTTCTTTTCCCGCAATCAAAGCGCTTAATGAGTTCATTTTGTTCTCCCGGATGAATCCTGACCAATCACAATAGTTTGAGTTGCGTAACTTTGCATGCTTGGACGGTGTGCCACAAAAATTTTGACTGCATTTTTTGAATGGAGATCGAGGTTTTTCAGAAGTTGCGCTTCAGTTGCAAGGTCGATGGCTGAAGTTCCTTCATCAATCAACCAAAGCTCGGGTGATCGAAAAAAGCCTCTCGCAAAAGCGAGTCGCTGCTTTTCACCTCCTGAAAGAGCCAGGACCGAATCGAAAATATTCACGTTTGACAAGCATGCGGTGTCGAGAGATGCGGTGATTTTTTCGATTTGGCTCATGTCCTTAGGCTCAAATACATTTGGATAGCACACGTTTTCAGCAATAGTACCGGCGAAAAAAAATGGCTCCTGAGTGAGGTATGCAACATCAAGAAAGCTCGCAAGCAGAGGATTTCTTTCGCTCTGCCCATCTGAGGTTTCAAACATGAAATAGCCCTTGTCTGGATGCCGAAGACCGGAGATGCATTCCAGCAAGCTTGATTTTCCGCCACCTGAAGGTCCAACAATCGCGAGATTATCTCCGGGTTGGAGCATGAACTCGGTGTTGAGAAGCAATGGTTCTCCGGCTCGGTTCGGACGATCTAATCCCACTCCCACGGCGTGAATCCTGAACTCACCTTCCATGCGTCGTCGCTCAGAGCTCGATGCAAAGTTTGTAATCATGGCTGAGCTCTGTGCCATATCGGGATTGTCTAAGAATTCAATCAATCTTTTGAGTGCAGCGCTTCCTTTTTTTGTGCTGTTAATTTGGTTAACGACCGTTTGCAGTGAACCTGAGAGTTGGGCAACGGTGACAAGAAACGCTGTTAAAATAGTGCTTGGCAAAGCGCCTTCAGACACACGGCGCAAAGCCAAAACGAGAACGAATGCGCCTGCTGTCAAGCCGAGCCACTCGACGGTTGGAGAAGAAAGGGCTTTTGCGCGTGCAGAACGCCTCCATATATTAAAGATCGTCGAATTTTTTTCATCAAACCTATCGAGCTCAAGTTTCCGTGACGAAAATGATTGAATGCTCTGCCAGCCTTTCATCTTCTCGAGAAAGGATTGCGTTAGCTCTGTTTGTACGCGGACTCCCGTCTTTGCCAGACGCCGCAAATAGGTTCCCGTGGTTCTTACAATCAGCCCAGCTGGAACAAAGATTGAGAAGAAGAGAACAAAGAGTTGGGTATCAAGTAGAAGAAGGAGTGTTAGGTACACGAAGCTGTAAAAAATCTCGGTTGGTATACTCCCGCACAGTCGGGTAAAGCATTGTCGAATTTCTCTGGAGTCGTCTCCTAAAAAGCTTGCTAGAAGAGATCCTTGCGTCGTTTTAGAAACTGCATAAGGTGAGTTTAAATATTTTCCCGAAAGCTCAAGTCTGAGATTTTTCGATATCGTTTCCCCAATTTCTTCGAGCCAAAACTCTTGGAGTCCTTTTAGGAAATTCGCAGTTATTCCTACGAGGAGGAGAGCCGGCGCAATAAACCATCGCTGATACTCAACAGTCAGGCCAGCTTCCAACGGCCCGCCCCGCACAACCGGTGTAATCCAGCGGCTCGCATGTTCTCCAATCAGTTCTTGCCAGGACACTTGCCTTGGCTGTCCCTGCAATTGTGAGATTGCGTAAGTGACCAGCAAAAGAAGGCACATGCCTGGAACAACGGCGAGCAGTCCGCTTCCCAAGGCTACCAGATAGCGTTGCTTGAGTGGTCTAATAACCCGTAACCAATTATGAAAATCCGATTTCTTAGGCGTCTCGCTAGCGAGCTTTTGAGTGTCGGCAGAATCTTCCAAAAGAGCCTCACAGAGCGCCCGAATAGGCACAATTAAAGATAAATACTCATGATCCGGCAAAAATTTCCGATCCGATCGTAAGAAGGCGGAGAATTGCCGTGCACATAATTATTAGGAAATTTTTGACTTGCTTTCCAGCCTGGCCGTCGAGTGTGCTAGCCGTGGCTGCTTGGTTGGGTCTCTTTGTCACTATTGTCGCACTTTTTCTCGCGGCCGTTGTGGGCACCACATCGAGCGGCCGTCTGGTTTTATCTGCGCGCTCGCTCGATGACCGTGCAGGGCTTAGATTTCCAACGCCATCGTCAGAGTCGAGGGTCGTCGGAAGATTACAGGCTATGAACGTAACGCCAGTCCACGACGGTGGTCTCGCAGTTCAGTGGCACTTAATGGGGTGGCCAAATCAATGGTTTGATAGGTTTCCTTTGACTGTGGATCAAAACATCTCGTCAACTCGGGGGCTTCAAACTGAAGAGTCCTCGTATTGGTTATCCCAACAAGCCGCATCCAGACGTTCTGTCCAAACGGGAGGTGCTTGTCCGCAAGCCAACCCATCCACACCCTCGTCGTATCGTCTCTGGGACTCCGCAATGTCGAGTCCAGGGCAGCATCTCGGTGAATTGGTGCTCAGCGACAGCATGGTCGAAACGTCTCACGTCGACCTCGCAGGGGCCGTCGTTTTGGCTCAAGGAACAGAGAGTAGGTTTAGAGATTCAGACGCTCATGGAACTCATGTAGCCGGAGTTGTGGCAGCCTTGAGGAATGGGGAAGGCGTTGTTGGTGTCATTCCAGGCATGCAGATAAAACTTTTTCCATTGGCAGTGCGTCAGTTGCGAAACGGCCCTCGCATTGAAGGTGACCGCGTTTTTGAGAATCTCGACGCCATTCTGGCTTCGCTTCTCGCTCATACCTCGAGTGGCGAAAAGCCCACCCGGGTTATTTTACTTTCCTGGGCATTTTTTGAGTCAGACGGATTGAGCCCGGAATTCATAGAAGGACTCGAGACACGAATCAGACAGCTCCTCGACCATGACGTCGCTGTTGTTGTCCCTGCTGGCAACTTGGATGGAGGCCGATCTGAGGCAAATGGACGTATTTTCCCCGCTGCCTGGGCTGGTCAATTCCGAGATTTACGAGGCAGCTTGCTCCCAGTCGCATCGTTGGACATGTGTTCGCGACCATCGTGGTTTTCTAACCTCGCTGCAAATGACCTGGGATCTGTTCTAATGGCGCCAGGAGAACGGATATTTTCCACCCTCCCCGGGAACGATTATGGCTTTCTGAGCGGAACGTCAGCAGCGGCGGCTCAGGTTGCAGCCGTGTTAGCAATGACATCTGCGCAATTTCCAGATGTGGAAATGAAAACACAGGTTCACACCCTCATCCGAACCTCAGTTCCCTTGTCGAATCAGCAGAGCGAGCGTCTGGTCTCTTTTGAGGCACCCTCGCTGGTGCAAGGTCTGATGGCTGAATTCGGATGGATTGCTCGCTATTGATATGGTCTATAAGCCTCTCACTCTTAAGAGTCTCTTTTTACCTGCCGGAAGCTTGATGACCCATTGATGGGGCTTAAGGAGCGTCGGATGAGTGATGTTGATAGTGACGTTTTTTTCAGCTGGCACAGATATTCTTGCAATTTGAATATTTGCTGGCAGTAGTGTCCAGCTTCTCGTGTCTGCGCGTTCTGTCGCTAAATTAGCAACCATCACTGCAAGAGAACCCAAATCGCCCAATTGCTTTTGCGCTGCTCGTCGAACCTGTTCTTTGGCTATGAGTCTTGCGGTCATTTTTGCAAAGTCTTTCAACCGTCGCCTTTCCAGCGCATTTTGTGCAAGTTCTCCAATGTCAGACGATTGAGAGGTTTGGCCACAAACTGAGCCATCGCAAGTTATTTGTGTCTGCCATCCAGGATTGGAAATTTGCTGATATCTCGGAAACGACAAGTTGATTACAGAAGTTCCAAGATTGACCAGATAGTCTTGCGCGACTTTAATAGGGCTTTGGCCATCTTCGAAAATCACAAAAATTTCAGCCTCTGAAAGTTTTTGATTTAAGGTTTGTTTTGGTTTCTTGAATCCGTTGTCAGAAAGAAAAGTGATTATGTCGTCTCGCCGGCGGAATTCTGCAATTCGCCAAAGTGAATCTGCGACAAGCTTTTCTATTTCAGAACTTTGGTCAGATTTCTTTTGAAGATAGCTTACCAGAGACTTTCTATATTCAATGATTGCGGCATCCCAATTCGCGCTGGCTTCATACAAAAGTCCTGATATAAGGTAGGGGAAACCATCAATTCTAAATTTCGCATCATCGCGGTCTAATTTGAGTTGGTTGATAAGCTCGTATGTGCGTCTTATTTCTACAAGTGCTTTGCCGAGCTCTCCGGCAGAAAAGTAGGCCAAAGATGAAAAAATCGGAAGAAGTATTTTTTCATGATCTTCTCCCTCGTAATCGGTCATGTCTTCAGAAACAGTCAAGCTTGCGAGAGTTTTGCCTAGACTCGTTGTATAAAGCTCTTCGGAGCGCTTAGATGCCTTTGCCCAGTCTTTCGTTGCATCTTCGTTCCTACCCGAGAGATAATGCAACATTCCTCGTTCCATCCGAAATAGCACTTCGTCTCGACTTCGGTGAGCGATGTCGGTTTTCTCGAGAACTGTTAAAGCGCGATTCGACTCACCGCCGAGGAGTGCACTTCTCACCTTTGAAATCTCATCGGTGTAAGTTGCGCAGGCGGCAAGTGATAAGAAGATCGGAATTATAAAAAAAGAGCTGCGCTTCAAGGCATAATGCTCCGACATTGACTTGGAATTGGCCATGCAAAAGCTTTACCCAGAGTTGGAACAAGGTCAATGTTGGAATGAATCGTGTTAAGTTTAATTTTGTCGACTATTGGTCCCCAGCCCGCCAGAAACGACTTCATTCTTGAACTTTCTTTCGCATGTCCATGCTGTCCGCGTGGACGAGGCGGAGGAAGTTTTTCATTGTCTCGGTCGGCTAATATGACTTCATTTGACATTGAGTTTTGAAGGGAAAAATCCTCATTTGTAAAAGCAATTAAAAATGGAGCGTTCTTATGTGCTAGGCCTGCTTTAGACATCTCTTCAGTTCCTTTGATGAAGACTTTATTGAAAATCTTTTCACCCCAGGGTTTCGTTTTGAATTGAAGAAGTGTTGTTTTCGTTTCATTGAGCCAATCCATTTCAGTCTTTGATGGCATTGCGGAGGGATCTAAAGATTGACTCTCTGAACTGTAAAGCAAAAGTGTACCTCCGGAAGTGATCAGATTCGATCTTCGGAGAATTTCTTCTGGAATTATTTTTCGAATATTGAGTTCTTTTTTAATTGTCGACATTCCATGATCGCCAAGAACAATGACATTCACTGACTCGGGGAGTGATGCAAATAATTTACCCACAACCTGGTCAACGCGCTCGTAATGAAGGGCTGCGGCACTCTTGGCTCCGTGGTCTCCCGCGAATTGGTGGCGGAGCGAATCAATGTCCTCAAGATAAAGAAAAATAACGTCTGCTTCCGTTGAAGGTAAATATCTTTCCCAGTTTGTATCAAAAAAAGCGAGTCTGTGCTGGAGCCCGCGGATCAAGGGCGTTGCTCCAAATTGACTCAGGCTATTTTCTTTGCCCGGAGAAAAAATCAGTCCACATGACTCTTGCTTCGCTTTAACGACCTTTGGAAATGAATTATTCAGACTCAAAGGGGAAATAAAGAGTTGATTGATTTTTCCTGGGATGAATTGCGCATACGATCGGAATATTTGTTTTTCGCTTGAGAAGGTTATGTCGAGCATTTCCGGTACGACTGATTTTTGCACCTGGCAAAAATTTTTGTCACATGAAAATTTATCAGGCGCCTGACCTTCACCATCTTTGATCTTGAGAGTTTCAATAACCTGCCCATGCGCGTCTTTCCATGTGTGAATTATGTCCGTGCCCTTCTTAAGCTCAAATATCTGTCCACGGCCAACCGAAGTTCCATAAGCAAATCCCTCATCGACACTTCGTCCTGGTTCTGAGTTGTCGAGAGCTGGATATGCTCCTGAGACTACTTTAAGGCCTGAGTTTTTGAGAGCTGTTGCAAATGTTTCGATTCCAAAAGGCATCGAAAAGCCACTCGATGTGCCTTTGCCGGTCCACTGGGAATTTGCAAAAACGCCATGGATGCCTGCTGTAGAGCAAGTCATCGTTGAAATATGTGAAGACGCCGTGATCGTGGGTTCTTCAATTGTCAGTCGCTGGTTCTGATTTTTCGCCTCAAGAATCCATTTAAGTCCCTTTGG
>CAIZJW010000130.1 GCA_903933385.1 uncultured Silvanigrella sp. | reverse complement strand
CGATGCACTTTGGGAGAACACTCCGCATCGTAGCCTCGAACAGCGTATTGTGGCCATGCAGGAATTCAAACCCACATACGATGCCTTCAACCTTTTCCTTTCGAGAAATCTACACACGGTTGCGCGCGTTCTTTTGAAGGAAAAGCGGATTAACTGCAAACTTTTTGAAGCTGCGGCGCGCGCAGCTGAGATCACACGTGCGCCTGAACATATCTTTAAAGAGATTCGCGACGTGACCTTTGAACTCGGACTCGAACTTTCGAGATCTTGGCCGAAGGGGCTGCATCCACTCACAGCGGGCGAGCCAACCTGGAACGTCGAGCGTCAGTTTGGAAGCTTTGCAAAAGAGCCCAATGCGCTCGTCAAACTCCGCGAACACGGCGCTCGGTCAGTAGGAATACTCAAGCATCCGCTCCTCAAGGTGTTCGACGGAAAAGATGCCGCTACGTTTGTGACGTTCGAGGGTTTGACCTGCGAAATGCAAAAGTAACAAAAACGATCACTGCGTCTCTCATTCAAGAACAATAAATAAAAACACTTTAAACATTGCTCTTTCGCATGTTTCTTAAGAAGCATTTATTTATTTCTCTCCGCTAAACTGCGAATCGTCAGATGCGTCTGTCTTTCTGTTCATCTCTCCTCGGAGGAGAATCAAATGACAAAAATATCCTACGCCTCAATGCTCTCAGCCTTGATTGCTTCAGCATATTGCGTGGGCTCTGCATCTGCACAAAATGTGAGGTGGAAGCCTGAAGGAATTGCCGCAAACGGAACAGGCTGTCAGCTTGGCGAAAACACTGCGCTCATTCTGGCGGGCGACCAAATGCAAATTATCTTCTGGAATATGGGCATTTATCTTCCTGCCAATTCAGGCTTACCACTCGCGCAGCGAAAAGCGTGCACCGTGGCCTTGGGAGCAGAAATATCAGGTGGCTACTATGCAAAAGGAATTAAGCAAAGCTTGCGTTACGGTGGCATAAAATCGGCGAACGCTTCGGCAGCCATTGCAGGGCAAAGCACCTTTTTTGGACTTCCCCTAAAACCTCTCACGGTGAACCTGGAGAACGGAACACCCTTCAATGAGGTTTCAGCTGTTGTTGAATCAGAGGATGGATTTCTTGCAAGCGATCCATCGCCTGCCATGTGGTGTTTGGCAGGCTTCAATCCAAGTGGCCTGCTCACAGCTCGCGTTGTAACGCAAGGCTCGCGAGACAGTGACGCCGAAGATCTCTTGTTGAGCTCTCACCTGTATGACCTCAAGTACACAGCAACAATGCTGTGGGACAAATGCCCAATGTAAGAATCCACCCACTGATTAACTGCATATGAACACTCAATTCGGTCCGGCAACCAATTCACCGGATTCGCGAATTGAGTGCGAATTTCTTGGTTTTTAGAGAAAAACAACTCCATTCAAAAAACATGTAATGGTTGCCGATACAACCACGCAACAGCACCTCTGTACATCCCATTCTCACTGCGTCTAAGGAATGATTCGAGAAATAAGATCGCAAAACAACTGATGCACTCCGAACGCTGCTGGTGTCTGGTCTTGCTTATTGATTGTAAGGTGCACAATGGTCGGAAAAGAATTCGACGCCTCACTTCTCGACGACCCTCGCGTTGTCCAACGCGATGCCTGCGGAGTGGGCTTTGTCGCTCATCGGCGTGGCTTCCGTTCGCACCGCATTATTCAAGATGGCTTGAAGATTTTGTCGCGCATGGATCATCGGGGTGGTCGCTCAGCCGATTCTTTAATGAGCGACGGTGCTGGTTTGTTGGTGCAGATTCCGCATGAGATCCTTTTGGCTGAAGCCAGCCAGCGTGGGCTCAACCTTCCTCACCGGGGGCAGTATTCTCTGGGAATGTTTTTTCTTCCTCAGAGCCCAATCGAAATTGAATTTTGGAATCGATGCTTCACTGAGATATCAGATCAATTTGGACTCAAACTCCTCTTTTTGAGAGATGTCCCCATTGATTCTTCAGTTTTGAGCCCAACTGCGCTCTCAAATTGCCCGCATTTTCAACAGGCGATTTTTGTTCCAAGCGAATCGCGCGACTCAAGCAAACAGGAAACGTCGCTTACCTGGAAAAACTTTGTTTTTCGCAAGAAACTCGAAGAAATCGCACGTCAGCGCTACGGGCAAAAGCAGCTGCTCTTTTATGTAGCCAGTCTCTCGACAGACAGTGTTTGCTATAAAGCACTGACGGTTGCGGAAAATCTCGGACACTTCTATCGCGACCTTATAAATTCTGAATTCAACTCCGCATACGCTCTGGTTCATCTTCGTTTTAGCACAAATACGATGCCTGCTTGGCCACTTGCACAGCCCTTCCGCATGATCTGCCACAACGGCGAAATCAATACGCTCCGCGGCAACATTAACGCCATGCATGCGCGTTCGAGTTTGTTCGACGGCGAGGAAATCAACGATAACTTGGAATCACTCATCCCCGTGTGCACACCCGGTTTGAGCGATTCCGCAATGCTCGACAACACGATCGAATTTCTTGTGCAAGGCGGACGGCCGCTCATGCAAGCTCTCACCATGGTGATCCCGGAACCGTGGGAAAAAAACTCTGAAATGACTCGTGCATTGAAGAGCTATTATGAATTTCAATCGTGCCTTATGGAACCCTGGGATGGGCCTGCATTCATTGGTTTTGCGCATAGCAATTACGTT
>CAIZJW010000129.1 GCA_903933385.1 uncultured Silvanigrella sp. | reverse complement strand
TGGGTGCTCTTTGCATTGCTCCGATGGTTCTTGCACTTCTATGCCGTGAGGCTCACATTCAAGGTGCAGAGTTCACGCTGGGAAGTGGTTCTGCTCATGATGCTATTTCTGCCCTTGAATCTTGGGGCTCCAAGCACAAAGCAACTCAACCTGGTCAAGCTTGCATTGATTCTGCGCACCGGTTTGTAACCGCTCCCGCATACATGTTCGATGACGCAACGCC
Source organism: uncultured Silvanigrella sp. (assembly GCA_903933385.1). GTDB lineage: Bacteria > Bdellovibrionota_B > Oligoflexia > Silvanigrellales > Silvanigrellaceae > RFOM01. The sequence goes on along the minus strand of CAIZJW010000129.1, from coordinate 87,223 downwards.
TGCCGATATATTTGCATCGGCCGAAGCTCTCGTGAATGGACTGTTCTCTTTTCTCGAGACCAACCCTAGTGGCAACTAAACAACAAAACCTTCGGCCAGGGATTGGCGCGATTTTATTTTTATTGAAGCGTTACCTTTTATCCTCCTCTTTGGGACGACGCAGGCGCATGCAGGCCACTTTCGGGATCGCACTACCAGTGTTTGGTATAGCGGTCGGCGTTTGCGCGTTTACAGTTGTGCTGAGTGTCATGGGTGGATTCGTTCAGGGCCTTAAGAAACGACTCCTTGGAGTCGAGCCACACATTGAAATTGTGGTTCGTGAAGGATTTGGGCGTATCCCAGAAAATCCAGAATTATTAACCAGATTACCTGAGCTATCAAAGGATATTATTGCCGTTACTCCCTTTATGAAGAGTGATGTTATCGTACAATCGAGTCGGAAGCCCATGACGGCATTGCTTTGGGGAATTGACCCAGGAAAAGCGGAAGCTGTCATGCAGTTCAAAACATATTTTGCAGCACCCGAAGATAGTTTTTCTGCTTTGTCCGAAGATGCTGCTGTCGATTCCCAATCGCTTAGTTCTGATGAAAATCATTCGTCTGGAACATTTCCGACACTTTTTGCCGGCGAAAAGTTGCTAGAGATTTTGGACACTGAGGCAGGCGAGAGGCTGACATTGATCTCCACTCAGCCCGATGAAGGCCTTGGAGGATTTGCTCCAACACAGCAGCCTGTGGTGGTTGCGGGTTCATTCCAAACCGGCTCTTTAACTCATGACAGTAAGGTCATATTTACGAGGCTGAAGGTCGTTCAAAAATTTATGGATGCTGAGGGTGAATGGTCAGGAATTCAAGTTGCATTGAGAGAACCGCTTGACGCAGAAAAGGTTTCCCTGACGCTGAACAATGCCCTTAAAAGCGAAGGATTGCGCGCAAAACCTTGGACAGAATCGAATAAAGCCTTGCTCAAGGCGCTGCGGCTTGAGCGCTGGGGAATGTCGTTTGTACTTTACATGGTCATCCTCGTAGGCTGTTTCAGCATAACAATTACCCTCGTTCTTGCTGTTCGCCGAAAAGCAAGAGAAATGGCCATCCTGCGATCCATTGGCTTGCGGCGCATTGATCTTGGTTTGCTGTACCTATGCAAGGGTGGCAGCATCGGGATTGTCGGCGTGTTGCTGGGTCTTGGATCTGGTCTCATTTTATTGCAGATTGTTTCACGCATTCCGTTGTCTGTTATTGAAGACGCTTATCCGGGGCATGGCCTGCCAGTTCTTGTCTCTTGGCCAGATCTGCTTGGCGTCAGTATCGGAAGTCTTGTTTTGTCTATCATTGCGGCAATCTGGCCTGCGGTGGAAGTCATGCGTATTGACCCTGTAGAGACTCTTTCCGATCGTGCCGTTTGAATCATCGCCAAGAAAGGTTTTTTTGAATGCTGACAACGAATGAAAATGAACGAGTTGTGCAGGAGATTCCTTTGGTCACTTCGACGTCGCAGAATCAATTGGCAGTGGAAGTGAAAAATTTGTGCAAAATCTATGAGATGGGAGAGATTACTCTGGACGCTCTCTCGGGGGTTAGTTTTGCAATTCGGCGCGGCGAATGTGTAGCAATCGTTGGTGAGAGCGGGTCAGGAAAGAGTACATTGTTGCATATTGTTGGTGCACTTGATTCCCCAACATCTGGGGACGTGAGAGTCGGGGGCCTGGATCCGTTTGGGGGATCTGATCTGCAGGTGAGTCATTTCCGCAACCGACACGTTGGTTTTGTATTTCAACACAATAATTTATTGCCTGAGTTTAGTGCTCTGGAAAACGTAATCATGCCTGGACTTATCGCGGGTCGTGACACGGCAGAGGTGTATCGTCGCGCGCAGTCTCTGCTAGAAAGGGTGGGCTTGGGCAAGCGCAAAGACCACTACCCTGGCCAATTAAGTGGGGGAGAACAGCAGCGTGTCGCCATTGCAAGGGCACTCATCAATGAGCCTGTTTTACTGCTCGCCGATGAACCTTCTGGAAATTTGGACAGTCGCAATGCTGCAAACATCCACTCTCTTTTTGCGGAAATAAATCGCGATCTCAAAACGACCTTGATGGTAGTCACGCACAATCAGGATTTTGCCCATTCCCTGCCGCGGCGCATTGAAATGCGAGATGGTCGGATCATTGCCGACACTGATGTGTGAATAAGCTCCCTGTAAATTTGCAAATTTTCCCTCGATGGGAAATATTCGGCGCGCTTGCCATCTCAGAGAAGGGTATTCGATTTATGTCCAAAAGGTTTTGGCGCTCCAGGCCCGCCTTATTGATTCTGACGTGTTTGACTGTCCTTTGCGCGCTGTTGCTCGCGCGTCGAACTGATGCGCTTGCCTCGGATTCGGGCAGTGCAATTAAGATTGTTGAGATCAAGGTTCAAGGAAGCAAGGCCGTTCAGGCCGACGCCATTCTTGGCCTCATGGATACGAAAGTAGGTTCTGAGCTAGCCCCAGCGGAAATTAGTGAGGATGTTCGCAGTATTTTCAACAGTGGCTATTTTCGAGACGTTCGCATCGATGCTCAAACCCAGCCTAATGGCATCGTGTTGATCGTTGTGGTTGATGAAAAGCCGAGCGTAAAAGAAATCCGCTTTGTGGGTTTCGAGGCAATTTCTTCGTCAACACTTTCTGATAAACTCACGGTCAAAAAATACACGATTTTAGACGAGCGCAAAATTACTTCCGATTTGCGCATGATTGAGCAAATGTACGTTGAGAAAGGTTATTATCTGGCGAGGGCTACCCACACTGTGGAGTCTGCTGTCGATTCCACGGAAGTGATCCTCACCTTCCAAGTTATAGAAAATAATCCTGTTTGGGTTTCACATGTAAATCTGATTGGAAATGGTTATTTTGGCGATACTGAATTGAAAACGAGCATGGCGACGAGAGAGAAACGATGGTCGTCTTGGCTCACAAGCGGTGGTGCCTTTAAAGATGAATTTGTAAATCGTGACAAAGAATTTCTCTCATACATGTATCGCGACAACGGATTTGCTGAGGCTAATGTTTCGGCGCCTCAGTCACGCCTCGATGTGGGCCGCCAAACCGTTGATGTGAGTTTTAATATTGAAGAAGGTGAACGCTTTCAGGTTGGTGAAATAAAAGTTTCGGGCGACATCTTATTAAATGAGCGTGGCGAAAAAATTTATAGTGAGGCCAATCTCGTTGAAAAGTTGTCTATGAAAACCGGAAAGTGGTTTCGAATTTCGCAGTTTCAAAATGACATGCGAATGATGACAGATCTCTATGGCGATCATGGCTATGCATTTGTTGATGTTCTTCCAAAAACATTTGCCAACCGTGAAACAAAAAAGATCGACATAGAATTTTCTATCACGAAGGGTGAAAAAGTTTATTTCCGGAGCATTATTGTTGAAGGTAATGCGAAAACTCGCGACAACGTCATTCGTAGAAATATCAAAGTTGCAGAAGGTGAGTTGTTTCATGCCACTCGCCTAGAAAAGAGCAAGGCTGCGGTTGAACGGCTTGGTTATTTCCAGGAAGTTCAGATACTCCGTGAGCCAGATATTCGCAGTAACCGAATGGACCTGCGCATCAAGGTAAAAGAAAAATCAACAGGGACGCTCAGTGCATCGTTTGGTGCATCTCCATCCTCTGACACACGATCCATTAATTTCTTTGCTCAAGGGTCGTATTCTGAGGCCAACTTGCTTGGTAAGGGTTGGAACGCCGGATTGTCTGCAAATTATTCTCCAACCGGCAGTTACAGTCTGAACTTAAGTCTAACAGAGCCGAGTTGGAACGATGGCCCTTGGAGCGTGACTGGTTTTGGGAGTTTCGACTACGAACTCACTCGGCCTATTGCATTTGAGCCAGAGCGATTTTCGAAAACGGTTCGCGGCGGCTTGAGTGTTGGTCGCGAGCTGCTCGAAGATTTGCGGGTGAGTGGTGGTTACTCGCTTGAAAAAGTGACCCGCAACAACATTACGCCTATCGGCCGCTTGTTCACCAAGCAAGGGACAACTGAAAAACTGAGTCAATCTCTCAGTTTCGACAAAACAGACAACTACCTTATGCCCACAAGCGGATTCTCAATTTCGGCGACAAATGCTTTTGCAGTTCAGGGTATTGCCGGCACTAATCAATTTGGTTTGGCTGAATTTGCCGTCAATTACTATGTTCCGCTGCTCATTGGTGACGACTTCAAAACCAACTTCCGTTTCGTTCTCGAACCCACAATGGTTTATCCGATTTCCGGCAAATCAATTCCCTATTGGGAACGCCTCAATTTGGGAACCCTCTATAATATGAAGGCCTACTTCCAAGATGAGAAGGTCATTGGTCCGAGAATTGAAGTCGTGAATGGGCCCTTTGCTCAATCTGTTGACCGCATTATTGCTGGTGGCAATCGGCGCATTTATGGCGCGGGAGAATACTTTGTTCCTCTGATTCCAGAGGCCAATCTGCGTCTCGTTGGTTTTTGGGAGTCGGGAACAGTTCTCGATGAAAATGAAACCCTCAAAATCGAAAATTTCAAGCACGATGTTGGTTTTGGTTTACGCTGGCAAACCCCAATCGCGCCATTTCGGTTCGAATGGGCTTGGCCGCTGGAGAAGGGTCGATTGGGTGAGCAAGAGTTCATCTTTTCCGTGGGTAATGATAATGTCTCGAGCTTGACACGATAACGCTTAGCGGGAATTCGGTTTTTTGGAGGTCATCATGTTGGTACGCGCGTTTTTTAGCAATTTTACAAAGCTGAGCCTGGGTTTGGCCGTTGCCTCGGCCACACTTATTGCGAGCCAACAGTCTGCATCGGCTGCTCCTCAGGTTGCTAAACCTGGCGTCAATGCTACGCGGGTCGCTTTAATCGATTTTCAGGTTGCCATTTTGCAAACAGAAGAAGGTAAGTCTGCCAAAGCCAAAATTGAAAAGGAGCTTGACTCCCGCAAGAAGGAGCTTCTGTCTCAGCAGTCAGAATTGAAAAAGATTGAAGATGATTTCGAAGCAAAGCGTGGTGTGCTTTCGGAAGATGAAAAAGCTGCAAAAACTCGTGACTTGCAAACAAAGCTGATGGCATTCCAGCGTTCTCAGATGGCGCTCGAGCAGGAAGTTCGTCAGAAGGAAATGCAAGAAACCCAGAAAATCTTCCAGAATTTGTCTGCTCTCGTTGAAGAGTATGCCAAAAAGAACAATTTTGACTTAGTATTTGAAAAAGGCGCGGGAGCAGTGCTTTACGTGGCGCGTGGCTCAGATATTACAGCTGATATCGTTGGTTTGTATAACCAGCGGCACAAGGTCAAAAAATGAAAAGCCTCACTCTCGCCGAAATCGTCGAGAGGTTTGGCTGCGTCATTCACGAGCATTCTGGGGCAGACAATCCCGCTCTTTTCACGGGAATTTCAACCCTCGCGGCAGCGACCTCGACACAAATTACGTTCTTCAACAATCCGCGTTACCTGGCAGAGGCTCTCGTCACGCGTGCGGGAGTCGTTCTCTGTGGAGCAAACGAGGCCAAGCAGTTGCTGACTGAAAGTCGGCAATCTAGCAACAACGCTTTTTCTTCCATTATTTTGGTTTGCCGCAATCCTTATGCAACGTTTGCCAGAGTTTCGCAGTTTTTTTTCGAACCTGCGCATGCAACACATGGTGTGTCTCCTCAAGCTTACATTGACATCACTGCAGTCATCGACGAAACCGCAAGCGTGTTTCCATTTGTCTATGTAGGTCCGGGCGCTCGGATTGGGGCTCGCACTGTTCTTTATCCGGGAAGTTTTATCGGCGCAGCGGCTGTTTTGGGTGACGATTGCCTTGTTCACCCTAATGCAGTTGTTCGCGAAGGATGCAGATTGGGCGATCGCTGCATACTGAACCCCGGGGCGGTGATTGGCGGTGATGGTTTTGGGTTCGCTCCCGACGGCGCTGAGAATGTCAAAATTCCCCAGGTGGGCGGTGTTGCCCTCGGGAACGACGTTGAAGTGGGTAGCAATGCATCTGTCGATCGTGGCGCTATGCTCGATACAATCGTTGGTGAGCAAACTAAAATAGATTCACTGGTTCAAATTGGACACAACGCAGTCGTTGGGAAAGCTTGCTTTTTGGCAGCAGGAACGGCTGTCGGTGGTTCTTCGCACATAGGAAATCGAGTTACTTTGGCTGGTCAGGTTGGAGTGGTCGGGCATATTAAAATCGCTGACAACATGACAATCCTAGCTAAAGCAGGAGTGACGAAAAGCTTGCAAGAACCTGGCGTATATTCGGGCTTTCCAGCGCGTCCAAATCGGGAACAACTTTCTTTCGACGCGAGTCTTGTGCGAATTGTCAAGGAATACAAAGAAGCCAAAGCAAGCCGTCGTGAAACTATCAAATCAGAAGAGAACTGAAGCAATATCTGGGAGTTCGTTGCAAATGGAAGCTGTAAAGCCGCTGTTCGACTATCAAAAAGTTTGTGATTTATTGCCACACCGTCCACCAATGTTGTTGGTGGATAAAGTCATGACCATCGATTTCGAGACTCTCGAGGTGCACGCCGTAAAATGTGTGACCGCAGGAGAACCTTATCTCGCGGGTCATTTCCCCGGACAGCCTATTGTTCCTGGTGTTTATTTGATCGAGGGACTAGCACAAACTGCGGCGGCTATGTGCTTTGCAAACTTCGAGCGCGAAGCGATTCAGGTTGAAAAAAAATGCATGCTCACAGGAGTCGACGAAGTGAAATTCCGTCGCCCCGTCGTTCCCGGAGATGTTATTCATTACTATGCCAAATACGAACGTCACCGCGGACCGTTCGTTTGGTTCACAGGTTCTGCAAAAGTGGATGGTGAAGTGGTCGCAGAAGCGAAGTTTTCTGCGGTTCTTGCCAAGGCTCCGCGCACCTGAGTGTTGAAAGCATAATTTTGAAAATGCCTCCCAGTTCACGAGGAAACAGCGCCGTGAGTCACAACGTCACCATTCATCCAACAGCAATTGTTTATCCTGGAGCAGAGCTCGATTCAGACGTCGTTGTCGGTCCATTTTGCACTGTAGGAGCCAATGTAAAAATTGGTCGTGGCACTCGTTTGATTTCGCATGCAGTCGTCGACGGTCACACTACATTGGGAGAGGGGAATGAGATTTTCCCTTTCGCAAGTGTGGGAACGGTGCCGCAAGATCTTAAATACAAAGGCGAACCCACTCTTCTTCTTATTGGTGATCGCAACAAAATTCGCGAGTGTGCAACGTTGCAGCCTGGAACAATTCAAGGTGGTGGCAAAACGGTGGTGGGAAGTAACAATCTCTTTATGGCTTATACTCATGTTGCCCACGACTGCATTATCGGAAACGACAATATTTTTGCCAATTCGGTTCAACTTTCTGGTCATGTGGAAATTCACAACGGTGTAGTGATCGGCGGTATTTCAGGTATCCATCAGTTCTGTCGCATTGGTGACATGGCAATGGTTGGTGCAGGTTCGGTTGTTGTTCAAGATGTTCCAAATTTCTGTGTTGCGCAGGGAGATCGTGCAACTCTGAGAGGAATGAATGTCATCGGCATGAAGAGAAAAGGCCTCACGGCTTCTGACTTGGCCGCATTGAAATCCGTTTACAAACAATTCTTCCTGTCACCCTTGCCGACTGTAGAAGAAACCATTGATGTTTGCCGGAGCAAGGGCCTGTTGGAAAACCCCCATGCCAACCGGATGATGGATTTTATCCGGGCTGCGCGTCGAGGTGTTGTTCGGCCGGCCGCAGGAGGCAACCATGACGATATCTCAGCCACCATCTGAACAACGGGAAATATCAGTTTGTTTGATTGCAGGTGAAGCAAGCGGAGATGCGCAAGGTGCTCTGCTCATTCATGCATTGCGTGACGAATTCGCAAGTGCAGGTTTGCGGATGCACGCCTGGGGCAGTGGTGGAAAGTTGATGATGGCAGCCGGACTCGAGACTCTCGTCCACATCGAAGAGTTGAGTGCAATGGGCTTTGCCGAGGTGCTTTCAGTGTATCCGAGAATCTCAGATGCTGCTCACCGGTTGCAGTCAGCTTTGAGTTTACGTCGGCCTCAGATCACCATTCTAATAGATTATCCTGGTCTGAATATGCGTCTCATGGAAGATGCATTTCATTTGGGATCGTGTGTCGTTTATCATATTCCTCCAAAAGTTTGGGCACACGGGGCTGCAAGAGCTGCGCGGTTGCGCGACAACACATATCTTGTGACTTGTATTCTGCCCTTTGAAGAAAAGCTTTTAAAAAGAGCCGGCGTGAATGCCCGCTTCGTCGGGAATCCGCTCAATGATGAAATTGTTAAATTTTTGAAAACGAGCGCGTCTGAGAGAACAGCGCTCCATGGTGTGACCCAAGTGGGAATTGTTCCAGGAAGTCGCAGCGCTGAAATCGAAAGAGTTTTCCCGACACTGATTAAGTCGTTCGTGCGCACCCGCAAAGAATATAAAGGCGAATTGAAAGCAATTGTCCCAATTGCAAACACGGTGTCCCGTTCGCGTCTTGAAACACTTCTCAGTTCTGCACTTGCGGAAGAAAATGCGCAGCAAATGAGAGTTGATATTGAACTGAAAAGTGATGCGAATTTAATGTCCGTCTTGAAGGATTGCAAATATGCATGGGTGTGTTCAGGCACTGCAGCTCTTGAAACTGCGTTACTGGAAATACCCATGTCGGTTGTTTATAAGATGCATTGGATGACATATGAGATTGCCAAGAGAATTGTATCTCTGCCTTATATAAGTTTGGTTAATTTGTGTGCAAATAGAGAGATTGTTCCTGAGTTTTTACAGAACGACGCCTCACCGGAAAAACTTTCTGCTCATGCGCTTTCCATTCTCAATTCTGAGCATGAAGAGCTGGCCATGAAAAGCGCACTTTCGTCTTTGAAGAAAGCATTTCCGCTGGATAGTGCGCGCAACGCAGCACGTGCAATACTCGATTGTTACAAGCAGCTTCCCACTGACTCTGCTCGCAGATTTCACTTCAAAGCAGCGAGTGACTTGTTGAGAGAAGATCACGAGTGGGGGTTGCCTCAGTGAACTCTGCGGGAAATAGCCAAGTCATCGGCGAACCTAAAAATTCAGATCTGGCAGCTGTGCCCTCAAAGAGTTCTGCGCTACTTCAACACCCACTTCGTTCAATTATCTGGCGTGCCTCACGTTGGGATATTGTTTTCGGGCTGTTGATAAGTCCACTGCATGCAGCTTGCGAGGTTGCCCTTGGTTTTGTTTCAGGTGCACTCCTTCAGCTCATCTTTTCAGCCCCTGGTGAATCGAATCTGCAGCGCATTATACCCAAATCGATTGCTGATGTGTTGCCCGATTTCGCTCGTTTTTCTCGTGCAGAGTTGATGACTCTGGTTCCTGCTCTGCTGGTTTTAGCTGGTTTTTGTAGAATGTTGACGAGTTTTGGAAGCAATTATTTGCTTGAACGTGCTGGTCATCGTGTTGCACATGCTTTGCGTTCTACCTTTCTTGATTCTTATCTCCGAACATCTGGTCGCATTCTCGACACTCGAAATCCTGATGAAATAACTAATAGAATCTTGCTTGACACAACGTTGATGCAGGCCCTTGTCAGCAAAGGCACTATTGGTGCACTGCGCGACGGGTTGGTTGTGATCGGCACTGCAGTCGCAATGTTGTATGTTGCTTCAAATTTTTTCTTATTTTTGGTGGCGATTTTCGTTCTGTTCTTTTTTGTTTTGAGAGCAGTTGCCAGACGACTAGAGTTTTTCACTCGCGAGTCTGCGCGCAGACAGGTTGAGATGGCAACGCGTGGCATGCAAATGCGTTCTGGTTTGCAGGCTATTTATGGCATGGGTGCACAGGCGCGAGAGCAACACGATCTTCAATCTCTCTCCGAGGGATATTATCAATTTGTGCGCAAAACATTCTTGTTACGTACCGGATTTCGTCCGGCCATGGAGGTGCTGGCAATTGTTGTGCTTGCGGCAGCGCTTCAGTGGCGGCTCAGTTTTTCCTCAGAAGTTGATGTTGCTTCTTATTCAACTGTCTTTGTTTTGGCGGCACTGTCTTTCAGACCGCTGAAAAATGTTTCGGGATTTGTGTCACAAATGGCAGAGCTCAAAGCAGTTTGGAAGCGCCTTGCCGACGAATGGAATCTTGTTCATTCCTCTGTGCAGCTCGTCGACCCGGCTGCCGAGAATCGGAGTTTGCGCGCAGGGACTGCAATACTCTTGCAGAAAGTTTCGTATGATGCTCTCGATGGACGTAAAATTATTGAAGCTTGTTCTATCGAATTCAAGGAAGGCTCGCGTGTTGCTCTTGTCGGTGAAAGTGGGGCAGGGAAATCCACTCTGCTGCGTTTGTTGGCGGGTCTTTTGCCTCCTGACGAAGGACACATTTCCGGAATCTCGAAAACAGTACTCGCAACACAAACCCCATATGTTTTTCAGGGGACTATTCTTGAAAACATTATTTATCCCAGCAGGAATTTGAACAAATTTGAACTGCAAAGGGCAAGGGGTAGAGCTGTCGATTTGGTTTTGACACTTATGCTTGCGCACACTGAGGCCGGGGCAGAGCTCTTTCTGAACAAAAAAGTTGGTTTTATGGGTGAAGGTTTGTCGGGCGGCGAGCGAGCGCGTGTTGCGTTGGCTCGCCTTCTTTTTGCTGACCGGTCTATACTTCTTCTCGATGAACCCACCGCGAATCTCGACGCGGGTTCGGCTGCTGCATTTTGGGCAGCCGTTTGGAGATGGCAAAAACAGCCTGGTTGCGCGCGGACAGTGATTGCTGTCACACATGACTATAATGATCTCTCTCATTTCGATGTGGCGCATGTTTTTTCCCAAGGTCGCCTCGTTTTCACGGGCGTGCACGACGATGTGCTGCGCTTTTGCGCAGAGCTCAATGAAGCAAATTTTTCGTCACGACAATTGGGAACACTGCGTTCATGAATTTGGCTTGGAGTGAATATCTACGAGGACAGTTGGAACGTCAGATGCCGCGTCGAGCGGTCTGGTTTGCAGTTCTCAGTTTCATTCTATTTCTTCCATTGAGCTTGGTGTGGTCTGTTCTTGCAGCGAGGCGGGCTCGCCTTCGGATGAGGGCGAAGTCTCCGGTGGGAGATGAGCCCTGGATAGTATCGGTAGGCAATGTATCAGTCGGTGGCACGGGCAAAAGTCCGGTGGTCCGAGCATTGGCTCGATGGGCCCTCAATGACGGTTTTGATGTGGCCGTTCTCACACGGGGTGTGGGTAAAGATGCTGGATTGATGGCGCCTATTCTTCACTTTTCGAGACATTCCGAACCCATGACTTCGCAGTCATGGGCCTCTCTGAGTGATGAATCTCTCGAACATGTTTTGCAATTGCAGCAGAATCTTCCTTCCGATGCATCACTCTGGTTTGCCGAGGGGAGTCACAGAGCCGAGTTGCTTGCAGGAATTTTGCAAAGAAGAAGCGCTTTGAAATCTCAGCGTGGCGTCGAAAGTTCTCGCCAAATGCTGGTGATAGTCGATGATGGATTGCAACAGACCGCTTTGCCTGTTCATCGCGATATCGTTGTTTGGGATCCTCACTCGGTTGTTGAAGCTCCCCAGTTTTGTTTACCTTTTGGGCCTTACAGAATGGGCTCGCCACGCGCGCGTCCCTGGGCGCTTTCGCTGCCGCGTGCCGACGTCATTGTGTGGTCTAGAGTAAAATCTATTTCTGAAAAAAATGAGTTCCTGAATTTTGTGACTCGTGCCCGTGAGCGCATATTTCAATGTCCCAGAGCACCCATTGCGGGCGAACCTCTTCCCTCTGAAAGCCCAGCAAGTGCTCTTGAGACTGATTTTCGTTTTGTTGCCCTTGAAGAAACATGGCTTGCGCGAGTTTTGCCGAACGAACCGGCACCTGGCTTCTCCCTCGAGAGTATTGGTCCAGAGGAGTTTCCCGCACAGGCGAGTTTGCTCTGCGGAATTGCCAGGCCAGAGCGATTCGCTCAATCTTTTCATTCGATTTTTGAATCCCCCCAACACAGACCTGTTGTTGTGGGAAGCGCTTTTCTTGCTGATCACGGCGAACTTAATTCCGCTGCGCGCCGTGTCATCCGTTCGCAACATTCTGTTGTCACAACGCTCAAGGATCTCTGCCGCTGGTGGGAAACTCCAGAGTTCAGGGAGCTAATGCGATCCGGGCGGCTTTTTGTTTTATGTCTCGAGGTAAAATTCATTCCCGAAAGCGGTGACCTCAAATGCGAGTCGCTGGCCGAGCTTTTTCAATTCAGAAGTCAGGTGAACAATGAAAGATGAAGATCTCATGAAACCGAGATTTCGCGCCAATGTTGCTGCCTTAATTAGGGTCGGCGATAAATATCTGCGCTGCGAACGAAGTCACCCACAGGGCGTGTGGCAAACAGTTCAAGGTGGTGTTGAGTCTCATGACAAGGATGTTCGTGCCGCTCTCTTAAGGGAACTCTCTGAAGAGTTGGGAGTTGCGCCAGATCTGGTCACAGTTGTTGCACAATCGCGTTGCTGGAGACGTTATTATTTCCCGGCGGAGGTTCTCAGGGCTCATCCGGAACGCACAAATATTGGGCAAGAGCAAATGTGGTTCCTTGTTGAACTTCCCACGCTTGGGAGTGTCGATCTCGCTCGCTCGGAGGGAGAGTTCAGCAAAGTTGAACTTGTTGAGCTTGAAGTTCTACTTGCGCACTTTGTGTCTTGGAAATTGCCGATTGTGAAAGATTTCTGCTATGAGATGGGACTGCTGTCCCCCTTTCCAGGTTGATTGAATGAGGTCATCATGTCGCAAACTCAGCCTCCAAATGACGTCGCCAACAGTGCGGTTTCTCTAAAGACATCAGCAGGGCCTATCGCGGCTGGTTCATACGCCTACGTTCAAAATCAGCCATCCGACGAAATTGATTTGGTTGAATTGCTCGGCTTCTTCTGGAAAATAAAAATTGAAATTATTCTCGGCGCAGTGCTTGGAATTGTTGCAGGTGGAATTGTTGGCTTTAAGGTGTTGCCCGTAACCTACCGCACCCAGATTCCTCTTGTTCTAGATAAAAATGAGATTGGTGTAGCCGAACCAAAGAAGCTTGTTGAGTCTTTCAACAATGCACTGAATGTCTCCGACAATGCGCGCCTTGTATGGCGATCCGTTTTTAATCAGTCGCCCGAGCTTGCTCGTACTCTGAAAGAAGTGAATCTGGGTGATGAAGTTCTTGCGGCAAATCAGGCGCTGGCTGACAAACCAGAGAAGTCTCCTTTGCGGTTGAGAGAATCGGCAAGCCCGAGAGATTTTATCTTGGACGTTCAGCTTCCCGTGCAAGGACTCACCCAACGTTCGGGCGAACTCTTCGCTTCAGCGATTCAAATGGCATTCAACACCACGGCTGGCGCGGCTGATGTCGACAAAGACGCTCCCTCTAAACCAACCAATGCCAACGCTCCCGGGGGAGCTTCTGTTCAATCAGCTGCGCTCGAAGAAAGCACAGAATTGCGTGAACAATTGATTAAAGCTCGGCAAGAGCTTCTAAAGATTGAGTATCTCTGCAGTAAATTAGGGCGCGGCCTCACAGATTTTAACACTTTTGTAGGCTCTGGTGATTCTGACCTTAAATCGCTTCAGGTCAATATACCCGCCGGGGCAGAGGCCCCTGCGCAGGCTCTCATGACGAGTGATTACCACGAACAGATTGCCGTGCAGGGGCAATTTGAGCGAATTCAACGCATGACAGCAGTGTTACTCGCCGAGGGGCGAATGAAAGCAGAAGATGCCAATGATACTGTCACGCGGGCATTGCAAGTGCGTGACGATATTTTTCAATTGGTGCCTGCTGCGCGTCGCGAAGCTAATCGGATGTCGAGTTTAGGCACGCAGCGTCGCAGCTCTCTGCGCGGAGAAGTTCGTTCCGGGATGTCGATGCCCGTGCTCCCAATTCTAGTGCCTTCAAGTGCATCGGGAGCGACACTCTCGCTCGAAGAGCCTGTGAGTAAACGCAAAATTGCACTTGTACTGGGGGCCTTTTTAGGAGCCTTTTTAGGCTTTGCTTCAGGTGGAATTAGAATTTTTCTAAAGAAAAATGGACAACGTCTGCGTGAGGTTTTGGCGTAATGAATGTGTCTCCCCGATCCAAACTGATCGATTCAGCTCTTGAAGCCATTGCTGACATTCAGGATGGCGCCATTCTCATGGTAGGTGGTTTTGGCTTGTGCGGTATTCCCGAACACTTAATCGAAGCTCTGCGTGTCAAAGGGGTCAAGAATCTCACATGCATTTCCAATAATGCAGGGGTCGATGATTTTGGCCTCGGCAAGCTTCTACAAACTGGCCAAATCAAAAAGATGATTTCGAGTTACGTGGGCGAAAATAAAATTTTCGAACAGCAATTTCTTTCTGGATCTCTGGAAGTTGAACTGACTCCGCAGGGGAATTTGGCCGAGCGTATACGCGCGGGCGGAGCTGGTATCCCAGCTTTTTACACTCCCACTGGTGTTGGGACACTTGTGGCTGAAGGTAAAGAAATAAAAATTTTTGATGGTCGTGAGTATGTGCTCGAAAGAGCTCTGAAGGCAGACTTTGCCCTTATTAAGGCCTGGCGTGCAGATCCTCATGGTAATTTGCAGTTCAACATGACTGCAATGAACTTTAATCCCATGATGGCAACTGCAGCCAAAGTCACAATCGCGGAAGTAGAGGAGCTAGTGGGTGAGGGCGAAATGAGTCCACTCGCCATTCACACTCCTGCAGTTTATGTGAAGCGTCTGCTGCTCGGGCGCAGCTACGAGAAACGCATTGAACAGCGCACCGTCCAAGCGCGCGTCTGATTCGGAAAGAGAACAGCCATGAGCTTTAAGCTTTTATCTCGTGAACAACTCGCAAAACGTGCAGCAGCTGAACTCCGGCCTGGGATGTATGTGAATCTTGGAATTGGAATTCCGACTCTGGTTGCAAATGAAATCACGGCCGAGATGAACATCACTCTTCAGTCAGAGAATGGAATTCTAGGGATGGGGCCATTCCCAGAAGCTGGGTACGAGCGAGCCGATCTCATCAATGCTGGCAAACAAACGGTCACTTTATTGCCGGGCGCTGCGGTGTTTTCTTCAGCCGATTCCTTCGCCATGATCCGAGGTGGGCATATTGACCTCACCATTTTAGGTGCGATGGAAGTCTCTGAACAAGGCGACATTGCTAACTGGATGATTCCAGGAAAGATGGTGAAGGGTATGGGTGGTGCAATGGACCTGGTGGCTGGTTCACCGAACGTTGTGGTTGTTATGCAACACTGTGCACCCGATGGAAGTCCGAAGATTTTGAAGCATTGTAAACTTCCTCTCACTGGGAAGAAATGTGTTAAAAAAATAATTTCAGATCGGGCTGCAATGACTGTGACTGCCGAAGGACTCGTTGTGACCGAAATCATTGCGGGACTCAGTTTCGAGCAATTGCAGGCCTCAACTGAGGCGCATTTATTGAAGTCTCCCGAAGGGATTAGGGTTCTTAATCCGTGACCCTCGCCACTCAAAAGAAACTTTTTGAGCCATCTCTTTTGCCTCATCTCGAGCAGAGTTTGCACGTTACGGGTTGCGAAAGTCGCAATTGGAAGTTGCGTGTTCCTGGTTCCAAAAGCGTCACAAACAGAGCACTTGTTCTTGCGGGACTCGCGGGGCGCCCAATTGAGCTTCTTTCACCCCTTTTGGCCGACGATACCTGGTGGGGATTTCAGGCCCTGGAAGAGTTGGGTTTTCGCCTCGATGTTTCTCAGTTACCCGAGCGGGTTCTCATTGAAATACCGGAGCGAAGTGAGAAAAAAAATGCTTCACTCCACTTAGGACAAGCGGGAACATTGGCACGCTTTCTGCCAGCTCTCCTGCTGAACTGGAAAACGCTTTTCCCTGACTCTTCCCTAAATTCATTTTTTATCGATGCCGATGCGCAGCTCAAAAAACGCCCTCTCACGCCACTAATTCATGCATTACGTGCACTCGGTGCGCACCTTGAAGCCGATCACTTGCCGTTGCATTTGCAACCGAACGAGTTGCAAGGCCATGCGCGCATTGATGGATCACAGTCGGGTCAGTTCGTGAGTGGGCTTCTTCTTGCTGCGGCAGGCTCACGGCAGGCCTGCCGCATTTCACGAGTCAATCATTTGGTGCAACCCGATTACGTGCGAATCACTCTCGCGATGCTCAAAGAATTTGGGGCGCAGGTTGTGCATGACGCCGAGCTGCATGAGTTTTCAATTTTGCCCGGTGCATGGGATGCTTTGCCTAGTTATACGATTGAGGCTGATGCCTCGACAGCTTGTTACTTTGCAGCACTCGCATGTGTGCTTGGGGCCGAGTTAAAAATTGAAAATCTTGGTAGCGCAACTCTTCAGCCTGATTTTCAATTCATGAGTCTCTTACAGAGATTCGGATTTTTGCTGCACTGGAATGAAAATGAATGCTTTGTTTCTCGCTCGCCAAATCTAATCGATACTTCTAGCCCTACAATTTTGAATCTCGATATGTCAGCTTGCAGCGATCAAGCGCTGACCGCTGGCGTGATGTCGCTGTGCACAGGTCGAGGTGTGCGCGTCTCTGGAGTTGCACACATTCGAAATCACGAATCCGATCGCATTGCATCTTTTTGCGCGAATGTGCGCGCTCTTGGTGTTGCTGTGCAGGAGAATATTGATGGTTTCGTCGTTCCTGCTGGGTGCGATGCAGCGTCGCTGCGTGGGGATTGGCCAACGCACAATGATCACCGCTTCGCGCTCGCTGGAATTGTGCTCGCAGCGTGTGCTCCGCAAGTCAGCATCCTCGAACCGGGTTGCATGAAGAAAACTGCACCGGGGTTTGTGGAGCATTTAATACAGATTGGATTTAAATTTCGATAGAGACGTTAATAATCTTGGTAGATTGTGACGGTTTTATTTTCGCCGAATATCGAGCCCTTTGGGCAACTTATTTCTATTCAATAATGAAATCTTCGTCTTTTTTCAGATTATTTAGAAAACTACCCTCATCCTCTTTAACTTTTTCAAAAGTCTCTTTTGAGTTTTTTATGTCCAAGCGGAGCTTCTGAATTGGTTCGATTTTTGTTTTGGCGGGCGGTTTCGGAGGGGGAGTTTTGACGATCATAGGTGAGGCCCCCTGGGGAGCTGCTGCAGGAGAGGGAATTGGAGTTTGGGTGAATGGTGTTGCCTGTGGAGTTCGAGCAGGTCTCGCTGGAGTAGCTAATGGTGACGGTGCGATGATTGGAGGTACAGTCGCCTCAGGCGTTGGCTTCGGTGTCGGTGTCGGTGTTGGTGTCGGTGTCGGTGTTGGTGTTGGTGTTGGTGTTGGTGTTGGTGTTGGTGTTGGTGTTGGTGTTGGTGTTGGTGCTGGCTTCACAGTCTGAACTGCCATGGGGGTTGCTGTAGATTTAACTGCAGGCAGGGCTCTTGGTTTGGAAATTGGTTCTTTAATTCTTGTTTTCGACAGGTCATTGTCTGGTTGTGTGACTGATTTTTCTCGAGTTGGGTGATGATATGGAGCGATGAGTTCGCCACTTTCGATTGTCCATCCACCTTTGAGTGGACAAAGTTTGATGGGGATCCAAACTTTCGTACCGGGTGGAATTTGTTTTCCGCGGAATTTTTCCAGTGCTGGATTCAAGTCAAATGTTTTTTCAATCCAGCCCCGTTTTCCATAAACTGGTTCGGTTCCCAGGAACCAAAGCACTTCTGAGAGGGTGTCACCCTCGCGGAACACAAAAGGAGCCTTTCGCGGACAGCTGCTGGCATGGGCCTCTTGTGCGGTGAGCAGGATCGAAAACAGATAGCTCGAGAATAGAGCGCCTACCAAGAGCGACAAATTCCGTTGAGGCGCCATCTTGTTTCCCCAAATCTGCTTCTTTATCATTCCATCAATGTATATCTGTTGTTCCAAATATCTCGGTGATCTTACCACAAGCGCCCTTCGTTCTGCGATGAGGGGATGGTGTCGTTTTTTCGTCTCGGCAGCTGTTACTTTGTTTCTTGTCTGGGTTCCCCTGGCTTCGTTCGCACAATCCCCCGCATCCCCTGCGTCCTCCGCTGCCACGCCCCCCGCAGCCCCGAAGGTTCAACCTAAAGTGCAGCAGAGTCCTGGTGCAGCCGGGATTTCAAATGATGCATTCCTGCGTCTCGATTCATTGAGATTTAGAATTGTCTTCGACTCAGCTCTATTCGATGCCAAGACAGAAAAGCAGAGAACTGAGCAATTAGTTACATTCTGCAAAGTTTGGCAGGATGCCTTTTTGAAAGACAAGGGTCCTTGGGGATTCGGAATTGCATCGGATGTGAGCTGCAGTATTCGCAACCCCGCCGTTGCTGAGAAGTTTAAGGGGAGTGAAGTTTTTGATCTGTGGACCGTGACGGTAGAAAAGCTCGTCATTGATGAACGTGAAGTGATTCAGACGAGTATTTGTCGATTTAAAACCGGAGCACGGCGAGAGGGTGATGTCTCAGAGGCAGTGCCATCTCAAAAGTGTGAGGCTCGCAAGGTTTTTCCATGGTCAGACTTTAAGGTGCGCTTCGTGAGACATCGTGCCTTTGTCCGCCTGGTGGTTGCATCTCTTCTCGATCAACTTCCTTTTTATTCTATGGTCACTAAGAATCTGATCAGATTTGATAGCCTACGTATCGAAGGCTACAACGAAACCAACACGATTGAAGTGACCTATCCCGCACCCCCTGCGAATGTTCTGTATGCAGATGTTCGATATGATCCGTACGAAAATCGATTTAGGCTCAAAGAGCTCTCGATGAAAGACGCCATCTACAGGACAATGACCCAAACTGGAACGGTGTGGATCATAAGTAAAGATGGTCGTGGCGCAAGGAATGATGAATTCACGCGAAATATTGAGAGCGCTTTCGTAGCTCTCACAACACTTTTTCAAGTCGATCAACTCAAATTTGAGAAAGATAAGGCTAAACTCGTCGTTGAAAAATTAAAGAGTCGTCCTTATGTAGATTTAATTGTTCGTGCCGATGGGAGCATCGGGATTCCAGTGCTTTCCCTCAAGTCTGGATATGGTGCGAATGCGAGTCTGGCCCTGCGGCTCAACTCAAGTTATGGGGGACTGCTTTCGTCCTCGCTGCTCGGCTCTCAATATCAACTTGGCACTCAGGTTGAAGAAAAAGACAACTCTGGTCCATCAAATAGTTCTTCTAGCGTTAAATTGCAGGAGATCGATATTTGGCTCACTGGAAAATTTTATCGGTCATTTCAGCTTGGAATAGTGCCAGCTCTGGAAGTGAGTGGCGGGCCGAGAGTTGGATTTGTGACCAGTGACGGTGATTTCAGAACTGCAGGAGGCCTGCCTCAGGAAAACTTAAGCATTCGCAGTCGGGAGATGGGCTTGGGAGTTTTAATTGCTGCAACTTTGCCTCTCTCATCAAATATCGAAGCGATTGCGTCATCGACCTTTGATTTCGGAGCGACTGCGAAATCAACCTCAAGCCGCACTGGCCTCGAGATTGCATGGATTTTGAACCGACTTTCTTCACCGGGCAGAACAGAGCGTCCTCCTGGTTTGCGCTTTGGGGCGGGTTCTCTTTTTTCGTCTCTCGGTCGAAGATTTGTCAACAACGACGCAGCTAGAAGCTTTCAGACTCTTGCAACACTCAATGGGTTTCAGACATCAATTTTTGTTGAGCAGTCATTTTAGACATTTCTTTGGGCTCGGAGAATTAGGGCATGAAAATTGAGGACGTTGATTTGGCAGATGCGATGGAGCAGAGCAAGAATCCAGAAACAGGTCATGCGGTAGTCTGTTTTCACGATCCTTCTCTCCAAAGTTGTAGGAACTTTTCAGCCATTCTCGGAGAGATGAAGGATTCTTCACTTCATGTTTTTCGGGTGGACGTCACACTCGAGCCCGAGCTTCAGAGCAAATTCCCTGCGGAGCAGCTTCCAGCTCTCTATTTCTTTTCCCAGGGCCTCCCTATGGGCCGAAAGCCTGTTTTTAAGACGTCAGCAGAATTCCGTTCATGGCTTAAATTTCTCGATGGGCTTTGCTGATTTCTTCCACGCTGCAAAATTTGCTCAAGTTTTCATTCTAAGTTCCGAAACCCCGTTGAACATGCGCGGATTAAAAGCAAACTGCCGGTTGTGTCTAGCAAAGCACCAAACAAGCAGAGCGCTTCGTCTCAGGTTCGCGGCATACGGAGGGATCTCAAATGGCAATGTTCCATCGTCCATCACTCGGCCTGGCCCTGTTTGCTTCTTTCGTGGTTGTGGCCTGTCAGCCCCGTCGCTTTAATGAAAGCGCCTCGCAGGGTGTTGGTGGCGCCGGGAATGGCTTTGTAGAAGAGCTTCTCTCCCATCACCGCAATAGCATGTCGCCTGACCTTGTAGGCAAGCTGAATGATACGAGTTTTTATGTTTTCAATCGAGGCTGTGCAGCGGGCATGGCCCCCGATGAAGTTGCCCGCAGACCAATCGATGGTGCGCGGGATCCGAGTTTCAACAACAGCCCTGCTCCATTCCCGCACCTCGACACATGCCAGAACAGCTATATTGATCCGGCCAACTATGACATGAGAGCTGTTGTGCGCAGAAAATTTGATTCCACGCCTGGCTCAAGCTCACCTGGCACGCCGAGAATGGAAGGGCAGTCGTCTGTGGTCGATGTCTTTCAAATTCCGCCCAGCAGTCCTCGCTTCAAGAAGCGGTGCTACAATTCGCTACCCAGTGGACGTGCGATTTATCGCGTCTTCAATGAATCAGGCTCGGGTTTCAATGGAGTGCCCTACTATGAAGTGCGCTCACATGATGTCACTGTGGGTGTGATTGTCGATGTTCAACGGGTTGTGAATGAGGGGCTCGATCGGAGCTCATCAGACCAGGTCGACCTCGAGAGTGGTTTTTATCCACGTGTGTATTTGATGCCTGGATTGTGTGGAGTGGGCGTACCAGTGAGTTCCAAGGCCGGAAAGACACCAGGTGGACTCCCTGGATCACTTCCATTACCAGGAAGCTGCAATCCATCGGCGCAGAACCCAACAGGTCAAAACCCAATCTGCACATCTCCTGGGTCGAATCCTACAACCCAAAATCCGGTGATTCAGAATCCATCGGGGCAAAACCCAGCATCCCAGAATCCCGTGTTGCAATCGCCCGTTCAACAGAACCCAACGCTGCAGCAGCCAAGCGGCAGCACTCCGGTGCAGCAAGCACCTGTGCTGGTGCCACGCAATCCGAGTGGAGCATCACAACAGTAAGGTAACAGCCTTAGTTTATGTTTTATTGAGAAAAAAAAGCCTGAGGAAAACCTCAGGCTTTTTGAGTTTCGAGCATTTTTGTAAGCTTTTTCGCAAAAGCTCCTGGGTTTCGCACCGGCGATCCCTCGGCGAGAAGAGCTGTATCATACAAAACATCGACCCACTCTTCGATCGCGACATCAGCCGGATTCGAT
Organism: uncultured Silvanigrella sp.; assembly: GCA_903933385.1. Lineage (GTDB taxonomy): Bacteria > Bdellovibrionota_B > Oligoflexia > Silvanigrellales > Silvanigrellaceae > RFOM01. Next base: position 65,854 of record CAIZJW010000129.1, on the reverse strand, counting down.
TGAGCCTTCGTGACCAAGGAGCGAATGATTGGATGCGACGGATTCACCTCAAGAATGCGCTTTGAGCCTGTGAATTCCTTGTTTGATGCTTTCATCATTCGCTCCATCTGGGCACTGAGCCCAAATTCATCTGCAATGAGGCAGCATGGACTGTCGACCAATCTTTTTGAAATTTTCACGTCTTTCAGCGTTTCGCCACATTTTCTGCGAAATATTTCAAGTAAAGGAGCGATCTGCTCAGGGGCGATTTCTTCTTCATTTTGTTTCTTTTCGGGCTCTTTGCCCACGCCCGAGAGATCCAGATCACCTTTAGAGATTGATTTGAGTTGAGCTTCACCATGCTTTGGATAATCCATCACAAACCACTCATCGATGGGGTCTGTCAGGAGAATAACTTCAATTCCTCGAGTTGTGAGTGCTTCAAGATGCGGACTTGCTGAAACGGCATCGTAAGAGGGGCCGCTCAGGAAATAAATATCTTTTTGTCCATCAGCTTTGCGTTTCCAATAATCGTTGAGTGAGATCCACCCGTCACGACCCGTAGTCGTTGATCTGAAGCGCGCTAGTTCTGCAAGTGCTTCGTGGTTGTCACGGTCAAAATGGAAACCCTCTTTCAGAACCGCGCCGAAGTTTTCGTAAAAGCCAGTGTACTTCTCAGGTTCGTTTTTCGCGATATTCTGCAAGGAGGAGAGAATTTTCTTCACAATCTGTTTACGGATAGCAGGCAATTTCGTGTTCTGTTGAAGAATTTCTCGAGATACGTTCAAAGGAAGTTCGTCTGTTTCAACAACTCCGCTGACAAAACGCAGGTATTCGGGAATCAGTTCTTTGCATTTATCTGAGATGCTGACGCGCTTCACATAAAGGTGAAGGCCGTGTGAATCGCGTTGATAGAGGTCGAATGGCACTGCCGAGGGCACATAAACAACAGATTGAAACGGGAGGAGCCCCTCAACGCTCATGTGTTCCCAAAAAAGCGGCTCCTGCCAGTCGCCACTCAATTGCTTGTAGAGCTCCTGGTAGTCTTCAGGCTTGTTGTCTTTTTTAGAGCGAGCCCACACTGGCGTTGATTTGTTGAGGCGCTCTTCTTTGTTGTCTTTGTCGAGCCAGAGAATGGGGTAGGTGACATAGTCGGAATACTTGCGAACGATGCTTTTCAGGCGCCACTCTTCAAGAAACTCTTTTTCTTCTTCCTTGAGAGTCAGTTCGACCCTTGTCCCACGCGCAGATTTGCTTCCTTGGTTGAGAGTGTATGTGCCATTCCCCGAGCTTTCCCATACCCAAGCTTGGTCGCCTGAGGCAGAACGGGTTTCCACAACAATGTGCTCTGCAACCATGAAAGCAGCGTAAAATCCAACCCCAAATTGTCCAATGAGCTGCGCATCTTTTTTATCGTTTTCATTGAGCTTCTCGAGGAATTTTTTTGTCCCAGAGTTGGCGATAGTGCCCAAGTTTGCAATCAATTCGTCGCGAGTCATGCCAATGCCGGTATCTTCAACAATGAGGCGGCGGCTCTCGGGCACAACAGTGAGCCGAATTCCAGCTTCACCTTCTGCAGAGAGAAGGTTGGACTTTGTGATTTCCTCAAAGCGCACTTTATCGATGGCATCTGATGCGTTGGATATTAACTCTCGCAAAAATATCTCTTTGTTAGAATAAAGAGAGTGGATCATCAGATTGAGAAGTTGTTGGGTCTCTGCCTGAAAGGAATGGACTTCTTGTGACATGAATGCCTCCGGACGTTGAAATCGCCGTAAAGTTAAGGCGGCTGAGGATAACGTCAAGGGGGCAGGCTAGATAAAAAATAGGGTCGTATTTTTCAGATCTTGGAGATGATCCAAGCGATTTGGCCTGAAACTGAAGCACTCGTTCTGGTTGATTCCAGGTTCAAAATGGGCCCATCGCTCGGAATGTTGGTTGGCTCTATGCCCACGGTAGAATGAGGTCGACCGTCGCCCCAGCCGTTGTGACACCACCAAATACCCACCCATGGGAGTGTGTCGCTCTGGACCACGTCTATTCGGAGTCCAAGTTCTTTTCGGACAAGAGATGTAAAGAAAAGCTGCCCAGGAGGGGTTTCGATATAAAATTTCGAGGCCACTGGTGCTTTATCTTCAGCAAACTTTCGCACAGCGAGGACCTGGCGAGAAAACTCTCCAGCCAGCACCGAATCGACATTGGAATGAAGAGGAATGACTCCCCATTCAACAAAGTCACCAGGCTCGGCAGCAAAAAGAGCGTGCGATGCATAAATACTTTTTGCATGAATTCCAGAATGAATTTCAGGATGAAAAGTATTCAGAGGAAACAGCTCGCTGAAATTCACATGGATTGAAAAGGCGCCGAGGCGTGGGGGGGCGATATTCTCGCCCACACTCTTTATTGTCCTTTTAAAATGAGTCGAATTCCATTGCCATCCGGTGGTGCACTGATTGTCGTGTGCAAAATTCAGGGAAGGAGCCTTTCCCCATACGACACCGTGATCACGCAGTGCCCACAGTTCTGAACCCCCGACAGTTGGGAAGCATTCATCGCCACCCCACGCATCCAAGCTTTGAAACAACACCCTGTCTTCGTCGCTGAGAGCCTGTTCCCACTCATGCGCGAGAGGTTCGACAAAGAGGTTTTTGTTTTCATGCATCAGACGCGTGAGCTTGCCAGTTGATGGTGCAACACAAAGAGAAGAACTGCCGGAGACCAACATGAGCTCATTGATTTTATGCATCGTTGAGAGTGCCTTGAGCTTTTGCAGCGTTCAGTTCTGCAAGCTTTGTGTCAGCAACAATCTGCTGAAAAATTCCTGAGATTTCGAATTCAGCCACTCTATCTTTGCGTGATTGCAAGATGCCTTGTTGGATTTTCACTCCATCACGACAACTAGGACAACCGCTCACTACCACGCTTGCTGGGGCAGCTCGGATTTGATCGAAGAGATTTTCTGCAATTTGCGTTCCAATGCGAGGATTTTTAAGCCTTGCAGTTCCGGATAATCCGCAACAATTGTCGTAGGCTTCCACTCCCGAATAATACATCTTTAGGAGTGCCATCTGGGCTGAAGTTGCTTGCTTGGTGTTGTGACAAGGAACTTTGAGGCCAACAGTTTTATCGATTTTCTCCGTCGGTCGTGGAAGCTTTGTTTGCGCAGATTTTTCCCCTGAAGTTTTCTTCATTAAATCCATCGCAATTTCGGCTGTGTCTTGAACGTCATAATTGAGATGAGTGAGATCGAAAGTGCTCGGAAGTGATGCTTTGGCTTTAAGGAAATCCAGTTTCTCTGGTTGTTTGAGCAATTCCTTGAAATCGCGAATAGCTTCGCAGCACGTTGGACAATTGGAGAACATTACAAACTTCGGTTGCCCATGTGGCGATGATGCTCTCCATTCCTCCACGAGTCTGTGAATACATTTTGCTATTTCAACGAGTGATGCCATATGTGCTTGTTTGGCCCGTTCGTGCAAACCTTCTGCCTCAAATGGAAACCCGCAACACATCTTTTTTTCTAGGTCGACAATTCGAACTCCTAGCACTGATTTGAAATAGGTATCCACTGCCGTTGTGGCCTGCGGTAAGCCAAACGTGTCCATACAACCGCGATATCGAATATAGATTGTATTCGGGGAAATTGTGTCGTGTGCAGCAACTCCAGAACCCGGATCTGATTTTACAAGAACGAAGTTATCTGCAGAGCGAACTTTGTGTCCGTGAGCATTGGGTTCGTAGTGGGTGAGGGAAAGTGTTGGTGGCACCGTGTACGTTTTAAGCCAATCGGGGATGGATTTCATCCTCCGAAATATATTCAGTAAAGGCATACTCATTTGGATGAAAAATGCGATCAGGCGGTATGTAATTGATTTGAAGAAGTCGTCTCCCATAAGGCGCTCATAAAGGAATCCCCAAAGACGAGAGCCCATTGGAGGGAGCTTGCCCATGGTGTGATAAGCGCGCATGAGCGGATGGACATCTATCTCAACCGGACAAGCTTTGTCGCAGCGTCGGCAGTAGAAGCATTTTTTTAGCAGAGAAGCGCTTTCTGCAAGCATCTCATTTGTTGCGGTGACTATTCTCTCGAATTGTCCTGTGTTGTGTGTTGCTCGCGCAGAGGCGCGCAAAACTGCTATTCGTTCCATGAACATAAGAAAGTTACGTTTACTAGGCAGCGTCGAGCTCTTGCTTCGACGCTGCCCCTTGCTTTCAAGTTGATGCTCGGCATCGATAACCGGACAAACCTTGCAACTGTTGCAGCGGGTGCATTTCTGGCCTTCGCTGATAGCGAGTTTTTCTGCTTCCAGAACTGACTCATCGACCAGATTGCTGCCAGATTTGAGGGACTCTTGAATTTGCTTTGAACTGATATTCAAAAGGCGGGCTCGCAGAGAGCGTGAGAGGCTTGTTCTCAGGAATAGGGTTTCGGGGTTAAAAAGATCATCTGGGTCGAGAATGTCTTTCACCCGACACATTCGTTCGAAGTCATCTTTCGGGATGTGGTTGAGCCATAGAAATGCTGCTTTGCCTGCCACGCCGTGTTCGCCTGTGAATCGCGCACTGCCGTGCGGGTCATTTGCGGGTGCAAGATTTTGCGCCTCATCAATAACCCGTTCGAGATAATCCCACGCCAGGGAAGCCTGCTCTTCATCGTAAAGATCGAAGCCACCGATGTTCCAATGGATGATTGCAGTGTGTCTAGGGGTAAGGTGCCCAAACATGACATCTTGTTTTTGCTCAGCGAGTCTGGCTGGTTTGCTGCGTTCGACAATTTTAAGGACTTCGGGGAGATATTCGCTACGAATCTCCATGTCGGTTTTGCATTTTGTGCGAAGTTTTTTGGGAAGCTCTTCGCGTGGGCGTTTCATGACCTCAAATTCGTGAAGACCATTTTTGTTGTCGAGAACATCCGTTTTTTCAACGTTTCTAATTTCTTCCGTTGGGGTGAGACCTGCATCTGCGAGTGCAATGTAGGCTGTAGCTTCACAGCGCTGCATACGAGCGCGACAAGTGGTGGCGTCTTGCTCCTCGACAGACATAATAATCACAGCTTCGTCTTGAGCGGAGAAAACGTTCGGAAAATCCTGAATGAGAAAACGGCGAATACTGTGTCCCGTTATAATTTCGAAATACTCAGGATGATCGCGCTGTGGCAGCGATTTTATCGCACGTGTGACTCGAGTGGCTGCTTCAATTGATTTAAAATGCCAGCGTGCGCCCATCAAGTATTGACGGGGCTTTTCAATTTCGAATGTGACCTCGTAAATGAACCCTGTTGTTCCCTCAGCCCCGACGAATGCTGACAAGGGTAGCTTGGGTGCATCAGCCATCGTGTCAGTGTTGAGATAGTTTTCTGGTTGCTCTGTTCGTTGAGCTCTTTGTGCCAACATGTTCGCGTGCGCCTTCATGCCGTGGAGGGGCACGTTCACGTCCGTTGGCGAAGGTTCGCAAACTGCTTTCAGCTCGCGCTTTGCAATTATTTTTAAGTCGCGGTCGAACTGGGCTGTGTCGTGAATGCTGAAAAACTTACGCGCCATAAGGAATGGCTCATTCTCAATATCTTTGCTCTCACGTTCATGCGGTGCAAAACAGGTCGCAGCTCCGCGAGACGTGACGGCCCGTCCATGAATAATAACCTCGTAGGCCTTACGTCCTCCGTTGCTACCCGTTGCCGCAATGCCACCTGTTGCAGCCCGCGGAGTATTTGGATCACAGCGAAGCACATAACCGCGTTTACTGAGATAATTAACGAGGTCTTTGAAAGGAACACCTGCCCCAACAGTGACTTCGAAGTTGCCGTTGCAACGCCGGCTTGGGCGGATCTCTGAGATGTGATCGATGCCTCGCAAACTCACTGTTACGGCAGGAGCCATGGGAGTCACTCCCATATTATATCCGCCACCCTCGCCGTAGGGGATCATGGGCACTTTGTGAGTGTAAAATAATTTTACGAGTTTCTGGAGGGCTGGGGCTGAATAAACATGAATAACAGCTTCCGTGATTAGGGCACGATGTTCCATACTGTCTGCCGAAAAAGCTTCACGATCAAGCCACAAGGCTGAGAAATTACCTTCGCCGACAATGGCCTCAATGCGCGGACGCAGTTCAGAGAGTTTTTTGCGCAGCATGAAAGTTTTGGAAATACGGGTGACGATAAACTTGATGACGTCGGGTGAAACATTGCGCTGCAATTGCGGGAGCACGTGGGTGTAGAAGTCGGTCTCGGTGAGAAGGTTGGGAATGAATGTATGAGAACCCGAAGTATCACCACCGGTTTTCGCAAATAGTTTTTGAGAGACATCTGCAGGAAGGGGCGGCATCAGGCCCGCAACGTCAAGCCATTGATCGAGACCATCCATTGTAAACCTTTCTAAGAGTCTTAAATAAAGATCGTTTAAACGAATCGTTCAAAAATCCTGAGTCTGCAAGCGTGTCTCATCAAAGTGAAGCAAGCTTCCAAGGACCTTCTTTCGAACCGTCTGTAGTTGGTTCGATTTGTATTGTTCATGGGAGGCTGGGCCAAATTGCGCAACTTCATGGCTCCGACGGTCAAAAATCTGTATTTCCAAGGGAAAAAAGCGCGCATTCTCCTCGGGAATGAGCCCCATAAGAAGGGGATCATCTTCGGGCTCAAGTCCGCGCGCGTGACGCAATTGACCAGCCAATGAGCTGAGGACTAAAAAAGCTGGATTCGGAGTGCGAACCAGGTGTCGAACAGTCAATTGGATAGATTTGTATTTTGAACTGGAATGTACGTTTTGCCTCGAGCCCCTTTTGGACTCCCCTTGAAAAAGGTCCCAATCGACCTTGTTACACATGTCGATGAACTCTTCCGGTGTTGCTGTGCCGGTTTGCAGTAGGTCATAGGCGAGCGACAACTGTCGTTGTGCACCGGATAAATTGATGAGTGCGTTGCGTGAACGCAGATTCAAAACCTGATGGGGAATGATAATGTCGGTTTCCATCAACACGCGCAGGAGTTTGGCGATGTCTTGTGTTTCTGAAACGATGAATCTGACACCCAAGTAATCGAAAACCTCCTCCGCCATGGCTTCGGGCTTGTGAAGAAGCTTTAGAAGCACACTGTGTCTGGTTTTGGCTTCCTTCCACTCGAGATGGTCTAAGTTCACTTCAAGATTCTGTGAACGCGCAGTCCAACCCCGACCCGCATCGTGGCTCACGATCGAACGAATCCGTCCGAAAATTTGTTCACGCGCTGCATCGAGTTCTCTAAATTTACCATTAAATTCAAGATGAGATATTGCGTTCATAACTTTAAGAAGCGAGCATGACCATAATCGAAGATAGCGCCGTCTTGGAACACGTTGACTCGCAAACACCATGAGGCGACGTGGGTCGTCGAGTTGAAGAAGATCACTTGGTACGGGATAACTCTCTCGTTCATCAGCTGAGAGGAGAGTGTGCCGAATGAAAAAAAGTGCTTCACCGAAGAATTGCTCAACCTGTTTGCGATGTTCAAATCGGGTTAAATCAAAACCACAATGGCGAAGAAATTCTGCAGAACGCTCGCGGTGTGCGACATTCATGTTGCGGTGAGTTAGAATATTCTGGTGGCCGAGTACAACTGCGAGTTCCTGCCAGGGCATAGCCCAGACGTTTTCAGCCGAACGCTTGTTGCTCAGGTGTTCGGCATGTGTGTCGGGTTTTGGTGAGGTGTCAACGTATTCCAAGGGCCCCTCGTTCATTCTGCAGATGTTCGATACATAATAATACCGAGTCCGCGCGAGGAGTCACCTCAAATGCAAGGAGGCAGCCAAATGAAACAAGAAGTGCGTGATGAATGGGCGTTGTTGGGGTGCAGGGGCTTAAATTTGACAAGCGGCATTCTGACCATGGCTCTTTGCTGCTCACAAATTGCAGTGGCAGCAAACTCAGGCGCTGTGCCAGCGGGCAGCAAACCTACTCCAGACCCCTCACCCTATGAGAGAAGGCTGTCACTGCCGCCTCTTTACCTTCTTCCGCCTAATCAAGCTCGCAGCGTGAGCTTTGAGCCGCGCACCTTTCGATTGTCATTAGTGTGCCTTGTAGGAACCTGGAATAAACAAAGTGATCAGGTTCATGACTATTTTGAAAAGAACCATTCCTTTTTTGTCGAACGCAGAATTGGTGCGGTTGCAGCATTCTCACATGATACTCCTGAGAACCTGAAAAACTGGGCCGAAAAGCGCAAGCCACGATATCTTTTTGGATTAGCACAAACCGAATTTGTCGATCAGCTAAAAAATCCAAAACTGCCGAGTTGCTGGCTCCTATCGCGAGAGGGTCAGTTGTTACTTAAGCTCGAACTACCGACTGAAACTGATTTAGGTTCTGTTTACGATAAGTTGAAACTGTGGACTGATTTTTGACGGCCAATTAAGTAACATTGACTCACAGCGTCCAACATCCCTAAACTTTTAAACGAAATCGTCTCTGAGACCGGGGGGCTTCGAATGGAGTTTATTCAAAGGGCGTTTATGTTTGGTGGATGGATCATGTATGTGATCCTGTTCTTTTTCATTTGTGTCGCTGCACTGGCGTTGTGGAGAGGCTGGCTTCTCTATTTCGTTTATGACACGCAAAATGCAAGAGGAATGTGGTCTGAAATATATAAACAGGTCGCAAACAATCAAATCGAAAGCGCGATTCGTCTCTGTGAGCGTCAGCCGGCGAAGCAAATTCTTCCACGGGTGTGGAAGAAGGGCTTGCAAAGCGCAAGTCGTACAGCCGAAGAAACCCAAAACGCAATTGAGTCTTCCACTCTCGAGCGTCTTCCGTTGGTGAATCGTTATCTTTCTTATTTTGGAACGCTTGCCAACATTACAACATTGCTTGGTTTGCTTGGGACAATTGCCGGACTCATCACTTCCTTCAGTGCAGTTGCAACTCTGACTGGTGCTGCGAAGCAAACTAAACTTGCCGAAGGTATCTCCCATGCCCTTTATGCAACAGGCTTTGGATTGGGCACTGCCCTCGTGGCGATGGTTGTTCATGGAGTACTTACCTTCAAGGCAAATCAAACCACAGAAACCACAGATGAATTTGCAGCAAAATTAATTGAACTTCTTCAGATGCGAAGAACTAATCTTGCTTCGAAATCTTCAGGTGAATAATTGCTTCACCGAAAGGGAAGGAAATGAGCGGATTTAAGCTCAAAAAAAGAAAGCAGGTCGCAACCGCGTTTGACGTAAACGTTACGCCCATGCTTGATTTGTTTTCTGTGCTCATCATTTTTCTGCTCGCTACCTCGGTATTTTCAGCGACCGGCGAAACCCGAATTGAAGTACCTTTTTTGTCGAGCCAGCCTCCTCCCAAGCAGGAAGAGTTAGATAAAACTCCGGAAAAGACTGTGAACATCACAATCGATTCAAAGACGGTCAAATATCAGCAGGCAACAACTGCGAGTTCGGCCATCAAAGATGAGATTGAGGTGCCGCTCACCGAAGAAGGCCTGGATAAAATTCAGGCAAAAATTTATGACATTCGCAAAGAGAATCCGAAATTCGACAAGGTTACCGTGTTTACGCAAGCAGAAGTTTCGTATGAGAGTCTTGTGATGGTTCTTGACACGGTTCGGGAATTGAAACCGGGTCGAGCTCCCATTCCATTTCCCGCTGACTACAAAATGCCTGTGGGCGTAGACCCTTCGAATCTGGTGACCAAAGTCGTTCTTGGCAACGTGATTTTCGCAGATTGAGGTAATCATGGCTGGCGTAGATGTTGGTGGTAAAGAATCCTTTTCTTTGAACCTTTACCCGATGCTCGATGTTTTCAGCATTTTGATCGTTTTTCTTCTTATGAATTTTTCTGTCAGCGGCGAAAGTGCCGAAGTTTCGGCAAATCTAGAATTACCTATGTCTTCGATTAAAGTGAGTCTCGATTCTGCGGCCTCAGTTGCCATCACAAAAAATGAAATTGTGCTCCAGGGTGGAGTGGTCATACCTCTCACGCCAAATTCACAGGATGTGGTAGAAGCATATAAAAAAGATGGCCAGGGTGCAATTCGTAAAGCCTACGATGAATTCAAGAAGTTAAAAGCCCAAAACGAAACTCTCAAGAATCGTCAGAAAAATCTGGGCCTCAGTAATTCTGATGTTTCCACGCTGGTTATGCAGTCTGACAAAACAATTCCATATCGAATCATAAAGAGAGTTCTTGCCTCTGCTCAGCAGGCTGAGTTTATTTCTTGGAAATTTGCAGTTCAAAAGAGGGATGTGAACTGAATGAGAAATATTCTCAAAATATTTTTAATTCTTCAGCCACTTTTGTTGCTTGCACCATCTGTTGCGGCTGCAGCAGAGGATCAAAAGAAAAATCAATTTGGCAATTTTGAGATTCGCGTCATTCGCCCCAAATACTTTCAAAAGTCAATTCGATTTGAGATTGGTGCAAACGTTTCAGCTGTTATGAACAGTTCGTTTACATACACCTATCTGCCTTCTGCAAAAGCAGGTTTGCATCTCACGGAATGGCTCGAAGTTTTTGGCGAAGGAGCAGCAGGAATAACGATCAACAAATCCGACTGCACTGAGTTGGGAAGCAAATTCAATATTGAACCCGTTGTCGATGAAATTGGCATGCTTGCGGGGGGCGGAATAAATCTGACGCCTATCTACGGAAAGTATCAGCTGAGCAACGGCGAGGTTATTTATTTTGATTGGTTTCTGAGCGGCGGTGGCGGTGTTGCTGGTATGAAGAATCGAAAGCAAGGGTGTAAACCCATTGCCCAGAATGAGGTTGTCATTCAGCCAAAAGCCTATAGTCCTGCGCAATTTAATGTGGGCACGGGGCAGCGTTATTTTTTAAGCAAGAACTCAGCATTGAACTGGGGATTGCGTCTCTTTTTCATTCCCGGAATTGAACAGGGAATGAACCAGAGTGTGACTCTATCATTTGGGGCAGGGTATTATTTTTGAATGAGAGATCTATGATGAGCGTGCAACGACTCAAATCAAAGATGAATTACAAGAAGCCCAGCGGTTCTCTGGCTGCGCTGGGAGCTTTGCTTTGTCTCGCATGCTCGAATTCAGCTTTTGCAGGCCCCATTGATGATGCAAAACGATTTTTCAGAGCTGGCGACTACGCGAACTCATCGCGTCTCTTCTACCAAGTTATGAACTCATCAAGCGGTGACACCAAAGCTCAAGCAGAATTTGGATTGGCACAGTCGCTCAAAGGAGCTGGCTTTCCTTACGGGGCTTCATATTTCTACGGCCGTCTCGTCCAGCAGGGCTCGAGAAACGATCTGTTTCGCCCCGCGCTAGAGGCGCTGAGTGATATAAATGCGAGAATTCCTCTCGGCCGAGCAAATATCGCGGGTCTTTTTCAAGCTAAGCTCGATCCCTTGGCAATTCCGCCTGCAGCACAAGGCTTCTATTTCTATCACAAAGGCCTTGAGTCATTTGATAGCAATCCAACAAACCCGAGCAATCTAATTAGAGCGAGAGCTGATTTTGATCGAGTCCCCAGCAACAGTCCTTATTTTTCGTTGGCACAATTTTATCTCGGAATCATATACTCAGTTGTAAAAAATCCAGAATCTGCAATTGATGCATTTAAGCGCTCACAAGCAAGAGCGACGAATGACAATATCAAACAGCTCGCGACAATGAACCTTGCGCGTGCACACTACGAGCGCAAAGAGTATCGAGCTGCATTTGATAACTATTCGAAGATTCCACGCGATTCTGATCTCTGGCTACAAACCCTTCTCGAAGGCGGCTGGGGTTTCTTTATGATTCAAAGGCACAACAATACCCTTGGGAATCTTCACACCATTACATCGCCCTTTTTCCAAAATCGCTTCTATCCAGAAAGCTATATTCTTTCTGCGATTACATATTTGCGATTGTGCCGCTACGAGAACGCAAAGGATTCTCTCAAGCGTTTTCAGGATAGATACCGCACAAAATTTTCTGACCTTAATCAGCTTCTTAAAACATACAATCAAAAATATTCTGACTTTTATGATGTTGTGACTCGATATCGCAACACGAAGGTGCTTCGTGAATTCACGGCTGCCGTTGACATAGTTGATTCAGTGAGTCGCTCCGAAGGATTCAAGGAAGGGCAGCTTGTTGTTCGAGGTCTGGATCGTGAAAAAGGACTTCTCCGCACGCGTGGAGCGCGATTTGATGGTTTGGCAGAGGTTTTGAAGAAAGTTTATGAGGATTTGCGCGTTGCAACGGCTGAACGAACTGGGCAACAAGTTTTCGATCAGTCCGTTCAGCTTTTTCGATACTTGCAAGATCTCAGTAACCAAACCCGACTTATCAATCTTGAATTGCTCGGAGGCATAACAGACTCCATCCGTACCGAATACCAAGGGGAACCAATTGGTGCTGACAAAACGGAATGGGGCGAAGGGATGCGTCCGCTCAATATCAAAGAACAACTCGAATATTGGCCCTTTGAGGGTGAATATTGGGAAGATGAGTTGGGCGCATATGTTTACAATATCGATTCAAAGTGCGGCGGCAGTGTAAATAAGGGCAAAGCGAAATGAAAACCTTGTTTGGTCTTAGCTCAATAGCTCTGATGGTTGTCTCTGTGCAGTTCGCAGAAGCTGCCGGACCAAGTTCGTTGGGGGGCGCAGCCCAAAGTAAAGTCAATACAGCACCGCAGCAAATTAACGTAAAAGAGCGCACCGACAACGAGGTCGAAAGGAAGCGGAAGCAAGGAAAGTCAGAACGGGAAAAGCGCGAAGCAAAGGGCGGCGGGCTTTCACGAAGTGACTTTGAAACTGCAGCCGTTGAGAGGAGTCTTGGCTCAGCACTTGATAATGAAATACGGTACATGGAGCCGCTTGTTGGCAAATTGCCTAGGAAGTCTGAACAGCGTCCTGAAATTATGCGTCGTTTGATTGAAAGCTTGCATCAAAAGGCGCTTCTCACGTTCTTCAATGAATCAAGAAGCTACGATGAGGCTTGGAATAAGTGGGATGAGGGTGGTCGACGTGGAGTCGAGCCCAAAATGAACATGAAAAGCAACGTATTGTGGACAAGTAAGGTTATTCAGCGATGTCAGCAGTACATTACCGAATATCCGGAAGGACGCGGTATTGATGAGGTTACGTTTCAATTAGCGTACGCCTTCGATCAGCTTGGAAAAACAAAAGAAGCTGCCCAATACTACAGTCGAGTGGTTAAGAATTTTCCGAACAGTAAGCGTGTTGCTGATGCTCATTACGCTTTGGGAGAATATTTCTTTAGCAAGCTAGACTTTCAAAAAGCTATGACCTCGTTCAATGAAGTGGTTCGCTTCACTCGTGCACCCATTCGTCCTTGGGCGGAATTCAAGATCGCGTGGTGTCTTTTCAATCTCCAGCAGTTCGAAAAGGCTCTCGACAAGTGGAAGCTTGTGGTTAATCTATCAAATTCCTCAAGCAGTCTTGGAAAAGGAATTAGAGTACGACTCAAAGACGAGGCCGTGCGCGACATGCTTCTTGCGTTCGTTGAACTCAAGCAAGTGGATGCAGCGATGTCATTTACTAGCAAGAACGCCAACGATAAGAATATGGGAGATCTTTTCAATAAGCTCTCAAACCTTCTTCAAGACAAAGGCGAATACGATGAGAGTGTTCGCGTTCTAAAAAGCTACATTGCGATGAAACCCAACGACTTCCGATCGGCAGATCTTCAAATTCAGATCGTTGATACCGCAAATCTGAAGAATGACAAAAGTCTTCTTTGGAAAGAAGTCATGGAGCTCAATAAAAGCTTTGGTCCGGAATCTACGTGGACAAAAGCCAATTCAAAATCTCCTGAATTCAAAGACACACAAGAAAAGATTCATAATGTTAGTATTACCTATGCAAAAAAAATGCACTTTCAGGGACAAAAAGATAAAAGTGCATATTACATCGAACAGGCTATAAAAGGTTACAAGATCTATCTTGCGACTTTTCCGAATCGAAAAGAGGCTGCAGAGGTCCGATTTCTGCTGGGCGAGTTGCAATATACGCGCGATCAATTCAGGGATGCCGAGAAAACGTTTGCATCTTTCACGGCCAATAAAGAACTACGTTCGTCCGACCCGCAGCGTTTTGAGAAGGCATTTGAATATCAGCGGACGTCGTCCTATTTTATCATTCAAAAAGACATGGCAGCTTTTCGCAGTCAGCAGTTCAAGGCTGATTTATCGCCACGCCCGTTGAGCAAAGATCTTCAGGATTATGTGAATGTCTGTGATGCGTATATAGGCTACTTCCCGAAGAAGTCAGGCGCACTCGATTGTCAGATTGATACAGCAGAGATTTTTCTAAAAACCAACAACACGGCGCAAGCCGAGAAGCGACTCACAGTTCTTGCAAAGGAACGGGCTGGAAAAAAGGAAGGGGCACCTGCCGCAGAATTTCTCTTGCTTCTCGCTAGAAATGACAAAAAGAAACTTTCGGAAACGACAAATTCACTGCTCGCAATTCCCGAACTTGCGTCGGGTGATATTGGTAAGCGGCTTGGAGAGATTAAACGCGCGAACCGATTCGATGAGCTTAAAGATCTCGAAACAAGCGGAAAGCATGAGCAAGCTGCCCAAGAATTCGAACGGCTCGCTGCCGATAAATCCTATTCGAAGGCTGATGCTGCGTGGTTCAATGCAGGTGTCAACTACAAGCGCGCTAATCGTCTCGACAAGTCTGTGCAATCCTATCAGCGTGTCATCTCTGACTATCCAAAGAGCGAACTCATTGGTGATTCCATGCTGGAAATTATTGACATGTCTTCGGGGCGCATTCAGCTGCAAACCGCCGTCAATTACGTGAGAATGTATCTCTCTCGCTTTCCAAATTCTCCCAAGGCACCAAAGTTGCTGGCTGGAGCCTGTGCGTACTACGAAGCGCTATCGCAGGCGGAACGAGCGCGCGAGGTCTGTCCGAAGGTTATTGCGGCGGGCGGTTCTGCCGCTGGTGCGGCTGCGGAATCGATGGGCGGTGTCCTCGAACGAGCAGGACGCTATCAGGAGTTCTGGACATTTGCAGAAAAAGATATGCTACGTTTGGCCACTAATCCTTCAGAAAAAATTGAGATTTGGCATCGGATAGAGGAAGCTGCAAAACGTGCGGGCAATTCAGCAAAAGTGAGCAACGCGCAGCAACAGATTCTCAAAATTTATGAAAGTAATAAGAAGTCGATAAGCGGGCCAGCGTTGTCATACATTGGCGCACTCCGATTTGCGCAAGAATTTCCGGCGCTCGACAAATTCCGCAGAGAGGTTCTCACTGGCGGAAAAAGTGGCGCTGAGTTTCAACAGAATATCATGAAGCGTAATGCTGAACTTAAGAAGCTCACAGATAAGTTTACCTCTGTGGCTCAGAATATCGGTGATGCTGAATGGTCGGTAGCGAGTCTGTACGTCGTGGGGTATGCTCATGAACTTGTCGCTGCTGAATTATTGAATCCTCCTCAGCCTCCTGGGATTTCTGGGGAAGGTTGGCAGAAGGTCAAGGCTACTCTTGCTGGTCTTGGAGTTCAGCTTCAGAAGAAAGCGAAAGATTATTATTCGAGCTCTGGCGAAATCATCTCTAAATTCAATATTTATACAGAGTATGGACAAAAGGTTCTAAATTCTTTGGCGCGGCTGGAGCCAGCAAAATACCGCAAATCTGAAGAATGGGTCCCGACAGTTATTTTTGTTGGGACAGAGATTTTAGATTCTTCGAAGATTAAATCAGCACTAGAACCGAGGGGTTGATAATGAGATATTTTTATTCAACTCTTTTGATTTTAACTTCTGTCTTTGCCACTGGAGTTTTTTCGGGATGCAAATCAACCGAATCAGCAGTTTCACAAGAATCTGCTGAATCAGCTCAGCCTGATGAGAATTCATCAAAGTCGCGCAGCGCGAAGTCGAAGGGTGCGGCGACTGGAGAAAAGAGTAGTTCCGCTCCTGTTGTTAAAAATTCACCTTCGCCACAATCGAGTGTTGAATATGCAACAACAACTTTGTCCAACGAAGACACTTTCGCAGGGCAAATACCTCAGCCTAAGCTCGAAGATGTATTGCGTGATATGGAGCAGGCATATCGCGAACGAAATGATGATGGCGGCGCCTTAATTTCCTACTTAGTCTTTCGCAGGCTTTATGGAAATAGTCGCGATTTTTTATCCGTCTTAGAAAAACGTGGATCTACAGCCTCTTCGAGAGACCCCTGGATTCTTTTGGAATGCTCATACACCGCCTTGTTAAGAAATGATTACGGGATGGCTCAATATCTCCTTGACTCGGCTGAAGCGGTTGGAAAAGGTAAGAGTAAGGTCAATGCTGCTGTGCTGCATGCGCGTGGTCTGATGTTTTACATGCAAAAAAAGGTTGTTCTTGCAATGGCAACATTTCGCGAAGCTGCAAAGCTTTCGTATGAGCCAGCAATCCTGACTCTTTCTTTTTTCGCGTTGAAGGCTGGAGATCACGAAGGTGCGTTGATTCAATTAAACAAGCTCAAAGACTCTGCGAGCGGCAACATCAACGTAAAGGCCGCGCTTGGGATTGCCTATCGGCAGGCGGGAAAGCCCGACGAGGCTCTTGAATATTTGAACGCCGTTGTTCGTTCTCGCCCCAACGACAAGAGAGCATTGTGGAACGCCGCTCTGGCAATGTCAGAAGTTCCTTCGAAGCGCAAAAGTGCGATTGCAACTCTTGAAAAGTATAATTCTATGCCTGGCTCACTTCTCGATGTTGATAGCAAAGTTCGCAATCTGTTGAGCAAGCTTGAGACGCAGGAAGCAGAAGAAGCGAACAAAGCGAAACCGGGCGTGGGCGAAGCAAATTCTGGAACTGGTCAAGGTGGCGGTAACGCCGGACAGAACTGACGAAGGGAACTGAGATATGGCTCTTTTTCTTGTCGCGAACAAGGTGTCTCCTGGATACCCCGACTCATTTGTGCTTGAGTCGGGACAGGTCATCGTCGGTCGTCTCACAACCAATCATTTTGTGATTCCCGGTGCAAACGTCGACCCAATTCACGCCATGATCGAAATGGATCCCGAGACTGGACTCGCATCAGTCATCGACATGGCGAGTGAGATTGGTGTGAAGGTGAACGGCAAGCGCATTGACGTATCCACCAACATTAGCGTCGGTGATGAAATTGTCATTGGTGATATTGTTATCAGCGTTCGGGAAGCAGCGGATGCTGCCACAGGACAGGTGTCCGGGAAAGAATCCGCAACAGGACCCGATGCAAAGGCCGAACAAAATAAATCGTCCGTTCCTAGGATTGCTAACTCAAGACTTCTATTCACTGCAGAGAAGGATCGTCGCACAGGAAGCACACTGGAAGTGGTGGCGTTCTGGGACCAGAGTATTCTGGATGTGCGCCATTATGGCGGCGAGCAGCTTTCAACGGAAGACGAAGTTCGTAGCAATAAAGTTATCATCGGAAATGAGGCCGATGGCGACTTGATTGGCGTTGGACCGAAAGCAAATACTCGAAATTTGAAAATTGCCGATGTTCGAGGTTCTAAGGCCGTAGTCTATCTGAATGATGAAATGCGAGCACGAGTGCGACGAGGGGCTCGCTTTGAACAGGTCAAAGGACCCGCGGAGGTTCAGCTCTCCGCCAATGACATGGCCCTTATTCAGCACGGCACGCTGAGCTACTTCATGACGCGGGTATCGTTGCCCAATCCAGTTTTGCGCAAGATCGATGATGTTGATGGTAAGCCAGTTATATTTGCCTATGCTTCTGTCCTTTACGCTGTGCTTTCTCTGCTTTTGGGAATTGCCAATGCGAACTACGTTCCAGCAGAGGAAGTCAACGATGATGCATGGACAAACGTTTTTACCGTGAGCACACCCACTCCCAAGCCAACTGAAAAACCTGAAGCTCCTGCACCTAAGCCAACGGTTGCCATCAAAACACCCGCTCCGAGTAAAAAGCCTCCGGAGCCAAAGCCACAGCCCACGCAACCCCCGCGTGCTGCAACAACTCCTCGACCGGTCGTGAATACGCCTATCAAACGCCCCGACCCAAAGCCCGAGTCGCCAGCAAAAAACAAAGGGCCTGTGACGGGTGAGAAAAAGAATACGAAGGATCCTTTTTTGGGTCCGAAAAATAACGCCAACGCAGGCAATGGTGGAGGAGCCAAAGGAGGAACTTCTGGGGCTTTCGCTGGTCAGAGGCAAGGGAATGACAAGGCCAGCATGATGGGAGTTGAGGGCGGCAAGAAGGATGAACTAGGTGGCTTGAATTTGGATGCTCTTGGCAGTGATATCGGTAAGACAATTAATGCTGAAGGGGCAGGCAAAATTGCAATTGGTGTCAAAGCCAATGGTGGTGGGCTTGGCGCTGGCAGTGGAAGTGGAAAAAGGGGAAGTATGGGACTTGGAGGAATTGGCGAAGGTAACTCAATTTCTTCAGGAGGTCCTGGCGATGCCCTGAAGGGGCTGGGTGCCGGTGGATTCGGCGGCGGTGGCAGTGGTGCGGGCGGACGCCGTGACAGCGGAGGGGGTGGCAAAATTAAAGTAGGTTCGGTGAGCGCCCCTGCAGGAGACAGTGTTCTAGAAGGAAGCTTGAGTCGCGAAGAAATCGAAGCTGTTATCAGGGCTAATCTCGCAAAAATTAAAGCTTGCTATGAGCGTAATTTGCAGACCAAGCGAGGTTTGGCTGGACGAGTCATGACTCGCTTTACTATTACGCCTGCAGGCAGAGTTTCTAGCTCGGCGATTCAAAATTCCGATTTGGGCGACGGACCTACGGAGTATTGCATCACTCAAGAGATCAGACGATGGCAATTCCCACTTCCAAGAGGCGGGGGCGAAGTGAAGGTGAGCTATCCTTTTGTCTTTACCCCAAGTACTTAAGCTGCATTTTTAAGCTAAAACTGCAGCTTGACATCATGGGAAAAAACTATCCAAACCGCCAAAAATCTATAACCGACTAAAATTTCAGTCCATTCCGTGGGTTGCAACAGCCAGCGAATCGTTCTAGGGTTTTAGGACTGACTGAGCAACCAAAAGAGCGCTGCATTGGCTTCTTTAATTGCTTGTTCCGAATTTGACGGCAGTCGTTCAAGTGTGTGTCGGTTTCAACCGAGCCACCAATAACCGCGAGATTGAAGCAGTTGCTGAAATTGTGTGGTTTGAACGCCAGCTGTCTATATGACGGGAGAATGAAATGTTTTTGTCTCGTGTGAGTAGATGTGTTTCGACCGTGGCCGTTTTGGCCTCCGTCGGCTGCATCGCAAAACGCGAAACTTCTGAGCTTTTTCTGCGTGGTTCAATCGCGGAATCTTCAGAGGTGGTGCAACTCGATCCGGTATTCTTGTCGCGACAGCGGCAAGTTGAAAGTCGTTTTTTTGGTTTCGATGATCAGGCTGCTGCCGAGAAAGCCAATGGCCAGGACGTCACCGACGGACCAATGATAGAGTCTGCTTCTGAAGAGGCTGATGTCTCCATCGAGCTCAGCACTGGTGGGCAAGCGTCGGAAATGATGACCTCCAAGCTCTTTCCCGTCGACCTAAGCTGGCCGCTGGATGGAAACGTAACGAGCCCGTTTGGAATGAGACGTGGCCGCCTTCACGCGGGTGTCGACATCAAGGGACTCAAGGGTGATCCAATTATAGCCGCGGCAGATGGGCAGGTTTTATTGGCGAAGAGAAAAAGAGCTTACGGGGTTGTCGCCATTGTTGGGCACGACCACGACACTCAAACTCTCTATGCGCACATGCTTCGTTTGGCTGTCCGCGAAGGACAATTCGTGAGAGCTGGCGAACTACTTGGTTATGTGGGCCGGAGTGGTCGGGCCACCGGTTATCATCTCCACTTTGAAACACGCGTCGCTGGGGGTGTCCCTCAAGATCCTTTGCGGTTTCTTCCTTCGGCGCGCACAGCGCGTGTTGGAATGGCTGTTGGTCGAGACACAGCCGAACGATAATTCTCTTTCTGCCTTGCATATTCGTTCAGAAGAATGGCAGTCGCACTGGCCACGTTGAGGCTCTCAACGTGGCCAGTGCCGTTTATGCAAACCTTTGAGTCTGCAATTTGTAAAATAGAATCACTGACGCCTTGGGATTCTGAACCCATCACCAAGATTAATTTTTGAGGGAATGAGATTTTGTGCAGCGATTGGCTGCGGCCGTAACTAGAAGTGGCAAAAACATTCCAGCCATGTTGTTTTTTTAAAGCTTCAAGCGCTGATTTTCCCTCTGCGCTGCAATAGAGTTCCACATGGACTGCTCCACCCTCCGCAGTTCTATGAAACGCCCCAGAGACCAATGATTTTTGCGATTCAACCGGAATGTTGCACAAGAATATCTTCTTGATTCCAAAGTGAGCCGCGGTTCTCGTAATGGCGCCTAAATTATGTGGGTTGGTGATTCCATCGAGACAAAGCAGCAAATTTGAGCCGATTTTCGGTTCTGCCTGTATATCTTTCAGAAGTTGTGTTTCATCGCCTGGCTGCATTCTTTCAACAAGCAAACAGACGCCTTCATGGTGCTCAGATTCGCATATCTTATTCAAGTCATCGCTCGAAACGATATGATAGGCGCGTTTTTGTGAGGCAAGAAATTTTAACAGAGAGCCCAATCGGCCGCGATTCTCTTCTGTGCAGTAGGCCCGGATAACGGTTTTAGGCGACGATTTTGCAAATGATAGACAAGCATTGCGGCCATAAATTTTTTGTTCGGTGGATTTCATTTTTCGCCCACGAGTTTGTCGATATTGAAAAAATAGCTTTCCTCGAGCGCATCGAATTGCAACTCCGCACCACAGCTGTGAATGATCTGTGGGGCTCGTCTTTCTGAAAGCTTTTTACGATGATTGGCAATCGAGAGCTTACAGTTCAGTTCGATATTGCATTGTGGGCAATAATACGGTGCAAAAAATGAAATTACCTTTGAATTTGCAATTATTTGGGGAACAATGTTTGCCTGATCAATGAAAACGACTGAACACTCTTCCAACGTCACATGTGATTTTTGCGTTAATGAAAGCAAAAAGTGTGACCACTCTCTTATGCCCAAAGAATTTATCGAACGCAGGCCTGATAAGTTGAATACATAAGAATGAGCTGAGGGAAGTGCAATTAACTGTGATTTGAAATTTTCATGAATCTCGCCGTCGAACCAAACATGGAGTGTTTCAGGTGCTTGGCCTTCAATTCTGATTTGAAGATTGTCGTACTTTAATGTGCTCGGGTGAGTCATGACTCCCTCGTTCAGTGTGTCGCATTAGGTCTCCTCTCATAATATCCGTTTTTAAATCAAAATGCCGTGCAACTTTAGCAGGCAAAACGGATAGACGCTGGGATAGCAAGGATAAAGCGGTTGAACCTTGACAGGTTATCCACGAAAGATGTGGATAAGTGATTTTTTTTACTTCATTTCACTCTTGTAAGATTCTAGAAATACAGTGTTTATTTTTTTAATTCAGGCAGGATTTGGATTTTCAATGAATCACCGAGTGCGCCCTATATGTAGCGTCTGGGATGATTGAGAAGCACCACACGTGGAGTCTATTCGTATTTGCGCATTTGTGGTTTAACCGAACACCCAAAAGGGTTGTCGGAGGGTGCCTCATGAGTCTTCGTGATCAACTTTTGAAAGCTGGATTGGTATCCAAGAAGCAAGCAAAGCAGGCTGATACTCAAACCAAGTTTCAAGAGCATCAAGCTAAGAAGAGTAAAGTTGTTGCCAAAGAGCTGGAAGCCCAACGCGACGAAGAGCTACGTCGGCTCGAAGAGGAACGCGCTGCGAAGCAAAAAGCTGACTTTGAGTTGAATCTGCAGCGAGAGCAGAAGCGTCTCGAGCGTGAAGGCATGCTGCGCTGCGTGCAGTTGATGAAATCAAATGCAGTCAATGAGAGAGCGGCACGCGATAACTATTACTTCCTTGAGAGCAATCGTTTCGTTCGTAAGGTCCAGGTCACTCCTTGGCAACGTGAGATGTTAGCGAGGGGAAGAATGGCAATTGGTCGCGTGTATGAGCAGGTAGATGAATTTGTGATTCTACCCTATAATATTGCTCAAACAGTTTTGGAGCTAAATCCTGCAATGATTCTCACCTTGCATTCCGCAGTGTCTGATGACTCGGATATTCAGGTGAATGAATAAAGAAACCAAGAAAGGGTTTTTATGTCGAATGCTAAGGTCGTTGGAGTTCTGTTGGGTGGCGTGTGTCTCGGGGCTGCTGTTGGGGTTGCTGTGACTTCAACCGTTCTTAAGAATAACGCAAGCCGGACAACTTCGGCGAGTTCAGGATCCTGCTCGGTCGATGGTGCTACCAGCCAGACTGCGGCGTTGTTTGAGGTTGATGGAAAACAATACACGAGAGAAGATCTTTCAACAGAAATGCAAGATCAGCTCTTTCAAATGCAGAGTCAGTTGCACGATGCCTCAGCAAATCTCGTTAAAGAAGTAGCCCTGCGTTTTGCCCTAGCAAAAGATAAAAAAATTGACGTCGGTTCTGGAAAGGAACTTCCTGACCTGAAGACTTTGATGGAACCGAAGAAGGTCACTGAAGCCGACATGAAGGCTTTTTTTGAAGAAAATAAGAAAAGCCTACCGCCAGGAACCACTTTCGAGCAGGTGCGGCCGCAGCTTGAGCAATTTATGCAAGGTCAACAAATGGGCGAGCAGGTTCGCCAAGAAGTAGCTAAGTTTGAAGAAAAAGGTCGCCTTAAGATTCTCATGAAAGCCCCCGTGGCGCCGCTTGTGAATCTCGATTTAGCTGGTCTTCCTTTCAAAGGATCCGAAACAGCTAAGGTTGTTGTTGTTGAAGCATCCGATTATCTTTGCACCCACTGTCGGGATGCCGTTGAGAGCACTGAAAAGCTCGTTAAAGAATACGGAAGTAAAATTAAATTCGTCCAGGCTAATTTCGCCTTGCGGCCAACCGGTCTGAGTGGTGCACTCGCACGTGGAGCCTGGTGCGCTGGCAAGCAAGGAAATGAGCAGTTCTGGAAATTTCATGAGAAGGCGTTTGCTGTTCCGCTTGAAGCTGCCAATCCAATTTCGCCTAACACCGAAAAAGCCTACGCTGACACTGCACTTAAGGCAGCCCAAGATTCGGGTATTGATGTGAAGGTTTTTGAGACCTGCCTCGCCTCAGAGGAGTCCAAAAAAGCGATTGAATCAGCAAATGCAAAACTGACAGCCGCTGGAGTGAGCGCAACGCCCACTTTCTTTGTGAACAACAGAAAAGTTGGCTCGCCGGCGAATCTCTCAAGCGCAATTGCAGTTGAGCTTGAGCGTTTGAGCGCTAATCCCTCGAAAGCAAACTGAGTAAAAAAAGAGTGTGACCATTCTAGTCACACTCGAAGCGGGGAGGGGAAAGTGGTGATCTGCTGATTATTTTCGGCAGTCCTCTAACCTTAGGTTGAGTGAATCCATTTTCTTCTCTCCGCTGCCATTGCGCGATACAAAAGCCTCGCCATCTTTGAAGCTGATGCTCAAGCTGACTGCTGTCGCATCAGCGGGATCAACCCTACTCACTAAGAGCCTTCCGCTGACTGGCTTGCATTGGGCTGAAAACTTCACTTGTTCATAAACAATGTCTATTTTTCTGTCTTCGCCTCTGACGATCTGGACGTGTCCAGATTTGATGAGTTTGTGAATGAGTTTGCCATCCTTTGCAGTGCGGGCTACCTCCACAATGAGAGGGGCCTCTTTGATCGTTGCGTAGCTATTCTTTTCTTCATTTGGCAAACCTTTTTCAATTTTACTGACCTCTGAAGAAGAGTTGATTGTGATTGTTTTTCCTAGCACGATTACATCACCACTTTCAGAGGCTGCAGTAAATTCAATTGTCCGCAAACCTTCAGTTTTAACGCTTCGTGAAACTTTCACCGCTCCATCGAGCTTTAAAGAAGACTCCTTCTTGGATTGGAATTTTGCTTCAATCTTAGTTCCCTGAACTGCGGATAGCTTCTCCTTTATTAATCTGACAGGTCCGCTGGATGAATTGCACTCCATGGCAAGCTCGTTTCCTTGAGCTGGAAAATAGATCCGCTCAAAGGAGCTCTCACGTGAATGGAAGCGCTCAACTCGGCCTTTTCGCACGCTCTTATCAATCTCTTTTTCCCGTGAGCTAGATTTTTTGTAGGTGAGAATTCCAGAGATCGTGGAGCATGACTTTTCGCTTGAAGATTCCTTATTTTGCGTCAGACCAAGTGAAGAAGCGAAACCTCCAGAGCCTTCATCCTCCAAAGAGAGTGCTCCAGAGAGATCTTCAATCTGATCAGCCACGAGTTCTTCTGGCTCTTCTGAAAGCGCGGCTTGTGACATCAGTGAGTTTTCCTGATCATTCAGGGCTTGCTCTAGTGTCTGATTCGTCCCACAAGCAGCGAGACTGGCGAGAGGTGCGGAAAGGATAAGGAGCTGTAGGTGCTTTTTCATAGTGACCTCCTAGAACGCCTTGGTGGCGTTAATAGATATATCGGAGGTTTTTTGTGCACCTTTAATTTTCTAATAAAAATATAATATAATCAATGGTTTAATTTTTTTCATAATGTTATTTTAACCGATTTTTTTGCACATCCTATGTGCCTTCATTGGCAAGTTCTATGAACACGGCCGTGCGCCCTGGAATTGCGAGAACATTATTTTCATCAACCAAGAGCGGTTCAATGTTCGCCTCGAGGTTTCGATCGAGTCTGATTATCAGAGATTTGAGAACTCGCTGTTGACGTTGAAGATTGATTGACGTGGTGTGTTGTCCAAAGTGGACTCCCGACAAAAATTTCCTTTCGTTGTCACTGAGAATTTGGAGTTGCAGGTCGGCAGAATTGGCCTTTGCTGTTGCAGGCATTTCAAGGATTTTGCGCAGTGCTGACAGGGTTTCCTTTTTGGGTACTGGGCAGGTCGCTAAATGAACGTGGGGACCATGTGTGCTGTCCTCCTTGAGTTTAAGGACGGCTGGGGCACCCGCAAAGATTGATTTGGATGAGAATGTTGCTTCAGTTTTCCAATTTGCATTGAGAACTTTAATCTTCTCCGACCAAAGGTGCCCCTCGATGCAGGCTCCCAGTGATGAATCGGTGAGGTCACACACTTCACTTTCGCTCTCAAGAAGTGCTCCATAATCGTCAAGGTAAAAATCGTCAGCGGAATAAAAGACTGCTGGCAGCGGGCTCAATTTGTTGTTTCGAAGTTTATAGCCCGTTCTTGGAAGCGAAAGAACGCGTCCGCCCTGACTGCGAAACTTTTTAAGTAAATTGCGCTCTTGGTCAGTGAGTTCAAATGCATGTCCAGGAAGGATGATGAGTTTATAGGAATGAATTCGATCTTTCTCAGCCTCAAGGGCAGGTGTAAACCAGAGTCCCCAGGCATTTTGAGCACAGAACTGCGTGATGTGATCGATTTGCTTGCGGGTTGAATAAGTAACGCTCTGAGATGTTATTTCATGACTCCAGAGGCTTTCTGAATCATGTAGACACAAAACGTCTCGCGCTGGCAATGGGATTTCACTGGAGAATTGAAACTCATCTTTGAGCTTGGCAAAAATTACGTTTTTCGCAGCAATAAGCTTTTCCTGTTGGGACTGTTCAATGCGCACGTCATGGGGAACAACGCCATCATGGTATTGCTCACATCCACCTGGCATGCGCTGCCAGCTGAAATACAGCATTCCAGCTGCACCTTGAAATGCAGATTGCATACCCCAAAGTAGAAGCCAATCGAATGAAAAACGTCTGTTGGTGGCTTGCCAGTTCACCTGCAGAGGTTGTTGTTCCAAGATAATAAAATGCTTTTGAAGAGCGGATCGCATGAGAGCGAATTGCCATGCGGAAGTCATGGGATGAGGATCCGACTCCATCTGATAATGATCGAACCCAACAGTGTCGAGGTCTTTTGCCGCCATCCACGGGCAAAGATCAGTGAAGAGTGTCATTAGATTATGAGTGATAGGTCGCTCGGGGCTGTGTTTGCGGATTATATTTATTTGTTCTCTCTGGAACTCGCAAAGCGCTTCATTACTGAAACGGCGGAAGTCGAGTTCAAGGTGCGGGTTCTGATCGGCCCAGGATGCCATTGGCAATTCAATTTCTTCGAAGCTGCGATAGTGTTGTGACCAGAAGCATGTGAACCAATTTTCATTCAGAGCTTCGATTTCGCCTTTAAATTTTCTTTCCAACCACTTTCTAAAAGCAATCTTCGCGTTTTTCGTGAATAAAAAAACCGAATTGTGACAGCCAAATTCGTTATCAGTTTGCCACGCCTTTAAGGCAGGATGTGAACCAAATGTTTTTGCAAAGAGCTCGGTGATGCGACGGCTTTCTTTCTGGAACTCGGGGTGATGGAAGTCATAGTGGCGCCGCGAACCGAATGGGATTGTTTGTCCGGTGCGAGTGATGGGTAAAATGTCAGGGTGCGCATCAATCAGCCATTTTGGAGGAGTGGCCGTGGGTGTGCAGAAAATGACTTCAATATTGTGTTTGTGCGCAAGGTCGAGAGCATCCGAGAATACTTCGGGCTTCCATTGCCCGGGGGTTGGCTCAACGCTGGCCCAACTGAATTCACCCATTCGAATTGTATGAATTCCCTGCTTAACCATTCTTTTGAAATCTTCAACGAGTCTTTCTTTGTTGCTGAGAAATTCAATTTTTCCAGTTTCAACTCGTCTGGTGAGTGTTTTCTCGCTCGAGATGTAGTCGGGATAGTAGGCAGCGCCGAGTTTATACAAATTTTGTTTTGTGCTGATCATTTTTATACCTTTCGTTGTCACTCGATGTTTTCAAGACCCGCTGCGAAGCCAGAGCATGGGCGAGTGATGAAGATTTCTGGCAGTATGCCGGTCGATTTGGTGTAGGGATTCGCCGTGTCCGAGAATCGTTCAAGCAGCCCATCGCAAAGATTTCGATGCACGAGCTGCACTGTGCTGCCACCAAAGCCTCCTCCAGTCATGCGCGGGCCAATGAGCGCTGTGTCGCCTAATGTGGAATGAGATAAGCAAAGGTCGCGAACAACACTCTCCATGCTCTGACAAGCTAAATTGAGTTCGGGGCAACTCACCTCATAAAGGCTGTCGAGTGAGTAATGACTCTCGCGCATCACTCGATTGAGAGAATTAAGATCGCCAGCCGAAAGCGCCTTTGCGGCATCAACAACGCGAGCATTTTCGAGCATTGCATGAGTTGCGCGGCGCGCAAGAATTTTGTGCTCGCGATGACCTGAAAGCAGAGATTCAACCAGGTTCAAATATTCGCTGTTTGAGGGAATTCCTTTAAAACGAGGCAATCGCGCAAGTTCGCCTAGAGAGTGGGCGCCGAGGCCGAGTGCTTTGTTCATTTCCTGCAGAGCAGCTTCGCATGATGCCCGACGTTCGTTGTAAGCGCTTTCTGCAAGTGAGTGGCTGACTCCAGTTTTGAAAATAACAAGCGCGTGATTGTGAAACGCTTCATGCGCCTTTGCGTATGAAATATGGAAGCTCTTGGAAACCGGAAACTCCAAAAAATCGATTCGGGTGTAGTGATCAGCACGAGAGCATAAAACTGCAAGCTGATCCATGAGTCCACAGTGAGTGCCAGCAAAGCGATGTTCTACAAGCATTGCCAAACGTGCCAGTGTCCCAGCATCAAGGGGGGCGCCACTTAAAAAATTGAGTTGACCTAGGAGTGAAATACAAAGCGCTGCCGAGCTGCTCAGGCCTGCGCCCTGTGGGAGGGTTGATTCCAGGATTAGGCTGAGAGTTTTTTCAGACCATGGCATTTTTGAAATCTGCCTGCCAAGAAGAGCCGCTTCGTAAAGAGCAAAGCAGCCAATAACGTATCGTGTCCAGTGCCCTTTGCTGACACCTTGAAGGGGGATCGTTTCGCTTTTCTCCAATCCTGATTTCAAGGCGATATTGGCAAGCTCTGAAGTTTCTGCCGCCGAGATTTCAAGAGTTTCGTTCGAGGTGCGCGAGGCACAAAAAATCATGCCCTCAGATGAATTAAGAACCTTCATTTCGCAGCGCAGACCAAGATCTAATGCCGCAGGCATGACCATCCCGCCGTTGTAGTCGGTATGCTCACCAATAAGGTTGACCCGGCCCGGTGTGAAACTCACTAGTTTTTGCAAAGTTGAGCCAGGATCGCTTGGTAATGGATGAACGCCGCTTGAGATTTGCATCTGAGACAATCCTTTGTCTTGGGTTCTGATTCAGTGGGTAAATGAGCCTATGTCGACTTCAATTTTTCTCAATTCGGCAGCCTTCTCTTCTGGAAAAGTGTCGTTGATAAAGAACCCCGTTCCGCTCTCAACTCCAGCCAAATATTTCAGTTTCTGTGCGGTTCTGTAAGGGGGATAGATTTCGATGTGCCAGTGGTAGTGGGGGCAATCGACATCATGGGCGGCAGCTTGATGGTGCGCCAGGATATAGGGCATCGGAAATCCGAACAGAGCATCGTACTTCATGAGAATAGTTTTGAGGGCAACAGCCAGTTCGCAACTTTCAGAAGCCGTCAGTTGCTGAATAAGAGGCCTGTGGGTGCGTGTTGTGATATGAATCTCGTAAGGATAGCGCGCGGCAAAAGGAATGAATGCGACAATCTCTTTGCCTTCAAAGACAATCCGTTTTTTTTCTGTGAGTTCTTCTCGAGTCATGGAACAAATGAGACATTCGGCCGTCTTTTGAAAATGTTCCGCTGCCATGGTGTGTTCCGCTTTTATAAACGGCGGAAGATGGTTGAACGCATAAATTTGCCCGTGCGGGTGATGCAGAGTGACACCAATTTCCGTGCCCTTGTTTTCGAACGGAAAGATAAATTCAATATTTGGATCAAGAGCTATGTGTTTACAACGGTCTTGCCAAACCTGAACCAGCCCTTCAATTTGTGAGAGTGGCTCTCTTGCCAGAGTTGAGTCGTGGCGAGGTGAATACAGAATAACTTCACACTTGCCTGTAGGGGGCTCGCCGGCTGGCGAAAGACCAGGAAACATATTTTCAAATACAGCCCACTCATACAAAGCGTTACTTTGCGGAACCTCTGTATCAAGGCGAGAGCCATCGGGGAGAGGTGTTGAAGGACACAATGGACAGTACTCGCGCGGTGGCAAAAAGGGTCTGTCTTGGCGGCTTGCAGAGATGCTCACATATTCCCCGCGCATTGCATTCCAGCGCAAATGTGGCGGGGTCCATGTCTCTGGGCGCACGAGTCCGGGTGCTATTGGGGTGAAGTTCTCTGGGAAGGGCGTGCGGCTGTATTGAATCCACGAGCGGCCGTCGGGTTTGCGCCATTCGAACTTGTGCAGCATGAGTGAAAGTCTCCAATTCTGAGCAATCACTTTAGCTTTTTTTATACGCTGGGCAAAGTCGAGCGGATTGCGAAAATTAGGGGATAACGTATTTGCTGCACATCTTGGGGCGTGGTGTGGTGAGAGTTGGAGTGTTCGCGCATCTGCTTGAGTTACTACAAATATAGGCGGGTGTTGAAACTTGTTGATTGCTGGAGGTTCCAAGTTGACCAGAGGAGTTGTCGCCCCAGCAATAGCTTGTGCCTTCAATGCTCATTGCACACGTGTGAAACTCTCCGGCCGAAATGGAAACCACAGTCGCGGTGGAAGGAAATGTGATGCCTGTTGGCGATTTTTTGCAGAAAATAACATTCACTGCACCACTGGCTGGGTTGCAATCGTCGGCTGATCCATCAGTTGCTGTGACACTCCCCACACCAAGTTGGCCCGAGGTTCCCCAACCCCAGCAATGCACGCTATAGTCGTTCAAGAGCGCACAGGTGTGATTAGAACCTGCAGTCAATTGAACGGCGGGTGATGGGAGTCCGGTCACTTGAGCGGGGGCTTGGCTTGAGGTCGTTGAGCCAATGCCAAGCTGACCCAATGAGTTATCTCCCCAGCAGTAAACATCTCCACCGGAACGCAAAGCGCACGTGTGGGAATATCCCGCCACAACTTGCAAAACATTTGTGCTCAATTGAGAACTCTCGACTGCCACCGGAGTTGTGCTATTGCCAGATGAATTGTTCCCTAACTTTCCTTCGCTCCCATTGCCCCAGCAATACACCGCATTGACACTCGAGCTTTGATTCTGAATGGCACACGCATGCTCATATCCAACGCCAAGTGCGAAAATATTTTTGTTGCCGCCGACAAATGCACCCGAAGAAACAGTCGCAACACTCCCTGTGGGCGCGGGAGTTGTTGTTGATCCGTTTCCGAGCTGCCCAGACGTATTGCCACCCCAACAATGAACGTGTCCCGCAGTCCCTGCTCCAGAGTCGTTCAAAATCGCGCATCCGAACTGCCCAAATTTTGATACACTCACTGCCACAGGTGTTCGACCAGAGAAATTGATAGTAGTTGAATATGTGTTGGTGGCACCAGTTGAACGGCCCAATTGTCCAACCGAATTATTGCCAGCGCAGCGAATTTCCTTGTTTGAAGAGACTGTTCCCAAGGCGCAGGTGAAATCGGAGCCTGCAGCAACCTGAAGAGGTGTGAAAGAAGAAATCGTAATTGACTGAGGAAATGTGTACTGAGTGGTATTACCGTTTCCGAGTTTCGAATTTGCGTTGTTGCCCCAGCATTTTAAGGTAGAGACGTCGATCAAACACGAATGATTTTTGGCGGCCGAAAGTGATGCCAAATTTCCAGTTGTGCATTGGCGGCAAACGTTTGAGGTCGTTTCATAACCGGGCTGGTAGCCATCGAGGTTCACGCTGTTTTCAGAAATAGTATTCGAGTAATCACTGAGAGTTCTGAGCTTAATTTGTTCAAGAACTCGATTCACTAGATAGCTCGATGATTGCGTTGCAGTTGTTGAAATATTCGAATTGCCACTGATTCCTGCAAGAAAAGAACCACCTGTGAATTGAAAGGATGCAGAAGCAGACGTTTGACTTGAGTCTTTGACTGGAGGAGTCGCAATTAGATACGACGGAGAAGCTATGTTGGAAAAGATAAAAGGTGAAGTCACGGTTGCGCCGGTTTGCGCTGTGGTGCCTGACATATTTGTTAGAGCGCTGTAATTTAAATTGCTTATATTTCCCGAAAAAGAGAATGTTGCACTGCTTGAAAGCACACAACTGTCACTCAGTGTGGGCTTAGTGACTGGAGAAATTGCGAGCTGGAAATGCGTAATTTCAGCATAGTAACTCGTCATTGGAGTACACGCCCCGCTGGGATCGCAAGCCTTAATCTTATACCTGCATGTTCCGTAGTTGGGAGAAGTTGCATAGCTTCCACTGAATGTTCCCGAGCTTGCTGTAAGATTTGAAGCGCACGTAACCCCTGATAAATGCGATGAAGAGTCGAAATCCATGATGTAGCTCAACGTATCGCCATCGACGTCCGTCACACCATTACACGAAATGTTCCATGAACCAGATTTGCCTGCGCGAATGACGTTGGCAGATGAACTTCCTTCACATGTAAGCGCTCCCGACGGGATGTCGTTAACGTTATTCAAGGTTGTTGCGAATGTTCGAGACGCAGAAAGTCCGCCCACGTCTGTCACTGTGAAAGTTAAGTTTACACTTCCGGTTTGATTTGCCAGGGGAGACACCGTCGCAGTGCAATTGGGCCAAGTTCCACTCCACGCAACAGCCCCAGAAGAAGCAATCTTTGACGTCGTTCCAGAAGAATAAGACAAATAAGTTGAATTGCAGATATAGGTTCCATCCTGATCATCAACTGTAAAGTTCACCTGAAATGGTGTGTCTTCAGTGACGCTTTGTGCACTGATGGCGCCCATTGTTGGGGCATGATTGACTCCTGAGACATTCAATTGAAACGATTGCGAGCCACTTAAGCTTCCGTCCGAAAGAGTTAATGTTAAATTCGAAAAACCACTTTTGTTGAGTGCTGGAGATATTGTGGCCGTGCAATTGGGCCAGCTCCCGCCAAAGCTCACGGCTCCGGAATTTGGAACCAACACGGGATCGCTCGAAGAATAGCTCAAATATGTAGAGTTGCATTGCAGTGGACCATCCACATCCCTCGCAATAAAGTTCACTAGAACGGGCGCGGCTTCTGTCGTATTCTGGGTGGATATTGGATCAAGCGACGGAGCATCATTCTGTGCAGATATGGAAACAGCGATTGTCTGCACGTCTGAACATCTGACAATTCCTGGGTCGTTGTCACAAACTTTATAGCTGAAGGTGTCTTGTCCATTTTCGTTCGCAACTGGCAGATAACTTACACTTACTCCACCGGCACCCGGATCAGAAGGCCAGTTTCCAAGGGTGCCTTTCAATGGATGATTTACGATCTGAAAACTCATTTGAGCCGGAGAGCCGCGCGGAGTGTCATCTGTGAACTGCGGCAGCAGGATATTTTGTCCGGGGCTTTGATCTTCATTGACGCCAATTGAATCTTGTCCGGCTGCGGCAATCTTCGGTGCGCCGTTTGTAGATGTGACCTGAACGCTGAAATAAGACTTACTTGTTCCCGTTTGGTCGCTCAGAAATAGCGTTATTTTCACTGGATTCAAGGTGGCGTAGCGCGTCGTGATCGCTATTCCGCAGCGTGTTGTATCGCCACCTGTGATTGTGATGTCACCATAAGTCATGGAGGTTTGATTTTGTGTCGCCGTGCTTGTTGTCATGATTGCCGATAAATTGTCGCTCACTGGAACAACGCTCTTACACATAACTTCGTCATCAAAATCAAAGATACGAAAACTCATTGCTGGAAACGAAGTGAGTTCATCAATTGTAAGGTTAGAAAGCTGCATGATGAGTGGCGAATTATTTGGAGCATTCGGCGCATCAACGGGTGTCGGTGTCGGCGCTCCGGGATCTGAACTTATGGTCTCGGTGGCAAATTCAGGTTCATCATCTTCGAGCGGAGGCGCAGCACGAAAGCACGCCCCAAGAAGCAGGACGAACATAAGTGCGCAAACGATTTTAAGGCGTGATTGAACCATCACCATCGACTCCGATACCCTTCTGAAATTACATCGGAAAAACTGCCCAACTAGTTGATGCATTAACCGCTCAGGTGGCATATTTCCGGCGCGTTTTCCTTGTTTAAGGTGGATAATACGTCGCTAAATATTGCCGAGTGCAGCCATCATTTCGAACGGCGCTGGTTAATATGTCCAAGCAAAACTCCGAAAACAATGGAGAAAGGGCGAAAGAAACGATGCGTTTAGACATTCGCACAGCGCTGAGTGGACACCTAAAGCTGCCAAAGTTGTTGGCAGTTAAGGTCGTTTTTTCCTTATTTATAAGCTCTTATGCGCGCGCAGAAAAGGGAGCAATCTCGATCGTGAATCGAGGTGGAACGTCTATCAACAAGGGAAATCTCTCCCGTGACGTCCGCTACCCAACCTATACTCTCAGCGTTGCAAGGGCATTTGCAAGTGAATCTGAGGGGGCAGGGCTTGAAGTTTCTAATGTGATTTCCGTGAGTCACTCAACTTTTTATACACTCAGCAAAGAAAATTTGAAATTCCCTTTGCTTGCAAAGGCTCCTTATCAGTTGCTCGAGCCAATGTTTCTTTATGACGCATGTTTCTTCTCTTATGCTTACATTCGACCCTGTTTTGCTGCAGGAATTTCAGCGATTTACCTTCGACACAATGCCAATAACTACCAAATGTACACAGCCTTTCCTGCGCAAAGTCGCATCCAGGTTGTGACAAGAGCTGGCTTCATTTTCGAAGTGGGTGCAACCTACAGAAAATTCTCTTTTCGAAGCGATGGTAACGTTGCCTGGAATCAGGATGTTTCCGCGTTCGTTGGGATGGGCGTGAGCTTATTTGGTTTTTAGCTTCTTTATGTGTTGAATCATGATTGCGTTTGATTAGGTTGGCTTCTTCTTCGTGAGAAAACGTTATTATTACGCTACGGATGCAAGGCCAGCGTGCCCCGCGAGTTCTTCCGGCCCAAGAATCAAACTGGGTTCAACCAATATAACAACGCGATCCGTGAGCTTACCAATTCCAATCAAACATTGATTGTGTGTCTGACCGCCTATGTCAGGTGCTGCTTCAATTTGGTTGTTGCGAAAATCGAGAACCTCACGAACTGTATCGACAATCAATCCAACTTTGCGAGACCAAATCTCCACAATTATGATGCACGTTTCACGATTGTACTCTGTAATTTGAAGTGAAAACTTCTTGCGCAGATCCATGACTGGGAGCACCCGACCGCGCAGATTTATTATTCCCTTCATGTATTCGGGCATGTTTGGCACGTGGGTGATATCACTGAGCCCAATGATTTCCGAAACAGACTTAATGGGGACTGCATAGGTTTCACTGGCTAACTGAAAGCTCAGATAGCGACCTTCCTCGGCAGTTCTACGTATCGGACGTTCCACGTGAATTCCCCCTTCCAGAGTCACAGTGGGTATCGGATGATTTGCGAAAAATTTCCGTTTTGTTTCCGACGCTCTGTCATGAATCTGACGCTCTTCTTTTCGGTAAACAGCCGATACATCTCGCGTGAGCGAGAAAAGGAGATTCGCGTGTCTTTGAACTCGGGTGATGTAAGCCCTAAACAACTTGAAGGCGATCTTGCCGGCTTTAGAAAACTCTCTGAATACCTTCGGAGAGAAGCTGGCATTAACCTGACGTTGTCTGCAAAAAATCAGACCCTTCTCGCCAGCCGAATCGGCAAGATTATGAATCCCCTTGGGTTTTCTACATATTCAGAACTTCACTCGGCTCTACTTGCTGGCAGGCGTGATGTCCGAGATCTTTTTATAAATGCAATAACGACAAACACAACTCACTTTTTCCGCGAAAAACAACATTTCGACTTTCTTGCAAAATCGATCCGCGACGTTGTCAATCATCCAGATAAAAAGAAGAGTCGCGAGATTAGAGTTTGGTGCGCAGCTTGCAGCACTGGTGAGGAAGCATACTCAATCACAATGAGTTTGAGTGCGATTTTTCCTGCGAATGAGGGATGGCATCTTAAAATACTAGCGACAGATATCGACACCGATGTTCTAAAAAAAGCCGCGCGCGGGGTTTACCCGCAGGAAGCAATTGAATCTGTGCCAGATAATCTTAAGAATAGTTGTTTCGACAGAGGAGTGGGCGATTCTGATGGCCTGGTGAGAGTCAGGAAATCATTGAGAGATCTTATCACCTTCGCACCATTCAATCTCATGTCCACGTCCTATGCTTTTCAGTCTAAGTTTGACGTCATATTTTGCAGAAATGTGATGATCTATTTCGATCGCCCAGAAATCCAATCCACGATCCGCAAGCTTGAAGGCTGCCTTAGGTTGGGCGGACTTTTGTTTCTTGGACACAGTGAAACAATTATTGGCGTGACTCCGGGGCTAAAGTCGAGAGCACCAGCTGTTTATGAACGCTTGAATACAAATCGGAAAGGGGAAGCGGCATGACGACCATGAAGCTCGAAGAAATTTTGCTCGTTGTCGAAGACGATTCCGATTTGCGCGAAGCAATTGTGGAGAGCCTGCAAGGATTGGACTGCGTTATTCATTCGCTCGGAAATGCAGAGGATGCACTGGCTTTTTCTCGGGAAAATGCATGTTTTGCAGTGATTAGTGATTATCGTATGCCAGGAATGAATGGCATTGAATTTTGTCGACGTCTGAAACAGGAATCACCAAGAATTAAGTTCGTCGTTTTGACCGGGTACGCTGACAAGCAAACTGTTCTCGATGGGTTTCGGGTAGGAATTGACGATTTGCTCGAAAAGCCTCAGGACCTCGTTCGACTTCGAGAAAAAGCAGAAATTTTTGTTTCTGAGAGAAAAGCAGAAGTTAGCAGAGAAAATGAAGAAATGTTGGTGGTTCGCAAGATATTTTGCGATGAGGCCGCAGACATTTTGCGTGACCTTGATTCGTTTATTTTCAAATTAGAAGAAGTTCCACTCCAGCCCGAAGTGGTTGATGTTCTCTTTAGAAAGGCTCACACGCTCAAAGGTTCAGCAGGAGCTTTTCAGGGGGCGGAAAAGATTTCAACGGTGACACACGCATATGAGAATCTTCTTCAGGCAATTAAAAAAGGTCGCCTCAAACCCTCCCAGGCGCTGACCCATGTGCTTTTACAGGGCGCAGATGTCATTAAGAGTCTTGTTTCTGATTTTGAAGCGAGTCGAGATAGGGCGGTTAATCTTCAGCCATTCGTTGAGGCTCTCAATCGATGGACGGAGGGGCAGGTCGATTTTCCGGCAACTCCAGAGACGCAGAGTTCAGCAGCAATCAAACCTCAAGACGAAAAAAACGACGATGGTATTATTTGGGTCAACGACCCTACATCCATCGCTGATGCAAAAATCACTTCACCGGAAATGCAGCTTGGCAATTTGGTACAGCCACTGAAAAGTGATCCTGCTTCTTCTGAAGACGAAGAGGACGGCTTGCTTGTTACAATCGATAAACTCAATTCTTTCATGGAATTGTCTGGTGAATTGGTTGTTTTAAAAAATGCATACCATGCAACTATCAAGCAAGTGTTGAAATGTGATTTACCCTCCGAGCAGAAACAAAGGCTTGAAGAGATGAACCAGTCGCTTGATAAAATATCGGAGCAAATTCAGGGTCAGATTATGGAGATTCGAAAGGTTCAACTTAAAGTCGCCTTTCAGAAATTTCCAAGAATTGTTCGACAGGCGTCACAGGATCTTCATAAGCAGGTTCGCCTCGAAATGACTGGCTCTGAACTTGGTGTCGACAAGAGCATTGCCAAGGCACTTTCGAGTTCTCTTGTGCACGCTGTTCGCAACTCTGTCGATCATGGGATCGAATCACCAGAAATCAGAATTGCCAAAAATAAACCTGAAAGTGGTGTAATTCGTATTCATTCGAGCCAGGTAGGAGAACAGGTTCACATCACAATCGATGACGACGGTTCTGGAATGGATCCAGATCTTATTAAGAGAAAAGCTCTTGAGAAGGGTCTCATCACAAAAGATATGGCTTTTGCGATGCCGGCCCAAGAGGCTATTGAGCTCATTTTCCTGCCCGGCTTTTCTACGGCCGAAAAAGTCACGAATGTTTCTGGGCGTGGAGTTGGCATGGATGTTGTAAGAACAGAGGTCTCCAAATTGGGAGGCACCTGTGTCATCGAGTCCACTTTGGGAATGGGCACCCGATTGAAGATTGTTATTCCCGTGCCCAAGACGGTTCTCGTTGAAAATACCCTTCTCGCTGAGAGTGGAGGACACCAGATCGTTGTGCCACTTGTGAGCATTTCAAAAATCACTCCTATCAAGGACTTAATTTTGTCCAAGGTAGACGGACGGATGACTTGCCAGCACGATGGAATGACAATTCCCCTCGGAGATTACCGTTCATTCATCGAAATCCCCCTGAGGGGTAGCACCAAAGAAAAGATAGATTTCTCGCCGGAATCTCTTGTGCTGATTGTGACTCACAAAGGGCATTCACTCGCACTTGTGGTTGACAAAGTTGTCGATCAACTTGAGGCAGTCGTTCGTCCATTCGATAATGTTGTCGAAAGGCTCCTTGGTTTCAAGGGGACAAGTTTACTCGATTCTGAACATGTAGCATTTGTTCTCGATGCAGAATCATTGGTGGGGGCGGCTTATGCAGCTTAATGAAGACATCATCAATGGCCTCCAGGAAGCACTCGAGGAACGGAGAATTAAAGGTCCCCGTTCGAGCTATTTGCTTGTTCAGGTTGGGGAACAGAAGTTTGGCATTCAAATGAGTCAAGTTGTCGAGGTTCTTGAATCTCGGCGCTGGAATCCTCTTCCTGTGAATCGCCCAAATATCCTTGGAGTCGTCAATCTGCGTGGGGTTGTTTTTACAATCTATCATTTGGCGAGTTTGCTCGGCAAAGGAAGTGCGGGCGAAGCAGAGTCGGGACAAGGTTGTATTATCGTTGTTTTTGATGGAAGGCGTCGATTCGGTTTGTGGGTCGAAAAAATGCTTTATGTTCAGGATTTTCCGACGAACGATTTGCATGCACTCAATGATGCACAATTGCTTGTCACTCATCTCTGTGTTGTTGAACAAGAATCCATCTTGATGATGGACATTAAGCGCGTGGCTTGAATGAACAACCAATATCTGTTTCCAGGGCAATTTATCGTGACACGCGAACCCACCCTTGTGACAACAATATTGGGTTCCTGTGTCGCA
Organism: uncultured Silvanigrella sp.; assembly: GCA_903933385.1. GTDB lineage: Bacteria > Bdellovibrionota_B > Oligoflexia > Silvanigrellales > Silvanigrellaceae > RFOM01. Next base: position 27,900 of record CAIZJW010000129.1, on the reverse strand, counting down.
GTGGCTCTGTACGAGCCAACAAAAAGAATTGCCGCCTTGAATCACTATCTGCTGCCACGGCCAGGCGACAGCAGTATGGCTGGAAGCTTACGTTATGCAAGTGTGTCACTTCCCCAAATGCTTGAAAACATGCTTGAGGTTGGTGCTTGTTTTGAACGAATTCAAGCAAAAGTTTATGGCGGGGCGCGTGTTCTCGACAACGTCGGACTCGGTGAAAGTATTGGCAAGCATAACATCGATTTTGCATTGAACTGGCTCAAAGAAAGAAAAATCCCAATTCTGGCGAACGACCTTGGTGGAACTGTGGGGCGCAAAATCGTCCTTAACACTTTCGACTTTTCGGTCAAGCATCAGCTGATGAACAACAGCAATCGTATCGATACCTCAGGCGGTCATGTGAGTCTTATTAGCCGCATTGCACGAGTTGTGGTTGTCGACGATTCCGCTGCTGTGCGCTCCATTTTCAGCAGAGTGCTCAATCAATCTGGTCGGGTTGAGGTTGTTGCTGTAGCACGCGATGCTTTTGAAGCTCGGGAAGTCATAGTTGAGAAGAAACCCGACGTAGTGCTTCTGGATATTGAAATGCCTGGCATGTCGGGGGTGAAATTTCTTGAAAAGTTGATGCAACATTTCCCCCTGCCGACAATTATGGTTTCTTCTTTAAACCCAGAAGACGATGCAGCTTTGCGAGCTCTTGAGTTAGGTGCTCTCGAGTTTGTCCAGAAGCCAGATCAATTCGATCCTAATTCATTGCGTTTTTTTGCTGAAGGTTTGGTGCAGAAAGTTCTCGCAGCAGCTAGTTCTTTGGAGCGAGTCAAAATGGCGCCTCGACGACCGCGTGTTGAGGTGCGCAAAACGATTCAAACTTCTGGAGAGTTCGCCGAGGGAATTAATTTGGTTTTGGTTGGCGGCAATGGTGGTGCACACCATGAGCTTGAAGCCTTTCTTCAGTCACTTCCCAGTGACACTCCACCTGTAATTGTTTCTGTGAGTTCAATTTCATCGCTGCTGAATGTTTACCTTGAGAAGTGGAAAAAGCTGACCCGTCTGCAGTTGAAGGTAGCTGTTGATGGACTTGTTCCATTGGCTGGCACGGTTTATTTTGCTCCCCCACAAAGACATCTCACCCTAGAAAATATAGCCGGAAAATCGGTCATGAGATTGCAAGAGGGAGCTCCAATTTGTTTGCAGATTCCTTCAGCAGAGGCCCTCTTTCAGTCGGCAATTAAAGCTATTCCGTCTGGCAAACTTAAGGGGGTAGTGAGCATTTTATTGAGTGGGCTTGGCAGCGATGGTGTTCAGGGGTTGTTGCAGCTTCGTGAAAAGGGATGTCAGACCATTGTGGCACATCCGGAATCGAGCGTATTTGCCTTTGCCCCACAGGCAGCAATTGCGGCTGGTGCAGCAGATCAGGTTCTCCATCCGGATGAGTTGGCAACTGTTCTCATGCGCTTCAGAAGCAAGGCGGCAGTATGACAAGCACGGTTGGCAGTCATCAAAAAATTAAAGTCCTTGTAGTAGACGACTCTCCTGTGATTCGCACTCTCATCACAAAGTTGCTCGCCCATGATCCCTTGATTGAAGTTGTTGGGAGTGCCTCAGACGCTTTTGCAGCGCGTGAGCTTTTGGTGCGACACAACCCCGATGTCATGACACTTGATGTCGAAATGCCCCGCATGGATGGACTTAATTTTCTAGAAAAGGTGATGCAGCATTTCCCAACGCGAACTATTATCATTAGCAGCCTTACGCCAAAAGGTTCGCAATTGAGCCAAAAAGCACTCTCCATGGGCGCTGTTGACGTCATCTCAAAGTCAAATCTGGATGTAAGCCGAGGTTTGGGATTGCTCTCAGATGAGTTGTCGAACCGAATTCGTGCCGCCGCATCCGCAAAAATAGTCAGCCGAAATCAATCTAAAGTTGTCAGTGCAAATGTTCGTCCCGGACAAGAAAATGTGTTTCGGCCAGCGAGTGGGGGGGGGCATGGAACTGTTCTTTGCATCGCAGCCTCAACCGGAGGACCCGAGGCGCTGAGGAGCCTACTCACACAATTGCCCGCAAATATACCGCCAACATTGATAGTCCAGCACATGCCTGCATTCTTCACAAAGAATTTTGCAGAGAGTTTGACTCAGGTGTGTGCCTTTCCTGTCAGAGAGGCTGTCGACGGTGAACCACTCAGTGCGGGTGTTGCGCTTTTGGCCCCTGGTAATTTTCATATGTATTTGAGCAAGGTTGCGGGACGCTATCTGGTTCGGACCAATCAGGAGCCTGCTCTGCATGGCGTACGGCCTGCGGCTGATCCTCTCTTCGAGTCTGTTGCGCGCATCGTCGGCCCTGGAGCAATTGGAGTTATTTTGACCGGCATGGGACGTGACGGAGCAGATGGGCTGCTAAAAATGCGACAGACAGGGAGTTACAATATTGCTCAAGATGAGGAAACAAGCGTTGTTTTCGGGATGCCTCGCGAGGCCATCGATCTTGGAGCGGTTCAAATAGTCAGTCCTCTTGGCAGGATACCCGCACTTATCATGGCGGAAATCGCACGAAGAACTGTTGCAAAGGTCGGTTGACCCGGATAGCGTGCCAGCTGTTGTGCGTCTTTGGCTCTTCGTTTCGAGCTTGCGCATTAAAGTGTTGGGGTTTTGAGTGGTTAGAATACAACCGAAATGGAGTCCTCGCTCTTGGCAAAATTGCGTTGCGCAACAGTTGCCGCAGTACCCCAATCCACTTGAACTTGAACGAGTCGTTGCGCAGCTTGAGCAGCGGCCTGCATTAGTGCATCCGTCTGAAATCCTAAAACTCAAACATCTCATCGGAGAAGCTGGTCAGGGACGACGCTTTATCGTTCAGGCAGGTGAATGTGCCGAAAGGTTCATTGACTGCCAGTCAGAAGTCATCACTGATAAATTGAAAATTCTTCTTCAGCTGAGTTTGTTGGCAACTCACGGACTCCGCAAACCCGTCGTTTCCATCGGGCGTATTGCTGGACAATTTGGTAAGCCACGCTCCGATGATATCGAAACACGCGATTCGCAGGCGCTTCCGAGTTATCGAGGAGACATCATTAATGGATTTGAGTTTTCTCCTGCGGCTCGACGGCCCGACCCGCACCGAATGCTCGACGCCTACCAATGTGCTTGCGCAACCCTCAATTGGATGAGGGCACTGGGTGAGAGTGGCCTCACCGATCTTTCCCGCTTGCGTCGATGGGTTTTGAGCAGCGAGCATGGGAGTTCTTCTGTTTTTGATGAAATCAAATCTCGGATGGAAGAGTCTGTTGCGCTCCTATCTTCTTGGGGAAGTGATGGCGCTTTGCCAGGATTTCTCAGTCGGAATCCGGTTTATACTTCGCACGAAGCACTCCTTCTTCCTTTTGAGTCTGCGCTGACACGTTGGAGCGAAGAAAATAAATCTTACTTCAACCTCGGGACTCATTTTTTGTGGCTGGGCGAGAGAACGAAGCATCTCGATGGCGCTCACGTCGAATATTTGCGGGGTATCGCCAACCCTTTAGGCGTGAAGATTGGGCCATCAACCTCTCCAAGAGAAGTTATCTCGTTAATTCAGGCCCTGAATCCAACCAATGAGTGGGGACGAGTCACGCTTATAACGCGCCTTGGGTCTGGAAAAGTTGCAGATGTTTTGCCGCCACTCGTGAATGCAGTGAGGGATGCTGATTTGAACGTGACCTGGTCATGTGATCCCATGCATGGAAATATTGTCCGAATGTCTGACGGTCTCAAAACCAGATATTTTGATAGCATCATGTCTGAGGTTCTTGTGTCTCAGAAGGTCCACCATGATTTGGGTTCATGGATGGGCGGATTACATCTCGAGATGACTGCTGACGACGTGACAGAGTGTGTGGGTGGAGAAAGTGGTGTCAAGGAAAACCAGCTCGCGCTTAACTATCAGTCGTACTGCGATCCGCGTTTAAATTATGCTCAAAGTCTCGAGCTGGTTCTCCGCTTCTGCGATGCATATAAGAGTCTTGCCCTTCATGAGGTAGCAAGTGAATCAGTTGTGTCGCAGCGTGTTGTTGAGTCTGCCTTGTCTTTTTCTAGCTGAATCATTGCAGTTCAAGGCGGAAGCAGCCCCCTCTGCAACTGATTCTGCAAATCTCCCGAGCCGTTATTCTCAATTAGGTCCGTGGTCCATATCTGCAGGATTTCCCAATGGTGGCTCCATTTGGGGAACTCCCGCTTTTGGCGTGCGTAATGAGTTGAGTGAGGGTGAATTTATCGCTGTTGGATTGCAGCTTTCAGCTAACAAGGAAGAGAAATCCGAATCTGCTGGTCTTATGGCGAAATGGCAACACATGATGTTCACTCCAGTGGCTCGGGCATTTCCTTATGTATTTTTTCAAGCAGGTGTTCAAAGCGTGAAAGAATCGGATGCGACTAAGAGCGAAACATCCCTGCTGACTGCAATTGGGTTGGGAGTGGAAGTTTCTTTGCTGCGTGAGATTTCAACATCTTTTGAAACGGGTTTTGGCGGGGTTTTCTTACCCTCAAGTAAAATAAACTACAGTGCAGCGACAACTCAGTTGTCGCTGCACTACCATTTTCAATATTGAGAGCCTGAACTGCTATGGGTTTTCTTTTGAAATTTTTAGTTTTTGTTTCGCTAATTATTGTTTCTGCATGCCGTCCAGCGACAATTGATTTGCAGGGAAATGAGATAAAATCTACTTGGCATTTTTTTTTGAACTTTGATGAGTCAATTGCACTCGTTGATTCAGAGCAGAAATCAGCCCAAGAATTGCGAAATCAGATTGCAACTGCACTCGCTCAGCGTTTCTCATTTCGTGATCCCGTCAAGAGTGCGGTCGGCGACGGCTTCAGCAATCGAGGTTTCACGGGAAGATTTTTTATTGGCTCAGAAAAAAATTATTCCAAGCAGCTTCATTGGGTGCCCAGTGGTCTGATGAACGAACATTGGAGATTTGCTGAATGTTCAATGGATTCTCGCTTCCAGCAGCAACTTATATCGTGCGAAGCGAAGAGTTTTCTTGTTTGTCTGAATCAGAGGGCGGATGATGCCGTAACACTGAATTCTCAGAATCAAAGCTCCACCGCGAACAGAAGTCTTTTGATGGACTGGGCAAGTGATTGCGGATTGAATGGTCGTTTTGAAAATCTATTGGACAGAAATGTGTCTATTAAAATTGATAAGGGTCAAGTTATTTTCTCTCCCACTCCCTTACTTTCGCTGCTCGTCTACAAAGGGAGTTGGTCTAGTTATGAGGAAGCGAGCGTTAAAGCAGTTGCCGCTGCAACTCTCCCCGATGTTGTGCCTTGCGAAAGGTCTGATGGAGCTTGTCTACAGAGTCCAGTGCCGCTTGCGCGTTGTCTTGGTTGCGACACTCTGGAAAGTGGAAAAATCCACACGGCCTTTTTTATTGAAAGGCTTCGGCAAAATTACAATGATATTAGGTCAGTTATTTTTATTCCCTAAAAAGAAAAATCTCTCAGCGATAAAGGGATAAAAACAAAAGATGAGCAAGCGGTACACCAAAAAGCAGCGAATCAATTCGATCGAGCATTCCACCGTGACCTGGGAGAAGACTTCCGCTGTCTTTGACGTTTGCTGTTCGTTTGAGTGCACTTTCGGCAAGGTCGCCCACTTGTCCTGATGCACCCACAATCAACGCGATTAAGAAAGCCAGAAGCGGAGAAAATGGTAGATTAAAGTAGGCACAAACGCCCAAGCCCGTAAGAGCACTGAAAACCAACCCCCCCAAAGCTCCTTCAACCGTTTTCTTAGGCGAAACCGCTGGAATGAGCTTGCGCTTGCCCATGAGTCGTCCCACGAAATAAGCACCAATATCACCCATCAGAACACAGGCAAGGCTGAAATAGAGAGCAATTCCTTTGGGAGTCCCGGGAATGTCAATTTGGCTCAATCGCATCATGATGACGCCGGGAATAGTAATGTAAACGAAGCCGGCAAGAACATTCATCAGCTTGTGTGTTGAGTGTTCTAAATCAATCTCGCGCCGATAAAAGAAGGCTGAACCACAAACGGTGCAGAGAGCTATCCATGCAAAAACGAGTGAAGTTCCCATAGCAGGAGGCTGACCAAAGAGTTCGGGACCATACCATTCAATGGGGACGCAGAGGGCATAGCATGTTCCAATTCCCCAATGTTCACGACGCAAGGCCGGGTGAGGTCGTTCAGTTGCGGCCTGCCCATCAATAACGTGCCAACGCATCGCAATAAATTCCGCACCCGCGAAAAGCGTTCCCAGCGAGAAAAGAATGACGGGAACGGCAAGATGAGTGCTGAAGGTGACACACCAGAAAAGCACAAGAACCAGGACAAAGGCTGTCAGAAGTCGGACCCTCAACATCGCAGTCCATTCCCTTTGGTTGAAAGCTTCAATGAGTCAAAAATGACTGAAAACTCTTCGATATAGATAGCCTTTAAGGGACGTTGTGTCTAGGCGGGCAAGCTCCCGTTGGGGGCTTTCGGAAGACTTTGCCCGACGGTCTGGTGTCACCCGCTGCATTACATGAGCGCAAATTTGGTTACAATCAGAGCACATAGGAGTGCTTTGCCATGGTTCGTCGTCATCAGAACAAAACCCAAGGCCAGAATGGCCAAGCTCAGATGTCAGCTACCGAATCTGCAGCGAGTATTTATACGCAGATGGAAACACTTCAGCGAGAGCTGCTGGTTCTTGCTCAGAGAGCTGAGGAAGAGATTGAGTCTGCACTTAAAAATGATCCGCAACCGGTGACGGAAATGCTGAAAGTTTTTGCTGCAGCAACGGGGAGCAAGGCGGGAGCTGTTTGGTTTGATTCCGCTTGTCTAGATAAGGAAGACATCGACGGACTAAACTCTCTGCAGTTGCTCGACTCTGACAGACTGCAGTGCGGAATTGCACTCTCGGGTCGAGAGATGGCTTTTGATTTTATTCACGGAAGAGTTTTTTTGCCTGTCGTTGTCTTTGAGAATCCTCTTGCTGTTGCGGTGTTCGAGATTCCTGGATTGAATTCCGCTAATTACGAGAATGTCTGCAGCGCTGCATGCGACGGAATCTTGTTGCTGCGCAAGCAGTTGCGAGTTTCACAACCCGGTCGGAAAAACAAACTCAATGCAGCGTCATAAGTTATGAGCGGAGTTGTCCAATGAAACTCGATATGAAAAAAACATTCCAAAGTATTTTACTTGGAACAGGTTCTGACGTCCGTGTGGCTGTCATCGACAGTGGTATCAATCCTCAGTTTCCCGGATTGCGGGGAAGAGTTGGTAAAGTTTTCGACTGTTTTCACGGAGCGAAGGGGCTTGAGCTGAATGAACTTCCCTTTGGGGAAAATTCCGATCGAACCGGACACGGGAGTCTTGTACAAAGTTGCCTCGTTTCTGTTGCTCCCGAAGCTAGAATAGATCACTTTCGCGTGTTGGATGAAAACAACATTTCAGACAGTTCTCTCCTTTGCTATGTTCTCGATCACGTGATTGATAAAGGCTACCAGGTTATAAACGTGAGTTTGGGTACGTCGAGCGAGTACCATGTTCCTTGGTTAGTTGCTCTTATGAAGCGAGCCTATGAGTCCAATATCGTGGTGGTCGCAGCATGCAGCAATGTGGGTAACTGGCTTTATCCAGCAACCTTTACCTATTGTGTGAGCGTGAATGCCATGTCTGCCGCTCATGCGATGCAAGTTCGCTTTCATAGTGGCTCGGTGATCGAATTTTCAGGTTTGGGCGTAAATGTTCCTGTTGCGGGCCCTTCCGACCAATCGATTTTTGTATCTGGATCGAGTTACGCAGCTGCACACATTAGTGGACTGTGTGCACGTATTCTTGAGGTCAAGCCTGAATGTGGTCCCTTAGATGTGAAAGTTCTTCTGCGCGAATATGCGCAATCTATGGAAGGTGAAGGTCAAGTGGCGTGATGTTTTTTTGGACGCGGTCCGAAAAGCGCGCTACCAATCCGAATGTGTGTCGCACCGCAGCGTATTGCAATCTCCAGATCATCACTCATCCCCAGTGATATCTTCATAGGACGAAGTGCTCTCGAGGGATCGCGCAGAGAATGCTCTTCCCAAAGCTGCGAAGCTCTTCGTACAAACTTGTCATAAAGCATCAACAACATTTCAGAAGAACTTTCTGCTGGCCCCATTCCCATGAAACCATCCCAAATGAGTCCCGGATGTTGAGAAATTTTTGCACATAGTTTTGAGGCATCTTCGAAAGCGCAGCCCGACTTATTTCGGTCATTAGGATCAACTTGAAGTTGCAGGAGAACTCGAACTGGATGGAGAGGGGTGGCAATTTTAAGAAGCTCATCAAGCAACGAGATTCTGTCCAAGCTGTGAATTAAGCAGGACGTTTGAGCTATACTTTTTGCTTTGTTTGATTGCAGATGGCCGATAAAATGCCATCGGATTTCCGGGAGATCAGCGAGTTCGACACGCTTTTTCAGAAATTCCTGAGCATAATTTTCGGCAAAGTCGCGGATTCCCAAGTCATACAACTCACGAATCGAGCTCACTGAATGCCCCTTGCCGACGGCAACAAGGATAATATCATCAGTTTTTTTTCCGATATGTATTAGGGCTGTTGATATGCGCGAACGCACCAGCTCTAAACGCTGCCGCATTGAGGATTCCGCTTCAGCTCCATCGAACATAACTATTTTTTCATTCTTCAATGGTTGGCAGCATACGCCGCAATGAAAGCACCACATGTGACATGGGTAGCCCTACGACGTTCGTGTAACTTCCCTCAATCGATTCGACGAAAGTGAGAGCCTGACCCTGAATTCCGTAGGACCCCGCTTTGTCGAAGGGTTCGCCGCTTGAAATGTATTGCTCCACTTCATCAGCAAAGAGATTTCTGAACAGAACTTGTGTCTGAACAGTTCTGCATTCGATAATCTCGCCCGTTGTTCCATTGCACAATGCAAAGCCGGTCAATACTCGGTGAGTTCTTGCCGAAAGCTTGCCGAGCATGCGCCTGGCATCGTCTGCATCAACGGGTTTCTCGAGAACCTCATTGTCAAAGGCAACAACAATTGTGTCGGCAGCGAGCACGATGGCCTTTGCAACGGCAAACGGCTGGGTGCTGCAAACGGCCAATGCTTTTTCTTTGGCGTTGCGCTGGACATAATCTTCCGGGCGCTCGCCTTGACGCCGCTTTTCTTCAATATTTGCAACAATGACTTCGTACTCAAAGCCAGCGGCTTTCAGAAGTTCTCTTCGACGGGGTGAGGCGCTCGCCAAAACGATTTTTTCAAACATGTTCAACAATCTCCCCTAGCAGGTCTTGCCCAGTAGAGAGATTCAGTCAAGCGCTCATATGGGCAGAACGGTTCAGTAACGACAAAATCACATCCCACTGGGCGAGCCATGTCCATGAGCTTGCCCTTCGAACACCTAAACTAGCTTTAAGGTGGGAGCAAAATGGAACTCAGTCAGGACATGATGAACGAACTTAAAGCCGAGAGTGTCGAGCTGGTTGAGCGCTTTACTGGTACTTGGATGACCATAAATGCGCTGCTCGAGCAGGGCCGGACTGTTGGTCGAGCTGAAATTGACGAGCTGTTCCGTATCCTTCATTCCCTCAAGGGCCTATCCGAAATCGCAGAATTGCCTCGACTTGTGTCAGCACTGCACCTCTTAGAGGATAGGCTGACTGATGTTCGTGCCGGGAAATCATCCATCGATAATAAAGATTTGGAAACGCTTGCAGAATGCCAGTTGCTCCTAGAGAAAATTTTTGTTTCTGATGGGGGGTTTGAGAACGACTCTCTGATGACCGAGCTTGAGTACCAAGCACAAGTATTTTGTGTTGGAGGCGCTTTTGTTGCAACACCACAGGTCCAAGGATTCGGCAGTCGTGACGGGGAGAATGTTCCACAGTGCAATCCATTGTCTTCAGATGAACGTGAGCTTTGGGAGAGTTTCCTGACACGACCCGAATTTATTTATTCGTTCGTCTGTGATCAAAACAATTCGGAAGTCCGCGATCGAATCAACTCGATAGGTTCAATTCTGATTGACCGACAGCATCAAAAGAAATCCCTTTTCGTTTTTGCAGCCGAACTCGACCAAGCGCTTATTGAGCAGATTGTCGAAGGCGAAGTGCGCTTATTACAGAAAGTTATCTCTGCTCTTGCTTCGCTTGGAGCACCTTGGACAGGCCTCTTGGGCGAAAAGCACGAGTCATTTATACCAGCAGTCAAGGAAGTAGCCGCTCAGATGCCAGCGGCGATTCAAAGCCATCAACCAGAAAATCTGGTTTCAATAGAAGAAACGAGTCCCTCCGCAGAGGCAGCGGCATCAATCAGTCATTCATTCGATGTTGTTGAAAATGAGGCGGATCCAGAGATGGTCGCAGATTTTCTCAATAATGCCGATGAGCTTTTAGAATCGCTTACCCAAGCAATGCTAATGCTTGAGAATAATCCTGACGACCGCGCCTCGGTAGAAGAGATATTTCGGGCGGCGCACACGATCAAGGGTACGGCAGGGATGCTCGGCTTTGGTTGCATAGAGCAACTTTGCCATGTGATCGAGAATACATTTGATCGGATTAGAAAAAATCAACTTTCTGTCAGTGCTCCTTTGATAGATTCTTTACTGATTGGATGGGATCTTGTTCGCAATCTATTTTCACTGTTGCGCTCAGGAAAAAAACCTCAGATTCCGCTCGAAGAATTTTTTCAGAGGCTGAGTGCATCTGAACGCGGCGAGATGATTGCAGAGCCTCAAATTGCTCAGACGCGCTCAGATTCAATCAATATTGCAGCCTCAATTGAAACGAGTTCAGGAAAAACAATAAAAACTGAAGCTCCAAAAAGTGACTCTCAAGGGACAATTCGGGTTGATCTCAAAAGACTCGACAGTTTGGTTAACCTCGTTGGGGAATTGGTGATCGACCGAACTCGATTTGCTCGTATTGAGGAAGCAATGCGATTGCGCGGAGCAAGTGCAGATCTCAGTCATCAAATGGCTGAAAGTGTGCTTCTATTTGGTCGACATATGAATGAAGTTCAGAACATCATTATGAAAGTGCGCATGGTTCCAGTGGGAAATGCGTTCTACAAGTTTTCCAGAGTTGTTCGAGATCTTTCGAGACAATGTGGAAAAGAAGTCGAGTTGGTTGTGCATGGGGGAGAAACTGAACTCGACAAAACGTTGGTTGAGGAGATTGGTGATCCGCTGGTGCATTTGATTCGAAATAGTATTGATCATGGTATTGAGGAGCCTGAACAGCGAGAAGCAAACGGAAAGACTCGTAAAGGACAAATTCGTCTTTCGGCGAGTCAACAAGGTAATCTGATTGTTATCTGTGTCGAGGATGATGGCAAAGGACTCGATGTCGAGCGCATTCGCGCGAAGGCAATTAGGAACGGAATAATAAAAGAGAACGAAAATATTCCTCCCAAAGATATTTTCAATCTAATTTTCGAGCCAGGTTTTTCCACTGCAGAGAAAGTAACAAACATCTCGGGTCGTGGCGTTGGAATGGATGTAGTCAAAAAAAATATCCAGAAACTTAAAGGTGTCGTTGAGCTCGATTCAGTGCAAGGAAAAGGGACAAAGACAACCATCAAGCTTCCAATCACATTGGCAATAGTTCCAAGTTTGATGGTTGAGGTAGCCGGGGAATCATTCGCTATTCCTCTGGTGAATGTTATCGAAAGCATAAGAATTTCAGCGGATGAAATTCAACGCATGGGAACAGCGCAATTCGTCAAATTGAGAGATCAGGTTGTCCCGCTTGCGCGGTTTTCCGATGTTATGGGTCTCACGAACATTGAGTCGAATTTCTGGTATCGGCCAACACAAACGACTCCAGCTCTCAGTCGGCGAAGGGAACGTCTCGTTTTTGTTGTGGTCGGTATTGGTCACGAACGACTTGGATTAGTTGTCGATAAGCTTTTGGGTCAACAGGAAATCGTCATCAAGCCACTTGGGAAATTACTGGGGAATCACCCGGGCCTTGCGGGAGGTTGTGTGCTAGGCGACGGGCGCGTTGCGCTCGTTATTGACGTCGCAGATGTAGCAGGAAGCGAGAGTTTCCAGAGAGGTGTTTATGCTCGAAGAGCTCCGCAGGCAACTTGAAATCAAACTTGCGACACAAGCGAATGAAGAGCAGGCTCCGATTTTTGCCGGAAAACAATTTCTTATCTTCAAGGTCGCTGACCAGGAATTGTTAATTGCAGTTGATGATGTGCGCGAAATTGTTATGCCGCCGCCAATTACATTTGTGCCAAGGGCAAAGAAGGAACTCGAGGGTGTCTTCGCACTTCGAGGTGAAATTATGCCTGTGGTGAATTTACGGCGCTTGCTTGGATTTTCTCAGGGAACCTTATCGTCAACGACGCGCTGTCTTGTTGTGTCTCCGTCGGGAGATAATTTTGCAATTATTGTCGATGAGCTCACCGAGTTCGTTTGGTTAGTAGATGATGAAATAGACTCTGCCGCCCAGGAATATTTAAGTGATGATTTTTGTATCGTTTCGGGCGTTGCAAAAAATTCAGGAACCGTGCGTCCTGTCGTCGACGTAAAACTTGTTCTTCAATTGGTTTTCGAAAGGGGGCATCTCGATGAACAGGTTGCAAATTAATAACAGCCCGGGAAATCAGTTCATTTCGAAGCTCACCGCAGCTGTTGTCGGAGTGCTTGTTTCAGGTTTGTTAGTGTCTTGTGTGCCCCAGTCGAGGGCCCCCATCAAAATCAAAGTTCTGAGCCTGAATCCCGACGAATATATTGGATCGAAAGTTCACATCAGCGGCAAGGTCACAGGGGTCGGGCCTGCGGATTCGTACCTTTTGGTTGAAGATGACACGGGTCGAATTATGGTAGGAACCGAACAGATTGCACAAAAAGTAGGCTGTGCGAGTCTTTCTCAAGTTGAACTTGTCGGGACACTGCGACGTCTTAAAAGTCTGCCCCAGCCTTACTTCTCTATGGAAAATTTGTTAACCTGTAAGCCTTGAACGTTCAAACACAAGGCGTTGGCATGCTCATTCCCATTCTTGCAGCAGCAGCGATGGCAATGCTTTCGGGCTGTAGTTTTTTAAATTTGACCCGCAAACAGACTCTCACTTTGGATGCACCAAAAGATGTGGAGCTGGTTGTGTATCGTCAGGTTGGTAAACCTGGTCATCGAGTGATGAGCCCGGTTGGTCTCATTCATGGCGGTGAGTCAATGGAGCTCGATGCTGGCGAATATCTTGTCGCCAATGAATGCTCTGGCTACGAGTTTAAACAAACGCGCGACAAACCCACTAAAATCCCCGTTCGTCGACTCTCCCTCGTTCTTCATGGGGAAAGCGGTTTACAGAGCGTTGATGCTTCAAATGTTAAGGCGCGGTTAGCACTTGATGAGCAAGCGGCCTCAACCTCCAAGACAGAGGTTGCGACCAGTGCGGAGCTCCAAGGAACGCAAAATTTGAACTCTGTTCCGCCAGAGAAGTCTGCAGAGGGGCCAGCGCCAGAGAAGTCTGCAGAGGGGCCAGCGCCAGAGAAGTCTGCAGAAGGGCCAGCTCCGGAAAAGTCTGGAGAAGGAGCAGCCGCTGAGAGTGCTCCAATTCCTGTACGCTCGACACAGGAATCATCTTTGGTTGTCCACACACTCTGCCTTGATCCATTAGATGGTCAACGCAACGAGTGGAAGAATCGTCGAGATTTCGATGTTTTACCCGGCACAACTGAGTTCAGAATCGGTGGACGTCTCGTTAAAATAGAGAATCACGGCGAAACGAGTGAGAAAATTTCTCTCGACCTATTCCCGGTCAGTATTGTTTCAACTTTTCCAGACATACACGCTCGCTTTTATCTCGCGCCAGAGGAAAAAGAGCCCAAATCTGAGAATTCTGTCGTAGGTTTGGTTCCCAACGGCAGCACATGGCTTTTACCAGGAGATTATTCGTTAGAGGTGAATGGAACTCGTCGAAAGTTGTCTATTGAGAAAGGTGCTCTCACTGAGATATCTGTGGGCGTATTGCGGATTGATTTGCCCAAAAACTTCCCGATGGAAGAGCGCCTGAAGGCTGGTGGCCAGCCCGTTTTTGTTTATCTCGATACTGGTGCATTGCTTAATCTAGATACCGATTATCTGGTTTTTCCTGGTAGCTATTCAGTGAGCATTGAAGGGTCAGAAGTTCAAGATAGCTTTCAGGTGGACGCTGGCGAAAAGATGATTGTAAAAACGTTTGCTGCAAGGGTTGATGCACCGAGCTGCCCCGAAGGTTTCAAAAGTTGCAAGAATCCTCCACGGATCACCATCCATCGTGAACAGAAACCATACGCGCTCATGACTGTGGAGCCGAAGCTTCCCTTTCTTTTACTCGAGGGAACTTATGAATATGGCGTGGAAGGATTGCGCGGTATTAAGAGAAATCTGCAGCGCCGAAACGAGGCACTTGCTGGAGAGTCTCTGGCTCGAGTCAAAATAAAATGGGATGTAAGGCAAGCACAAGGCCGATATCGAACAGATCTGGTGCGCATTGAAAGTCGAGGTGCCAACGTTTTCGGGCGCTCACTCGATCTACTTTTTCATAAACCTGAAGAAGTCTATGTCCCTGCGGGAAGCTATGATCTCACCTATTTTTTGGGAGATCCACTTCTCGATAGAAGTAAAGCCAGGCAGTCACTATTTCTTGAGCCAGGCCAAACGCGCGAAGTTGTTGTGCCTATCTATCTAGAGAAACCCAATCGCCCCGACGAACCGCAGGTGTCCGGGGGAGTGCGGGGAGCCACTGGCGGAGAAACACCGGCAGCTCGCAAAGGAGCGAAGCAGTCTGAGAGTGACTCCGAAAATCCGGCAGTTCAATTGCCGCGCAGCCTCACACCCCTGCGTCGATAAATTTATTTCAAGCTGCATTTTATGTATCGATCGAGAAGCTGATCAAGACTTTCTTGTAGCTTCGTCACTTTGACTTGGAAATAATCGTCACGAACTTCATTTGATTGTGGGATTTTTCTCAAGGCATTCCAATACGAATCAAATGTTTGATGTTCTTCTTTTCCCCAGCCATCGCTCTCAAATATTGATTTCAGTGCACTTTTCGCTGGTGCGTTTTGTGCTTCGTCATCCTCATTTGCTTGGTAAATTGAGAGCAGTGCAACCCGCGTGTCCTTTCCCAATGCTAAGCGCGCAGCGACGATATCACTCGGTTTGGGATCTGTTGGAAGACCATCGGTGACCAAGATCACTAAGCCTGGTCGGGTATCGCCAGCTTTCTTGTTTTTTTCTGAAACGAGCAGTTCGTTCGCAGCCTGGAAGGCTGTGACATAGGGTGTCATCCCACGCGAATAGTGAGTGAAGCCAAGCATATTCCACACCTGCTTGCTCCATGCTTCGGAAAACGAAATCTTAGAAATATCAGTCATCGCATCTGGTAGTCCTTTATCGGCACCATTGTGAAAAACTGCTTTCTTAAGATCGTCGACGTCGACAGGATCGCCAAGTTTCAAATTTGGTGGAGCGTATGGGAAGTGCGCCACGCCCACGTCTATACCTTGAAAACTTGCATTCTTGAGTCGCGCTGCCGCAGATGCCTTTTGTAGCTTAAGAATTGCTTTGTACACTGCAACTTGACGATCTGTGTAAACTGTCTCTTTGCTAAAACCTTTTAAATCTTGGTCGCTGAGCAGAGACGTTCTGTTCACAAAACTCTTCAGCGGATCTGTTCCGACGAAGTTAGGGCCTTTTTGAATATCATCTGGAGAGGCAGCGTTGGAGCCAGTGTTGTCGACAATAAAAGCGACTCGAATAGGCCGCACATCATCTTTACACTTGGGAAGTTCGGCAGCCAAAACCTTTGCACCCACTGGTGTCGGAGAAACTGAGCTTGTGTACGTGCTGGACATTTCATTGCTGCAAGAGGTCGAAATCGAAATACTCGCCAGCACTGCCATCAATAGACCATTGAATTGCCAAACTGTGAGAAAGTCGTTCCGCATGCACACCTCCGCCAACCCAACCCCTTTGTATCGGTTTTATTTGCTGGGTTCTTGAGGGACCATCTCTATAAATCCAATGCCTTCAGTAGGTTGTCTGTTCTTTTTTGAGATGTTTGGTGCTGTATCCCAGACGGCACGAACAGCTCCTTCCCAGTAGGGCCTGCCTATAGCCCCCGATGCGCTTCCCATTTCTTGTTCCGCGAACCAGGCATCGGTTTTCACAACGTTTTTAACTTTGCTGCTCGGGTCTAGAAATTCAGCCTGAAACGTCTGCGGATAGCAGCGTTGAGAACTCAAGCAAACTTCGTTGCTGGCGGACAAATTTATTTGATCCAAAAGTGTTGAGGTTTTTGTCGATTGATCCCAGATTTCACCCTTCGCTTGTGTGAACTTACCTTTCTCTGAAATTTGATAGATCATCAGAGATTTTCCGTTTGAGAAGTTTAAACCAAACCATCGCCAGCCCACATCCATGACTTTTTTCACGTGAATTTCATGATCAAACCAAAGCTGTCCGCAAATGGATTCCAGTTTATTTATTCCCGATGGATCTCGATATATGCGTTGACCACTCGCCACAACAAAGGGTGCTGAGTAGTAGAAGTTTCCTGCACCCGATGTCTTCTGCAAAAAGCCATTCTTGCCGTGAAACCAAAAGTCACTTTTTGGAATTTTAAGTTGAAGCAGATATTCTGTTCCGCGCACATCGAATCGCAAGTCCCAGTGAACTCTCTCCTTCGATGAACCGAGCTGCGAAAGTCGCCAGTTGCCTAAAGTTAAATTCAACAATCCAGGTGCAGCAAATGCGATAGGACTGCTCATAGAGTTCTGCGCAAATCCCGCGACCCGCTCCGAAGAACGGTGTTGTTTCTTTTCAAGATCAGCCTCGGCAGCATGAGCGAGAAGACCTTTTGGAGTCATTTCGTCAGCGAGAAAAAAAGTCGATTGAACTGAATAATGGGGAGTTTTTTTACTTGCTAGGTTTGCGATGTCAGTCGTTGTATCGCAGCTTGCATTGTTATTGTTGCGCCACATAAAACCGGTAAAATACCACCATTCGAGGGATGAGGGCGAATTGGCACCATGAAGATGGCGTAATTCAATGGCCTGTCGCATTTCTTGATGAATGGCTTCCAAGAGCGTCTCCTATTCCCGGGTCAGAGCGTTGAGTGAAACATTTTCCTTAAGACTTCGAGTCTGAAGTTTTCCACTGAGGTAGCCGCTCAGTGATGCGACGCCAAGCACGACTGGTGGCAGATGCCAGGGTATGGAAAGAGTGAGAGAGTATCCAAAAGAATAGTAATTCACGGCATACACAAGTATCGCGGAAAGAATCCAACCCCCTACCAGTGAAACGGCTGCAGCCAAAAAAGCCATAAAAGCCGACCATATCGAGAAGCGTCGTAAAAGAGTTTGGCTTCCGATTCCTAACGACCATTGCAAACTCCATTCCCTGCTTCTCAACAAGATTTGGAGATTCAAGCTACTCATAGTCGCAACAACAGCGATGACTCCACAAAGAAAGTAGAGTGCGTCGGTCACCCGGAAGGTGTTGTCGAAGGTCTCGAGAATTCTTGCTTGTAAATTCTGTAAAGTTTCGAAAGCAAGTGTTCCTTGCGAACTTTCAACTGCTCGGCGCAGTTCTGCATTGAGTTTTTCGGCTTCGGGAGAGTTTGGATTGCGCAAATAAACATTGCTAAAAGAAGGTTTTGGAGCACCCTGTAAAAATCTCTCGAAGACTCTTTCGTCAGTGAGAAGAACGCCCTGATCGCTTCCAAAGTCCTGATATACCGCGGCTACCTTGAAACAAACTTTCTGTGTTCTGAATTTGGGACACAAAGTTGAACCGAGGGGAGAAGGCATTGAAAAGTGAATTGAAATTGGTTCAGAAATGTACGCTAAACATGGATTTTCTCTGGTTCCCAGGCAATTTTGTGAATTGTCAGCAATCTCTTGGGCAAGATTCGATTGTATCTCAAAAGTAGAATTTTCAGGGAGCAAGATTTTCATTGGAGCCACTTTGCTTTGCTCTGCAAAACGCGCTGCGGCAAGTAAAATTGGTTTTGCTGTATCCATTTCATTCAAAGCCATCGTTGCCGGTCCAATGCTCAGTCTGTCGACCGCAATAGCCTCAATGCCAGATGCTTTCTCAAGTCGGCTCAGGATTTTCTCGGGAAGTGCGGTCCCCGCGCCACCAACCGTGCGTATCCAGAGATCTGCTCTGAGAGTCTCTCTCGACCAATCCGAGAGTGTTGTTCGAAAGCTCTCAGCCATTCCTTTTACGCCGAAAGTCAGCGTGAAGGTCAGTGTCAGAACCTGAATAACAACCGCAGATTGAGGAGCTAGAAAAAGTCGAAGTTGCGTTGCCGAGCGATGTTGCCATTTTCCAAGATGAGCCTTCTCATATAATAAGTGACTTATCTGCTGAGCAACGAGGGCAGAAGCCACAAGAAAGCCTAAGCATGCCAGAAGAGCTGTGAAAGGAATTCTGTTCCAAACAATTGTCCATTTTAAGCATGCTAAACTCAATCCAACAATCAACGCAGTCAGTTTCACACTTTGTTTTAGGGATAATCCTGAATCGTGGCTCTCAAAACTTCCGTCTCGCATAATTTGAGCAACGGGTATCTTTGTCATTTTTACGATTGGGTGAATTGAACCCAAAAAACAAGCGGCGAAGCCAATTGCAAAACCATATGCAAGATCAATTCCCTGCCAGTGGAAGTTTTGTGAGTCGACAAGGGAGTCGTAGAGATTTCTGACAGTGGCAGATGTCACACCTGAGAGAAAAAAACCTGCCAGTAAGCCGAGAATTGTGCCAAGGGTACTTGCTGCAAATCCGAGAAAAGCAGCAAGGCTTATTAAAATGTTAACTTGTTTGCGTTTTGAAATTCCGAGCGCAGAGAGGGTAGCAAGGTTTTTAGATTGCTTAGCTACGAGCAGCGAAAAGATGTGATGCACCATGGCGAAGCCAATGAACAGAGCAATGAATCCCATTAATTGAAGGTTCGTTCGAAAACTGATGGTGACGTCTTCAAGTCGGGAAATACGCTTTTTATTTGCCTCTGGTTCAATTCCGGGTGTTAGAGCAGCGAGGGAGCTTATGTCTTCGAAGGATTTTATTTGGCTCACATTTTTGAGAGGAAAAATCGCATGCAATGGTGCGCGTTGCAGAAGGTCGCCGAGCTCTGGCGTCGAAAAAGAAAAAGGCGCTGCGGTTGTGTTTCTGCAACCTAAAAATGTCGGCATTTCGGTTGGGTTGAAATGCACTTCAAATTTCTTACCGGAAATGAGAAGTTTTTGAATGTTGTTGAACTCTGTTTTGCAGTTCTTGCTGATTTGCAACAAGAGCTTCTCGGGAGGAAATGGTTCGCCCGCAATCCCTGATTCAGTTGCAGTCGCGCTGCCCCAAACGACGTGGATCTGAACAACCTGACCAGGCTCCCCAGACTCTGTCTTTACTGCGCTACCCTCGAGAGTTGAAAAAACTTGACCATCGTAACGAAGAGCAATTTCTCTTAAGAAAATTTTTGCTTCTGGTGTGGTGGCTACAAGTGTATCCGACCAACCCTTCTCTCGCATTTGGCCTATCGATTCTTCGAGAGAGCGCACGGCGCTTTGCGTTCCGAGTCTGATACCTAGCGCGAGCGCAACGCCTAGGGACACTGTGAGAGCGGCAATTGCGAAGAGCCTTTTCTGCTCGAAAAGGGTCCTAAAAAAAAGTGCTTGCCACAGCAGTGCCTTCATGTCTGCAGCTGTCCATCACGAAATCTAATGATGCGTTCTGCTCTTCGCGCTGCCGATTCGTCGTGAGTCACAAGCAATAATGTGAATTTTCGCTTCTTTTGCTCCTGAAAGAGGAGGTCGAGAACTGCTTCGCCTGATTTTGAATCGAGATTCCCTGTGGGCTCGTCGGCGAGTATTAATTGAGGACGCGATAGCAGCGCTCTGGCGAGCGCTGTTCGAGCTTGCATTCCACCGCTCAACTGTGCAGGGCGCTTGTTCTCAGCACCCTCGAGGCCGAGAAGCTTAAGCATGTCTTTCGCATCGCTCACAATTTCCTTGATATTTCTGTCACCCTGTTCGATTGCAACGAGCGCACAGTTTTCAAGGGCCGTGAGGGTTGGAAGCAAGTGAAAGAATTGAAAGACGTAGGAAATCGAATTGAGTCTTGTTTTCTCTTTTTCTGCCAACGTCATCGAGGTCAGTTCTTTTTCGCCGAAAAAAATCTTCCCTTGCGTGGGCTCTTCCAGTCCTGCAATTAAATTTAGAAGCGTGCTCTTTCCGCTGCCGCTTGGTCCCATGAAGGCAATCGTTTCGCCCGCATTGATGTCGAGCGACACACCTCGGATGACCGTTTGCGGTGTCGAGTCACCAGCGAGCGAAAATGTTTTCACCAAATCAATTATCTTAATTGGTAGCATTAGAATTTTAACTCGACGGAAACTGATTTTGGGACAGATGCTTCGGATGCCGAACCGGCAATAAGCATGGAAAGAGTTATTGTTGTTGGTTTATCAGCCCATGGTACCGACCAGTCTGGTAGGAGCGTGCTGTCGAAGCTTTTCTCAAATGAACCGCGTCGTAAATTGTCACTTGAAGTATCAAATTTTAAGCTTCTCTGACCTGCTTTCAGCTCTTCTAGTGCTACCAACTCACTTGGTTCGCTCGATTGAGTAGAGAGTTTGACAAGCGTTCGTCCGTTGCGTTCGGTCGTCTGTTTAACGCAATTTTCGGGCAGTGTTCCGCTGTATGATATTTTCTTTTGCGAATCATTGGGCTCAGCTTCATTTGTGGGAAGAAGAGTGATTCCGCAATTTGCAGCCTCACTGTTTTCACCAGAGCTTACGCTGCACGAAAGCAAGGCAACAGAAGTTGCGATTGCGAAGAGCGCACAGCCCGTAAAGTTAAAGAATTGTCGTAAACTCAAAGTGTCCCCCCTCATTTTTCTGCGAGATGAGAATGGTTTGCCCTTCGCTAAATCGATTTTCAAGTATTGCAAGGCTCAGTGGCACTTCTACGAGTTCCTGCAATGCTCTGCGCAGTGGTCGTGCTCCGAATTGAGGATCCCAGCCTGCCTCGGCGAGTTTAGCAATAACCCCATCATCGTATTTGAGGCTCAATTGCTGGGATTTGAGTTTCTTTTCTAGTCCCTTAAGCTGAATTCTCACAATACTCTGTATGACTGTTTCGCTGAGGGCGTGAAATACAACCACTTCGTCGATACGGTTGATGAGTTCAGGTCGTAGGTATTTCAACAACTCTCCCATTAACATTTTCTTGAGTTGTTCATACGGCATTTGCGCGCCATGTTGAAGTATTTCAAGAGCACCAATGTTGCTTGTCATTATGACAACACAATTTTGGAAACTGACAGTCCGACCGTGGCTGTCTGTCAGGCGACCGTCATCGAGCATCTGCAAAAGGATATTGAGAACTTTGGGGTGCGCTTTTTCTATCTCGTCAAACAGAACAACGGAATAGGGTTTTCTTCGCACCGCCTCCGTGAGCTGTCCGCCTTCCTCGAATCCCACGTATCCAGGTGGCGCGCCAATCAGTCGCGCTACGGTGTGCTCTTCCATGAATTCAGACATGTCCATTCGAATGATAGACTTTTCTGAGTCAAATAGATTTCGTGCGAGAGTTTTTGCGGTTTCGGTTTTACCCACTCCTGTTGGTCCAAGAAACAGAAACGAACCCATAGGACGATTCGGATCTTTCAACCCGCTCCGTGACAGGCGTATCGCGTTTGCGACGGCACGGAGGGCGTGATCCTGCCCAACAACGCTCTGTCTTAACTCATCTTCAATATGAAGAAGCCGTTCGCGCTCAGCAGAAAAAAGTTTGCTCACTGGTATGCCTGTCCAATGACTCACAACCGTTGCAATATCTTCAGTGTCTACTTCTTCTTTTAAGACAACGGTGTTTTCTTCTATCGTTCCAGGTAGGGCATTGAGAGCTTCGCTTTTGTGACCTTTCGCTCCGGATGCCGGAGAAGTGAGCTCTTCAAGTTTCTTCTCGAGAAGAGGGAGTTCACCAAATTTTATTTCGGATGCTTTTGCGTATTCAGCCTTGCGTTCAAGTCGCTCCATTTCGAGACGCAGTTGCTCAATTTGTTTCTTTAGAGTGTTGACTTGGTTGACGTTGCTTTTCGCCAGGTTCCAGCGTGACCGCATACGGTTTGCTTGCTCTTCAAGTTCGCGTATCTGCTTTTCAATCGATTCACGTTGCGCAACAGCTTGTTTGTCTGTTTCTTTTGCGAGCGCAGCCTGCTCAATTTTTAGTTGTGATATCTTTCGCTCGGTTGTGTCGACGGCTTCTGGCACACTATCGAGCTGAATTTTGAGTCGGCTTGCAGCTTCATCGATGAGATCAATGGCTTTGTCTGGCAAAAATCGATCTTGGATGTAGCGGTCAGAAAGAGTCGCTGCTGAAACCAAAGCATTGTCACGAATTCTAACCCCATGGTGGATCTCATATCGTTCTTTAAGTCCGCGCAGAATGGTGACGGTGTCTTCAACGGATGGTGGAGCCACGAGTACTGGTTGGAAGCGCCTCTCCAAAGCCGGATCTTTTTCAATCAGTCGATACTCGTCGAGAGTCGTTGCGCCGATGCAACGCAATTCTCCCCGTGCGAGAGCTGGCTTGAGCATGTTGCCTGCGTCCATCGCCCCTTCAGAGCCACCAGCTTTGACGATGGTATGAATTTCATCGATGAAAAGAATGATTTGACCAGATGATTCTTGAACAGTTTTCAATACAGCTTTGAGGCGTTCTTCAAATTCACCACGAAACTTTGCACCGGCAATCAGTGCGGCTATGTCGAGTGCAACGAGTGTTCTGTTTTTGAGCGTTTCTGGAACGTCGCCTCTGACAATCCGTTGGGCTAAACCCTCTGCAATGGCAGTTTTTCCAACGCCTGGCTCGCCAATGAGGACGGGGTTGTTTTTTGTTCTTCTGGAGAGAATCTGAATGACACGTCTGACTTCTTGATCTCTTCCGATCACAGGATCGAGTTTGTTCTCACGAGCAAGCTGGGTAAGATCTCGTCCATATTTTTCCAAAACTCCGAGCTTTGCTTCAGGATTGGCATCCATGACACGGTTGCTGCCACGAATTCTCAGAGTATTGGACTTCAGAGTTTCGGAATTAAGATTTTGCTTTTGGAAGGCTTTTGCAACTGACACCTGCTTGCTCTTTGGGCCGGCAAGCACGAAATGTTCTATGGAGAGATATTCGTCTTTCAATTCTTTTCGGAATTTTTCAGCATCATCGAGATATTGGTTAAAGAAAGAACCGACGGTAGGTTCGATTTGTCCTGACGTCACTTGTGGCAAAGCAGCCACAGCTGCTTTGAGGTCGGAATACAGTGCTTGCTTGACGGCTGGTGTCTCGCGGAAGAGTTGAGTGACAAACTCTTCGTTCAAATCAAATGCCGTAAGGAGAAAATGCGCCGGTGTCAGTTCCGGATTTTGGTTGTTGCGTGCGAGTGTGATTGACTGTGCCAAAACCTGTTGCGAACGCTCAGTGAGATTCTGCATGGTGGTCTTCCTCCGGAAGTGAATCAGACAGGCTCCCTAGATGCCTCAATCTGTACCGGAACTTTTAAGTGTCAAGTGGGTTCTGAAGCCGGCGCAAATTCTTCTGAAAGTGAATCATGAGAGAGTGACAATAACAAGCTGATTGGGGTAGTGTTTTCCGAACTCAGCGGAGCACCTGTATTGATGTTCACTCAGATACGTTTGTCTTTTCGGATCGCATCCCAGTTCATGCGTCGCAAGAATTCGCGTCTGCCTTCATTTTCAGCTGTTGTTTCCGTTGCAGGTGTTGCGCTTGGTGTCGCTGCATTTCTGGTTGTTGTAACTGTCTTCAATTCGTTTCAAAAAGAACTTAAAAATATCCTTCTTGCGGCGAATCCAAACGTTGTCGTTTATGCGATCCCTCGGGGTATTCCCGACGCTCGCGAGGTTGCTGCCGAAGTCCGTCAAAGTCATGCTGACCTGGTGGAGAGAGTCAGCCTGTTTCAGTATTCCGAGGCGTTGTTGAGCTTTGGTCCGCAGACAGCTACGGCGATCATACGTGGAATTGAAGGTATAGAAGCTTCGAGCGCACCAGCTCTTCAGCGCTTTATCGAGCCGCAAAGCGGACTAGACGCGCTCGGTATACCGGGATTGTTTATGGCAGATGAACGGCCTGGTCCCGACTTTGAGCCAAGCGGAAAGCCCGATCCCCTGGCGCAGTCTCAGAGTCAAAGAGGTCTTCCATCCATCGTTATCGGAAAAGGATTGCTGCTGCGTTTGAATGCAAACCTTGGAGATGTTGTCACTCTCATCACCAGCTCGAACGACCCCGACAATCCATCGGGCTCAAGGTATCAGGAATTCAAGATAGCCGGCGTTATGGGTGTGGGGCTGGCGCAGTACGACGATCGCATCGCATTTTTGAATTTTCTTGATGGTGTGAGTCTGTTTGGCACTCGTGGATGGGCAACTGGTCTTGAAATTAGCATGAAAGATCCCAATCAAGCTGTAGTACTTGCTCAGAGGCTGCGCAGAACAATGCCCTATACAATCCAAGCATGGCAGGAAATTGATCGCAGCTTATTTGAACAAATTGATCGAGACGGGCTCGCGATTAAGCTCATTGTTCTAATTATTGCCCTTGTCGCAAGTTTCAACATTATCGTAACTCTGAGCCTCAGTGTGCTTGATAGAGCGAAACAAATCTCAATACTGCGTTGTACAGGTGCGACTCGTGGCTTTATTGTCCGCATTTTCGTGGCTCAAGGCGTGACTCTTGGGCTTCTGGGGTCTATTGTGGGCGTCGGCTTGGGGCTGGTTGTTCTGAGGATTTTTTCTGGGGTGGATATCGGCGATCTTAAAGCATTCTATTTCCTAGAAAAAATCCCGGTTGAATACGACCTCCCACTCGTCATTGTAGCAATCGCTGTTGCGCTTGGTTTGAGTTTTTTTAGTGCACTTTATCCGGCATACCGCGCAACTCGGGTGTCTCCCTTGCATGGTCTTCGCCCAGGGCATTGGCTTCAGTGATTCGAAATTGAAAGGAAGGAAATCCACGCAATGAGTTTGTCCGGTTATGCGACCCCTGAGACAACACGCCGAACGGGTGAGCAACGTCAGGGGGTTTTTCATGAACGCCGCCGTCCCTTATATGAAGGCGGCCCTTTTGTGAGCTTAGTTGGTTTTGGCTCTTACCGAATTGGTTTTTCCCCAAGCCTCGGGCATCCGCAGTGCAGAGAAGCTCTTGAGCATGCTCTTCGTCGGGGTGTAAACCTGATTGATACCAGCACCAATTACGGCAATGGGCAAAGCGAACTTCTCATAGGTCAGACCCTCGCAACTCTAGCGAACGAGAATGCGCTTTCGCGCGAAAATGTAGTCCTGGTCTCCAAGGCTGGCTATGTTCAGGGCAACACTCTTGAACTTGTTCAACAGCGTGAGCGAGATGGGCGGCCCTTTGAGCCAGTTTTTAAATTCGGGTCTGATCTTTGGTATTGCCTCGATCCTGAATTCATTATTGAACAACTTGAGCGCTCGCTGAGTCGTCTTGGTGTCGATTGTTTGGATGTCTTCCTGATTCACAATCCTGAGTACATGCTTAAGGCATACGAGCATAACAATATCCCTGTAGATAAAGCACAAGCCGATTTTTACGGGCAATTGGCAAAGTGTTTTGCGGCACTTGAGAAAGCGGTGTCCGTTGGTCAGATTCGGGCCTACGGAGTCAGTTCCAACACACTCGGCGCAACTAGTGACGATCCCACCGCCGTGTCTCTTGCGCGACTGCTCGATGCGGCGAATTCAACTTCACAGAATCACTCATTTCGTGTTGCTCAGTGTCCACTCAACTGGATTGAGGTAAACCCGATTGCAGTTGAGTCGGCAGATGATGAAGACAACACGCTCACTCTCGCGCGAAAAAATGGAGTTGGCATTCTCGTCAATCGCCCATTTAATGCGATGAACGATGGCGGGCTCATTCGCCTGACTCGTCCGACGGTTGATTCCGCTGCAGTTGGTGATGATGCGCAGCGGAAAGGTTTGCAGAACTGGACGCGCCTGTCGCTAGATTTGGAAAAGCTTGCACGGGAATACATCTCAATTCCTGGTTACGAGGAAGCTCCTCTCTCGCAATTAGTTCTCGCAACCTTAATGTGGCAGCCTGGATTAAGTTCTGTGTTGTGTGGCATGCGACGCAAAGAGTATGTTGTCGATGCAGAGGTCGCGGCGGCATTGCCAATGCTGGTCAATGCCGATCAAATCGTTGCACAAATCTATCAAGATCTTGAATTTCACAAGGACGGAAACTGAAAGGAGTCAGTTGCCATGGGTATTACTGCACAGTTTTTGAAATTTGCATTGCTCGGAGCAGAATGGGTTATGTACCTGTTAGTGGCCTGCAGCATTCTTAGTTTTTCGGTCATTATCGAACGCGCGTTGTTTTTTCTAAAACTGCGTGGTGATTTTGGTTCATTCACCAAGGAGCTCACTGAACGATTGAACTCATCTGATTCTCTGGAAAAAACAGCTGCATGGTGTGCAGGACATCAAATGCTGGAAGCAAATGTTGCGGCTGTTGGCCTCGAACGCAGCAAAGATGGTCATAAGGCGATGGAAAATACGATGAATGCAACTATCATCGCCTCAAGAACAAAACTCGACAAAGGCCTCACCGTCCTTGGAACTTTAGGGAATAATACGCCCTTCATAGGTCTGTTTGGAACAGTGATAGGCATTATTCAGGCCTTCAATGCGCTTTCCAGCAATAACGCTTCGGGTCCTGAGGTTGTTATGGCCTCGATATCGGAGGCTTTGGTGGCAACTGCTGTCGGTTTGATGGTAGCTATTCCCGCCGTTATTGCCTTCAATGTATTGTCTCGAGCTGTCAAAACAAAGATCGCTAACAGCGAGACAATTGCTCGTATCGTTCTCAGCTACAACTCGGATGTAGAAAAGAAAATCTGATCGAGGAGAATGTCATGGCAGGCGGATCGAATTTCAATGATGACGATCTGATTTCTGAGATCAACGTCACTCCCTTTGTTGACGTTGTCCTTGTTCTACTCATTATTTTTATGGTGACCGCGGGTTTCATTGTAAACAAGGGACTTAAAATTCAGTTGCCGCAGGCGGCCACCGCAGAGAAGCTCAATTTGCAGCGAACATTCAACATCCTTGTCTCTGCCAATGGAAGTATTTTTCTCGATGGTAAGCCAACCAATGTGGATGAATTGAAATCAACTGGGGCGACTGCCAAAGCGAAGGGCGACAAGGTGATTGCCATGATAAGCGCCGATAAAGGGGCTGTTTATAGCTCAGTTGTTGGTGTCATGGATGCGCTCAGGCAAGTGGGTATTTCTGAATTTGCGTTTCAGCTTGAAGCTCTTCCGGGAACAAACCAAGCAACACCTCCCGTTCCTGGCATCACTCCCGCTCCCTCGACGGCTCCCTGAATCCTCCTCCGCATAGTTTGTCCTTTGGCCGAAAAGGGATGGACATTCGCTCACTTCGGTTTATGTTGACCTCAAATGGCGATGCTGGTGCGGGTTTTTGTGATTTTTGGAGCAAAAACGTCCGATACTCTGGCATCTCCTGAGGGAGGGGTTCAAATGTCCCACAAAACTCGCGATGGCCTTGGCAATTTGGGCCCAGAGCAACAGGGTGGAAGCGTCTGTGATGGGCTTTGGAAACGTCCCATCCGTGGAGTCCCGCATCCGGCTCATAACGTCAGCGCAATTTCTTCTTCTGCACGCCAGGGTGCACCGGCAAATATCGGTCTCGAAATGGAGATGTTTGCCTACGACGCTCACTCGCTTATCCCTCTGGGGATGCCGGGTTCTATTTTTCATCCCAGTGAGCTCCTCAAAAGGATGTCCGACTTCATCGAAGGGTCGAACTTAAAAGTTGATCCCTCAACAGGCGTCGTTGTGGGTCTTTCTCTTCCGTCG
>CAIZJW010000128.1 GCA_903933385.1 uncultured Silvanigrella sp. | reverse complement strand
TGTCTGACTTTGCTCAATGGCCTTACAGTGACGCAATTTATGAACACATTGGATGAAGAAATTTCTGTGCGAAATAGAAGCCAGCGGGAAGCGCTGCAGAGAGTGCAGAAAAATGCACTTGATCTGGTTGCTGTTGCTGCCCGTTTGGAAGGTGTGACTCAGCAATTCAATGGCAATAAAAGTGAACTTGAAAAACTGCACGTTTCGGTGTCTCAGCAAATGATAGCTTTAGCGCCAAGCTGGAAAACAGCTCCCGCGTATGAGTGGCTTTCGGCCGTGAGTTCGTCGCTTGAAGGCGATCTTGCGCTTGAGCTTTCTATTCAAGGACAATTGCACGCCGATCTGCACAACCGTGACAAATGTGCAGCCTTGATGGGCGAGATTGCTAAGTACGAGGTGCTTTTTCAGCGCTGGAATCAACTCTCTGAGCTTGTGGGTTGTGCCACCGGTGCGAAGTTTCGCAAGGAGGCACATCGACTCACCCTTGAAGTGCTTCTGGCTCACGCGAATCACCATCTTGAATCGTTTGCGCGCCGTTATCAACTGCGAGTTCCTGCGGAGGGGCAGGGGATTCTTCTCGAGGATCTTGATACCGGCGGTGAGTTGCGCTCAGTTTATTCTCTCTCGGGTGGCGAATCTTTCTTGGTTTCGCTCGCCTTGGCAATGGGCTTGGCTTCTCTCTCCTCGGAGCAGGTTCCGGTTGAGTCGCTTTTTATTGATGAAGGTTTTGGCAGTCTCGATAGCGATTCGCTGAAAGTTGCCATTGAAGCTCTCGATGCCCTTCAGTCGCAAGGGCGAAAGGTTGGGGTCATTTCACATGTGCCCGATATGGCTGAGCGGATTGGTATTCAAATTCAAGTGAAGCCTGAAGGACAAGGGCGCAGTCGCGTTTTGCCGCCCGAAGTTCTTCTTGGTTGATGTTTATTGGAGCAAATGATGAGACAATTTGTGCTTTCCGCCCGATGATCTTAGTGTCTGCACATTGTGCTTTTGAAATCAATTTCGGGGAGACTTTCGCAAGGTGGACAAAACTCTTCAGAGCATAGCTCAGGGTTATCTGCGCTTTCGTGCCGAGTTTTTGGCCGAGTCAGGCGACTTTTATCGCAGCCTGGCAGAACAAGGGCAAAAGCCAAGGGTCGCGATCATTTCTTGCTCAGATTCTCGAGTCGATCCCGCTGTGATCACCAACACCAAGCCTGGCGAAATGTTTGTATTACGAAATGTCGCAAACCTCATTCCCGAGCGCTCGAGCGAGACTGCCTGGGGAGTGCGCGCTGCTCTGCAGTTCGCCACCGAGGTTCTTGAGGTTCAGCATTTTGTTGTTTGTGGACACTCGGGGTGTGGCGGTATTCAGGGTGCACGAAGGAATCAGGTGATTGGACCACAGGGGCAACATCTTGAAGATCTGAGCGTCTGGTTGCGCAACCTAAGTGAAAAGTTCGCCCCACTCGAAGAACAAGCCAAAGAGCTCGATCCCGATTTGCAAGATGAATTCTACGAGAAGGTTGGGATCATTAACTCGTTGGGAAATTTGTTTACTTTTCCTGAAATAGAGCGGCGGGTCAAAGAAGGAAAATTACATCTGCACGGGTGGTACTTCGATATCAAGCGTGGCGAGTTGCTTGCATACGATGCGCCGTCTTATGGATTCGTTTCCTTTGATACCCTCGCCAAAGAGTTTTGAGCTCGTTCTGCTCAAATCAGTCCTTTAACGATTTCTCCCGCCACACCGAGCGCCGAAGGCAGTTTATCTGGAGAAGAGCCTCCACCGCGTGCAAAGTCGGGGCGTCCTCCGCCTTTGCCATCTACTTTTTCAGAAAGTTGTTTGATGATGTTTCCTGCGCTCAAGTTCTTGTGCGCCTTCGTGACATCGGGTTTCACTGCTGAAAGTAACATCGCCTTTCCTTCGAGCGATGCCCCAACAACAACAACTTCAATTCCTTTTTCTTTGATGCGGTCGGCGTAAAGCTCAAGCTCTTGTGCGTTAGAGATATCTACCTGAGCGGCAACCAAGCGCACATTTGCTGCGACTTCAACTGCCTTGCCCACCAGCTGTTCTACGACGCTGTTGGCAAGACGCGATTGCACAGTTGCCAATTGGCGCTCTGTTTCTTTAAGGCCATCGCGCAGTGTACGAACCTTATCAAGAACGTCTGCCTCAGAGCATTTTAGCATCTCTGCCGCGTTACCCAGATTTTGCTTGAGTCCGCTCAAAAGATCGAGAACGCCAAGGCCAGTGACTGCCTCAATGCGTCGCACGCCGCTCGTCACTGAGCCTTCAGATGTAATACGGAACAATCCAATGGAGCCCGTTGAGGGAACATGCGTACCGCCGCACAATTCCATTGAAAATCCAGGGACCTCAAGAACTCTCACGGCGTCTTCGTATTTTTCATCGAAAATCGCCATGGCTCCCATGTTTTTTGCTTCATCCAATTTAACATTCTCGTGGGTTTTCACGGCGGTGTTTTTCAGAATCTCTTCATTCACCAGTTCCTCAACCAGTGTAATTTGCTCGCGTGTCATGCCTGTTGCGTGGGAGAAGTCGAAGCGCAAGCCATCGGGTCCCACATACGATCCAGCTTGTCGCACGCCTTCACCCAAAACCACCTGCAACGCCTTGTGAAGAAGGTGAGTTGCTGTGTGGTTGCGCATTGTGGCCAGGCGATTTTTCATATCAATGAATGCAGTTATGTTTTGTGCGAACATTTGTTTCAAGGTTGCAGGAGAAATAACTTCTGCCTCTTCAACGCTCCATTCAGGATTTCGCAAAAGATGAACGATCGCCGCTGCTGATTTGCGGACATCAACAACTTCAAAATCGGTTTCACTTCCGTCGGCCGTTTTGACTCGAAGCCATCCTGTGTCGGCAACCTGTCCGCCGCCTTCAGGATAGAAAGGTGTTTGTGCCATCCAGAGTTCGAAGTACTTGTTTTTGAGTTGACGCACGCGTGCAACATTCGTGGCAGCGACGGCAATTTGATGCGCGGCGCGATCCGCGACCTTCGCATTGGCAGAGTTAAATTTATAGCCTGCGAATGCTTTCAAATCTGATTGGGCAATGTCGTTGAGTTCAATCCACGGAGAATCGTCTTGGTCAAATTTGTAAAATTTGGCGTCGGCACGACTTTTTTCTTTTTGGGCTTGCATGCATCGCACGAAGCCATCGAGATCGGCTTTCAATCCCGACTCTTCGCACAGCACTCGCGTGAGGTCGGAAGGAAATCCGAATGTATCGTGCAGAACGAATACATCTTCGCCCATAAGCATGTTGCGCCCTTGGGCGCGTGCTTCGTTGACAAACGATTGAAACTTGGAAAGTCCGCTTTCGAGCGTTGCAACAAAGCGCGCTTCTTCATTGCGAATGAGTTCTTGTACACGTTTTTGCTGCTGTTGAACTTCCGGGAAAAACTCACCGAATTCTTCAATCACAGATGGAACGATGTCGGCCAAGAAAGATAGCCCTTTGGGAAGCGAAGGGTTGAGTCGGTGTGCATGACGCACGGCTCTGCGCAACACGCGGCGAAGCACATAGCCACGGCCTTCAGCGCTGAAATTTGCGCCATCGGCCAGGGTGAAGGTGAGGGTACGGATGTGGTCGCAAACAACATTCAAGCTTTCTTTTTCATGCGCAGTGCGCGCTTGAGGAATTTGCGCACGTTGGAGAATGGCTGAACGAATTCCTTCGAAGGAATCGATTTCAAAAGCCGATGGCTTGCCTTGCAAGAGGGCGGTCACTCGCTCAAGGCCAGAGCCCGTGTCGACACTCTTGAAGGGTAATTCTTCGAGAGTTCCATCCTCTTTTTTGTCGTATTGCATGAACACGAGGTTCCAGAACTCAAGGTAGCGATCGCAATCACAGCCTGGGCCTGCTTTGCAATCAAAGCCCTTTACGTCGCACTTACCAAGTTCTGGGCCTTGGTCGAGATGAAGCTCGGTGCAAGGGCCGCAGGGGCCAGTGGGGCCCATTGTCCAGAAGTTGTCTTTGTCGCCGAGGCGCACAATGCGCTCTTTTGGCATGCCGGTTTTGCTCCAAAGCTCGGCTGCTTCGTTGTCGGAATGGTGCACACTCACCCAGAGCTTTTCCATGGGGAATTTGTAAACATCTTTGACAAGTTCGTAAGCCCATTCGATGGCTTCTTTTTTGTAATAATCGCCAAACGACCAACTGCCTAGCATTTCGAACATCGTGCAGTGGCGGCCATCTTTACCCACATCATCGAGGTCGCCAATGCGGATGCACTTCTGAGAGTTCGTAGCGCGAACATAGGGGCGTTTTTCAACGCCTGTAAGCGCATCTTTAAATTGCGCCATTCCGGCTATCGTGAAGAGAATTGTTTTGTCGCCCACTGGAAGTGTGGAGCTGCTTGGTACAAAGCTGTGGTTCTTCTGTTTGAAAAACTCGATGAATTTCTGGCGGACCTCTCGGCTTTTCATTTGCTCTCCAATTAGGCATTTCTCTTCGAAGTTCGAGCTGTCTTTATACAGACGGATGCGCGAGTATTGCAAACACACAGCGGACTGGTCAACGGTTAGGGGGTAGCTTGCACCCCGATTTTATTCCAGTTACCTTTTGGGGCCTGCAACAGCATGCTTTTTATTGCAACCAAATTCTCACAAGGAGAAACGCAGTGGCTTTCACACTTCCCGCACTCCCTTATGCCCTTGATGCTCTCGCTCCACATATTTCCAAGGAAACGCTTGAGTACCACCACGGCAAGCATCACAACGCGTACGTGACTAAACTCAACGAACTCATTCCCGGGACCAAGTTTGAGCACGCCTCATTGGAGGAAATTATCCTCGGTGCTGAGGGAGCAATCTACAATCAAGCTGCACAGATCTGGAACCACACCTTTTACTGGAATTGCCTTAAAGCCAATGGCGGCGGCAAGCCCACAGGAGAACTCCTGAAGGCCATCGAAAGCACTTGGGGTTCTTTTGATAAGTTCAAGGAAGAGTACAGCACCAAAACTGTGGGTATCTTTGGTTCGGGTTGGTCGTTCTTGGCGAAAGATGCCTCGGGCAAACTCGTGATCACGCAAGAAGGGGCTGCTGGCAACCCAATGAAGCAAGGTCTTAAGCCGCTCTTGACCTGCGATGTTTGGGAGCACGCGTACTACATTGATTTCCGCAATCGTCGCCCCGATTACGTGTCTGCATTCTGGAACCTTGTGAATTGGGACTTCGTGGCCAAGAATTTCATTGGCTGAAGTTCAAATTGTTCAAGCTAGGCAGCGGTGCTGAAAAACAAGGGAGGTATTCTAAAAATACCTCCCTTGTTTATGGGCGCAGAGATGAAACCAAAAATCAGTTCTTGGTCGCCTTAAACATGAACTTCTGTGACGTTCCTTGTTCGCCACCCGTTTGAGCACTGCAGGCGGGGTTGCGGTCTGTGGAGCGCATTGTCTGAATCAATTCCATTTGCATCGTTGAATCACTGAGCTTCGTCATTGAAAGCGTAATTGATTTAACAATCTTGCAGTTGATAAAGCTTGAGTCGGTTCCATTGTTCACCTGCACGCCGCGGAACTCTTCGCTCTCATCACGAATCGATGCACTGTTCGCTGAACTGAAGTTGAGTAAATTCATCACGTATTCACCCACAGCTCGAGTTGGGCCATCGGTACGTGTGACAAATTTACTGACATCTTCGGCGCCCCAATTGAGCTGGACGTCGCGAATACAGCCCGCAGAGTTGTCTCTATTCTGATAATAGTAATCAGCGAAACATTGCTGCTGTTGAAGGCCAGATAAAGCGCTGCATAAAGTACCTGCAGGCTGTGAGGTGCGAGTCAGACTCCCTTGCACAGCAAAAGCTGCGTTACTTTGATCAAGCACGCCGCCGGTAAAATTGCAGGTAACAGATTGGCCGTTTTTGGTTGCAGTATTGGTGCAGGTTTCTAATCCAGGGATTTTCGAAAATGCAGTGCAGCTTCGTTGGTCGAATTGCCATCCGCTCCAATCTCTTACATCTGCAGGTGTTCCATCAGAATTCTTGCAGCCAGATGCGTTTGTATTCACATTGACTTCATAAACAGTCTGCGACTGACCATTCACGCTTGCTTCGGCGGAACATTTCATCACCGGAATGCCATTGATACTGGAAGGTATGCAGGGGCGTATTTCGCGTTGAGCAGTTGCACTTGAATACTTCCA
>CAIZJW010000127.1 GCA_903933385.1 uncultured Silvanigrella sp. | reverse complement strand
TAGGGGTTTGGAACCCCCCTTCTCCGCCATGTAAAGTCCAAGCACAAGAAGTGCTTGGACTTTTTGTTTTGAGAAAAACGATTTGCGTTCAATTGTGACCGCAGGAAATCCCTGTGGGACGTTCAGGCATTTTTCAGCGGCCCTCTCCGCCCCCCTCTCGAACCCAAGTCTGTTTTGCGAACTCTCGGACAGCCCATGATCTCTCCGCTCTTGCCAATGTCAAAGCGGCAATGTTAAATTATTACCACAAAAGTATCATATTGTGGTAATTTTATTACATGAAGCAAAAATCCGTGAAAAAGTCGAAATCCAAACCTGCTCCAAAAAAAGGTACAGACTGGGACGCCGCACTCAAACTTCTGAAAAAGAAGCGACTGATGACTCATGCAGAATTTGCAACAATGGGAATCAGTGGAGTCAAACTTCGCCGTTCGGTGGAGGCTGGTGAAATTCTTTCACTCGGAAGCGGAATATACGCGGATGCATCTATCGATCTTTTTACCGCATCAGTGCAGGCCATTGCAAAATACTATCCTCTCGCGGTGATCTCAGGATTCACCGCTCTTAATATTCATGGACTGAGCAATGAATTCATAGGAAAAATCGACGTAGACATTCCCCGCTCTACAAGTATCCGCAACAAGTTGCTCAAAGTGCATCGCGTCGCCGAGAAAAGAATTGCTGGAGTTATTCGACTCAAATATGAGGGATCATTGATTCGGATTTACAACATTGAGCGCAGCCTTTGCGAAGCTTATCGTTTAGATCCTGCTGGCTCATTGTTTTTCCGCGCTCTCAAACGGTACGTTGCGCTCGGAAATATCAAAATTTCAAAGATTCAAGAATACGACCTCATTGCCAACACCAGAGTTCTCTTTCACCTGCGACAGGAGCTCGCGGATGCGTGACACAAACAAAAAGAAGTCAACACTCGCGCAAGCAAGAAGCTGGGCAACAAAACGCGGACTATTTGGTGCTCAAGCCTTCCTCAAGTATGTCATTCTGAGCTTTACAGAAAATCTCAACCGGGTTTCTGACGAAGTGGTGTTTAAAGGTGGAAACCTCTTGTGGGTCTATATTGACACACCAAGAGCCACCACGGATCTTGACCTCGCAACCCTCAACATAAATTCCCACATGCTTGCAAAGGAACTCATTCAGAAAGCATGTTCTGTTGAATCCGAGATTCAGTTTTCCCTGCTAACATTCAAAGAAATTTCGCTTCACGACAAACTTGGTGCAGCCTTAACGGTTGGATATAAAACCGAGCAAGGCGCTGCTAATAGTTTTGAAGTCGATATGGTTTACGCTCTTTCTACCGACTGTCACGACATTTCATCCCCGATAAATCCCGATGTAAAAATCCGGTCCGCAACAATAGAAAACATCGTCGCCGACAAAATCGCCGCATGCAGGCGATTCGAATCTGGCAATACAAGAATGAAGGACTTTGATGACCTCTGGCGTATCAGCCGCAGCTCGATCCCCTGCGATCCAAAACGGTTGATTGAGCTGTTCGACAGCAGGGGCATCCAGCCTGCTCTTGAACCGCATTGGATTCACCCAGACATGCAAGTTCTGTGGGCGGCTCACCGCAAGAGATACGGCGATTTGCCTGCTGATCTTGAAAGTCTATTCTCTGAAGTC
>CAIZJW010000126.1 GCA_903933385.1 uncultured Silvanigrella sp. | reverse complement strand
TCCTGGAGCCGCGTAGCGAGGAGGGAATCCTCCTCAAATCCTGGGCGAACGAACGTCCTTGGTTAACGCTCGGACACTTACTCAATCACACAAGCGGACTGCCGGCGTGGTGTTGGTTCGGACGCGCTCTATGGCAATTCAACGGCACGGGTGCAGCGGCCCGCACTTCCGGACGCTTGCCGGATTTTTCGCGCGACGAAAGCGGTAACACCGCTCGCAATGCCCAACGGAACCTCACTCAACACATCCTAAGCCTCGCTCCCTCTTTGCCTCAATCAAAGACCCTTTACTCAGACCTCAACTACTACCTGCTTGCAAGAATCTGTGAAAATTTGGCTATGGTTCCCTTTCGGGGGTGGGGACACTGTATCGAATCGCTGAACGCACAATGGAACTCGGAGTTCTGGCATGCTTCGTTGGATCCAGAACGCAGCATGACAGCGATTCCTTTTTTTCCATATGTGAACTCGCAAGTGGTTGCGCATGTTTATGAACACAGAAAGCTCGACAACCATGCCGGTGCATACGGCAGTGCACACGATACAAATGCAAACATTCTTTCAAGTGAATTCAAAATCTCTCACAAAACAGCACCTCTCGTGTCATCCCACGCGGGTCTCTTTGGCAGTATCCTTGACGTGAAAAATGCTATTCCCTTCCTCATGGAAACACAGCAAGAGCTTCTTGAATATCGGAAGCCATTTGCGGCGCAGAGCGAACGTTTTATTTGGGGCTTAGACACTCCGTCAAACGCACAATCAACGGCGGGTTTGAACGAATGGCCCATCACAAAGCAGAATTCTATCTTTGGTCATCTCGGATATACGGGAACATCTCTCTGGATGGCTGATGATGGTCAGTTTCATGTTCTCCTGACAAACCGCACAGCGCGCCGGAGCACGCTAGGCGCACAGAGTTCGCCGCGCATTCTTTTATTCCAAGCAAACTCCTCCCAAGCACCAGAGTGCTGGGTGCGCCATGCGAGTCGAAAGAACCCCGCCAGCTCTGCAGACTGGCAATCTCTTCATTGGCGAGAAGCCTACACAGCGTGCTTTGAGCAGTTCCGACTCGTCACCCGTTACTGGGATCGCAATGCCCTGCGCACTCCTCCCGACCTTGCAAATCTCCGCCGCACCACAGGTCAATACTTATGGACTCACTGAAATCGTGTTAGGGTCCGCTCGCAAAGCAAACCCGCTGCGAGGCCATCGATTTTCATGAAGCCACAAAAGCCTTTCTACAAAAAAACACTTTTCTTATTGGCGGCAGCAGCACTGCTACTTTTGGCTGCGGGTTTTTATTTCGCACGCTACAATCGCAATGCAAAATTTGAATCCCAGCAAGCACTCCGCACAGTCAAAGTGATACGTCGAGATGTCAGAAGAGATCTCCTCCTCACTGGCAAAGTTCTTCCTGCAAGCTCAATAGCTGTCTATTCTCCCGTCTCCGGCCAATTGCGTCAGATTCTGGTCAATGAGGGGCAGTCTGTTCAAGAAAATCAACTCCTCTTTGCAGTTCTCCAAGACTCCTCTGGACAAAAAGAACTCGAAGCACGCCAAGCTGAAGTGCAAAGAACACGACTCGAAATGCAAGCTGCCGATGAAAATCTCGAACGCCGAAAGAACGTGCGCGATCTTTTTTCACAGTCTGAAAACGAAAAAGCAGAGAACGATTACTACAGAGCGAAGCTAGCTTTTGATGCAGCCAAGCAGCAGCTCTCACTTCTTGAGGAAGCTCTGGGGCTCGGAACAGGAAAATCGGGCGTAAAGAAAAAAACAAAAGATGGACGCCTCTCGATGATTTTCGTCAAGGCGCCAAAACGGGGTTTGGTTACGTTCTTAAATAAGGCTGTTGGTGAAAGCGTTATGGCCACCGCTGAGAGTGCCGAGGCTACGGGGCGCGAAGTACTCATCATTTCAGACACCGAAAAAATGATGGTCCGCTCACGCATCCTGGAGTCAGATCTCGCAGTT
>CAIZJW010000125.1 GCA_903933385.1 uncultured Silvanigrella sp. | reverse complement strand
CACTCGCTTATCCCTCTGGGGATGCCGGGTTCTATTTTTCATCCCAGTGAGCTCCTCAAAAGGATGTCCGACTTCATCGAAGGGTCGAACTTAAAAGTTGATCCCTCAACAGGCGTCGTTGTGGGTCTTTCTCTTCCGTCGGGCGCAAATTTTAGTTTAGAGCCCGGTGGGCAAGTTGAGTTTTCCTCGGCTCCGCGTGCGGAAACTTCAGCTCTTGTGGAAGACGTCGTTTTTGGATTACGTGCGCTCGAACAATCGGCTGGAGAAGACGTCGTATTTCTCAGTCATGGCACAAATCCAATTGCCTCTGAGAATATGCCACTTTTGGTTCCCAAAGAGCGTTATCAAATTCTTCGGAGATATTTTTTAAGTGAGCCCGGTGGGCGTGGTGCTGACATGATGGGCCACACGTGTACCGTTCAACCCAACATTGACATCACGGGTGATGATTCTGATTGGGAAGATGCGGTTCGTTTGACATTCGCGCTCACACCAGCTGTGCAAATGTTAACTAAAAATTCGTCTTATTTTGCAGGGAAAAAATCAAAATACCCTTCTGAGCGGCAGCGTATTTGGCAATGCACTGACAAAACTCGTGCGGGAATACCCGAGGGAATT
Organism: uncultured Silvanigrella sp.; assembly: GCA_903933385.1. GTDB lineage: Bacteria > Bdellovibrionota_B > Oligoflexia > Silvanigrellales > Silvanigrellaceae > RFOM01. The sequence continues at coordinate 9,982 of CAIZJW010000125.1, read as the reverse complement.
GCTCGAGCACAAGATGTTGCGTGCCACTACGCTCATTGGGCACGTCAAGCGAACGTGTTTCTTGTGCGGGGGTTGCCAATTGACGAACAACCTTTGTTTGGCGAACTCACCTTCGAACAATATCTTCGTGACGGCTACAAAGGAATAATGCCAACTCTCCAAGATTGGGAGTTGCATTTGGCGACTCTATTTCCTGAATTGCGATTGCGTGGCTTTTTAGAAGTCCGCAATCTCGATGCACAACCCTTTGAGCACTTGCTCGCTGGAGTGATGCTCTGGAAAGGCCTTTTGCTAGATCCAACCGCACGAGCAGAAGCGTGGAGTCTGTTAAGCACTCAAGCACTTCCGCAACGAACTGAGCTAACTCTCGGGCGTGAACTTTTGCGGCTTTCTACGGAGTCGTTGCGCCGCATGGGAGATGCTTTGGGCGTAGCTGCTCTTGAAGCCGCTGCTGTGCGTTGGCTTATGTCTTCCGATGCGTCGTCGCTTCCTGAGGATGCAAGTAAATTTGTAAGAGCGAATGCAACTCATCATCCGGCTCAACAATTTGTTTCTTCATTGGAAAAGGCTGGCTTAAGGTGGGACAACTCTCGGGGACGTCCTGGGTGGGGTGGGAATAAAAGGTAACCCCCGAGAGTTAGGTGGGACACTGTGACGTGACCTCTCCCCGCAAGTTTCTGACCTCTAAGAGTAGAAACTAAAAGGGTTGGGCGTAATGGAAGAGCCACCCTGACAAGCGCATTCGTCTTGTCAGAAGAATTCCTTTTAAAGAACTCTTCAAATACCCTTCAGCATTTCCCATGCCATGCTTTAAAAACTGAAATTATTGAAGAAAAAAGAAAATAGTCTGTACAGACATTGGACGACAGATGGTGAGTTACGATGATGTTCCATTCAGATGAACAACCAATCGTTCCACGAGGTTTTCAAAAAAACGCGTCCCTAAGAAGGTTTGTTGGGTTGCTTGATCGCGAATTGTGTCTAGTTCAATAATGATAAAAGTGGCGAGAGGATTGGGACGTCGAACGAATACAACCTGACTAGACATGTCCCCATTCCATTGTCTTTGAATGGGGCGAGCCTCTGTGGCAGCAAAAAGTACGAGAGTGTTTTTTTCTCCGAGCTCTAGAAGAAGCCCTGGACGACCAGGGATGCGAAGAAATAAATAAGGGCTTTTGCCGGTTATTCCATATTCATCTTCAAGCAGTACATCTCCGGAGAGACATTTCACTCCGTCCAACGGATTGCTGCGTTTGAATTCATCGAGATTTGCTACGTCTCTAAGGAACGCATCAAATTGTAATTTCAGATCTGATATGATTTTTTCTGCAAAGGCGCCCTCATCGAGCCTCTGCATCAACAGATGGTCACTCTTCGCCCTTAAGAGTTTCATCAAATCCATAAGATCGTCTGTCCTGTCCCAAGCTGTCGAGCAGCGTTTTGTGAGGCTTGAACAATGTTCTCGGAACTTCCACGAACAACACATTCGTGCGTGCCGAATTTCCAATTAATTCATACAGAACAGTTTCATGGTAGCAGACTTTCCGGCCCTTGAATTCCTTGCGTGCGAGGAGCCAAAAATGCTCGTCAAAAAGCTGACCAGGCTGAACAATCTTGCCCGAACGAGGGTTTTGAGAATGACTGCGCTGATGTGTTCTCATTTCGAAAAAGACAAGCACTGGATTGAAGTGCGTGGCTCGACCCTTGTTGCCAAAATATTCTTGAGCATCTTCTTTCGAAGCATGAGGCATTTCTAAACAGATTTTTACGTGGGTACCATCTGGAAGTTGCGCAAAAACGGGGCCTCCTCCAACATCGCCTACTTCTTTCCGTACGACACCAAAGACACTGAGCGGACGAGCGAGCTGTTGTTGAAGCCAATCCCACTTTCCGAAAGTGGTTAAATTCTCAGGCAGGGGTTGCCAATGAAAAAGATTGCCAAGCACCTGCTGAATGTTTTCGACACTCAAGCCAGCTGAGCCGTCTCCCTGTGAAAGTGAATTAGAAACAATTTGGTTCTGGGCAGTACCGGGAATCAATTGTGTGAGAAACTTGATCGCAACAACGGCATCGTGATTTTTAAGTCGATCGTTGTTATTCGAACTCCGGCAGTGTGGCAGAAAATCTTCGACCTCTGCTCGCAGAAACTCGAGGGTGTCGCGCAAAAGACGGAAAGTTTCAGCAACACTGCTCAATTCTTGTTGGCGTTCAAGCTGAGTTCCAACCACGTTGTCGATGTTTCTAATGTGTAAACATTCGAGGTTTGGCCATTGTGCTGCAATGTCTGGAAACAAGTTAAGAAGTTCTCCGTGGCCTGCCGCAACAGCGCTGTAGGAGGTCTCGTCTGTGAGAAGTGGAGTGCCGTCTTCATTGAATCGCAATGTGCAAAGATCTAATCCTTGCTCCAAGACGCTGGTGTCAGAGGTGGCACGCTGCGTTGTGGGTTTGAGCCAATCGGGTGCGAATGAGGTTCCGGCGAGATCGAAAACGTTCTGTGCTTGGCGAATCAGCCTTTGTCTTCCGCTTTCAATCTCTTCCTTAAACTGTGCTGTTTGTTGATAAGGTGCAACGTAGACACTCACTGCACTCGGCAGCAACGAAATCTGCTCCACCAACTTTAAGAAGAGAAATGAATCGCCCTCTGCTGTTGTTGGTACCAGCGCTTTCGGATGACCAGAAAATTTCTCTGTCAGAACGAATGCAGCTGCATAGCAACGCAATGCAAGTCTTTCTTTCTCACTTAAATCTCTGCGCAATCGTTTGTTTTGGTTCTTTGCATCGCTCGGTGGTTGGCTTTGCAGCGCGTCGAGCCAATGTAAATCCTTCGCCTGTCCTCGTTGATGACTTTGAGTCGAAGGGCGGCTCAAAGTGTCAACATCCCAATGAATTCGCCAATGATTGCTTTCTGGAGCAGTATCTTGCCCATCGATTGAATGCTCACGCATTTTCTCTAGGCCGGGGTGAACGTCGAGTTCGCGTCCATCGGTGAAATACACTTCAAGAGCATTGGCAACTGCGCTGAACTCTTTGCACACATCTGTTTTTTCCCAGTCTGAAAGCAACTGAGGAATGACTTTTATATCCGAAGGAAGTGGCAAGGCAGCAAGTGCCGCAAGGGAGTCAAGTCGCTTTGAGCGGTTGGCAATTGGTTCACCGTGCTCCGATGAAGAGCTCCAACGACGACAACAGTCCTGCAATTCAGGAGCCTGTTGATTGACGTCGTGAATGAATCGTTGAAGCGATGCCATGAAGCGCGATGCAGCCCCGGCAGCTGGAATAAAGGTTCCAAGATGTTGTCTGCACCAATAATGGAATGCAGCTCGACGAGCTCTTCGCTGGGCGCTTGTGAGTCTTTCACCTTCAGCAAATCTAACCAGCGTTTTCCAAGGAATCACTGCACCATTGCTGGTTGTGCAAGAACCAACAATGGGAAGTGTCGTTTCTATCCCTGCTGCGATGGCAGTGAGAATTCTTTCTTGATGCAATTGGACGCGATCAAAATTCAATCCGGCACGAATCACCTGCTCACGGTTCAATTCACCAGTTGTCATGGCACCTGCATCCTTGCATTCTCCAATGACGCGCGTTTTTCCCAACTGCCACATTTCAGAGCTCCTTGTGTCGCTTTCGGGTGACTTTACCCCTCCATCTTCAGTTCGCCAAGGAAAGCGTCGGCACTCGAACGCCTGCTGTTGGTGCTTGGACACTCGCTGTTCTCATGAGAATTAATGTGATTGATCCCTGTAAGAGGGTAACAACCCAACATTGTGTGATTTTTTTTTGAATAGGTTCATGAGAATTGACTCGGAAACACTTGCGACCTTTAGGCAAAGGAAGCATTTCGCCGCATTGATTTCGGCTTATCTCCGAATCATTTTATTTATCAAAGGATCAGGAAGTTGAGCGGTTGCGCAATGCAGTGCTCCGCCTCCACTCAAAAGAGAGCTCACGTCCATCCACAAGACCTCAAATCCCTCTGCTCTAATTATTTGCTCTGCGCGGCGATGTGTCTCTGCCCAAAGCTCTGCTGCAACGGTGCCTCCATTTCCTTCCCATGGAATAAATTTCGAAAGCATTATTTTTTTGCCTTGCTGAATTGCATTGAGTGTCGGATCAAGTGAAAGAATTGGCACAGGATGCGGAATCCGCACGACCTTCATTCCTGAGCGCTCTAATTCGAGGGCACCCTCGTCGAGCAGTTTCTGCACTGCTTCGATGTCGCTTCTCGCTCTTTGTTTCTCTAACTCCGAAATTGGATAGCCCGGATCAAAACTTGCACGCAGGTACTCAGCAGTGCGTCGTGTGAAGTCTGATTTCATCTCTTTATCAATTGTCGCCACGAAGGCTGTGTCAGTTGAAACAATTTTCATCCACATATCGATATGGTTCGTTGCAACAAAACTTGAATCCGAGTTTTCGAGTTTTAGACTCGGAAGTTCGATAACATCCTTGCAGATTTGGCTTTTGAGGAGCTCTTCTTTGATTTCTTGTTGCACTGCAGGTTTCACAGGATTTGCGCCACCTTTCCCAATGAAACATTTTCCTTTGCCATTGGTCGCGAAATTTCCGCCTTCGAACCATTTGTTTGAAAAAATCGTTTTTGCTTCACTGGCACGTGCCAACTTCTTCCCAACATCTGAACCGATCTGAAAATACTGAAAGTTCATCAGGCCTAAGTTCTCGGAATCGTCGAATGCGAGAGGAATCCAATCCCTGATCCAACGCGATGCACGTTCAGAACTGTTGCCCCGCCAGAAAGTCACTTTGTCGCTCGAGAAAGATCCTTCAATCGAATTAATGATTTGTGACATTTCTGGATGAGGAGTGGGTGCGTCCTGAGCAATCAAAATGACAACGCGAGGGAAACCGAGTGACAGAAAACTTTTAATTGTTTTTATATAATCGCTTGTCGTTTCGCCGAGAGCAAAAATGGTATCAATGTGAATCAGTAGGCTCTGATTACTCTGAAAGTCGGCTATGAATTGCGTTGGACGCACGTTTGACTCACTGATACTCGTTTCGATTGTGCTCTTGGAACAACCCTGTATGAAAAGCAAGGTCGTCTGAAGGAAGGGCATTCCAAGTCGTATGGCTGAAATTTTGAGTTTTTTTAAAGGGGCCCCAAAAAGGGTTTGTATAAATCTCAACTCATTCCCCCCATTTGGCATTTTGCAGAGTGCAAGCAAGATGTTTGCCGGAAAGATAGTCTTGTGATTACGGCTTGTTGGTTAATTTATTATTGTCAAAGGAGTCTACAGAGATGCTTGACCCCAAGCCTTTTTAATTACTAGACCCTTTTGGCGGAGGCAGGGCATGCAAGAGCACATACTCGGTATCACCCGAAAAAATATAGAAACATTAATTTCGGGAAGATTTGGGAGCAAGAGCGCTCCTGCGCGTGCAAATCGTTTGTTCGAGGGTTTGTATGGGCGGGGGGCGGTTTATGCGTGGCCACCTCAATTTCCTCCAGAGGCCCATCAGGCTTCTCTCGAGATGATTCGCGAAAGCCACGATTTTACCCTGCCAATGCGGGTGAGCCGATCTGAAAATAGTGCGATGGATGGCTCGAGCAAACTCGTCATGACTCTCGGAGACGGTCGTGAAATTGAAACCGTTCTCATTCCTGAGAGGGGGCGTCTGACGCAGTGTCTTTCGACACAAGTTGGGTGTGCTCAAGGATGCCGGTTTTGTCAGACAGGTCGGATGGGACTCCTTCGGAGTCTTACGGCAGCAGAAATCGTCGGGCAGGTGATCGCTGCTGAACTTTGGAGACGTGAGCAATCAGGAGTGGTTTCCGAATACCCTCGGATCAATAATTTGGTGTTCATGGGAATGGGTGAGCCCTTGGACAACCTTGACGAGCTTCTCTCTGCCATTGATATTTTGACCGACACCCAAGGACTTCAATTCAGCCACAACAAAATTACTGTCAGCTCTGTAGGCCTCCTACCACAACTCAGGCGGCTCCTCGCAGAGTCGAAAGCGTGTTTGGCTCTCAGTCTTCATTCACCATTTGATGCCGAACGCTCCAAGGTGATGCCAGTGAATAAGGCTCATCCTCTTGCCGAGGTTATTGAGGTTCTGCGTGAAAATGCCGAATCATATGGGCGTTCGTATATGATTCAGTACACGATGCTAAAGAACGTCAATGACTCAACTGCACATGCTGAGGCACTTGCGACTCTGCTCAAAGGACTCAAGGTTAAAATAAATTTAATACCTCTCAACGAGCATGAAGGGGCAGCATTTCGTCGCCCGGAGCTGGCTCGAATTTGGTCTTTCAGGGACGTTCTTAAAAGTTGTGGCCACGTTGTGACTGTTCGACTTTCAAAGGGCAGGGATATCGCTGCTGCATGTGGTCAATTAATAAAGAAAACGACCCCATGAATTCCTGAAGTGAGTGAAGGCTAATCAGCGCACGACCTTTGCGGCAATCGTATTGCCGACTTTGTAATGGCGTTCGAGTTCCCAAGACTCATCGTGACCAAGATTCAAACTTTGTTCTGAGACTCGTTCTTTCTTTGGCGATTTTTTAAAAATCATAACATCGCCATTGCCGGCGCTGATTCGGTCGCTTCCAGCTTTTGGTGGTTGCACGTGCATCAATTCCAGCAAGACATCAATGACCCCGCCATGAGCGATCCAAACACAAATCTGCTTGTTGCCAACGCACTGGGCTGCTTCCTTCAAGGCCTCGCCAACTCGTTTCATCACATCGATCCGCGACTCACCGCCATCACCGGGATATCGAGTGTTGTAAATATCAACGTCGAATCTATTCATGTAGTCTGTTGCTGCTTCAGGATGCGCTAAGACAAATTCTTCATATGTCCTGTTTTCAAGCATTCCACAATGAAATTCACGCAGCCTTGAATCGAAAAATTGGGTCCCTGATATACCAGGCAATTCATCGAGAACAATTGTCATCGTCTGCTTTGTTCTCAATAAATCGCTGCAAATGATTCGGATACCTTCTGACTTTTCGTCTTCCTGAGTTCGTTTCTCTTGTGACAGGAGTGAATTCAAAACGATCCCAGCGCGGCGAGCTTGATCTCGTCCTGTGTCGTTGAGTGGAATGTCTGCTTGGCCTTGAAATCGCTTTTGAGCGTTATAGTCCGTTTGTCCATGTCGAACGACATACAACTTCATATTCAGTTTGACTCCAGCACATAGCCATGCGGTTCGGGTCTGCCGTGTTCATCTATGGAAACGAAAACTAAGTCGCAGCCGACAATCAGCTTCGACTTTTCCTCGGCTGAAAATATTCGAGTCATCACCAAACATTCTATCGTGATTGAGGTTCGTCCAGCGCTCTTCACGCGGCATAGAAATTCGAGAACATCTCTCTTATCCGCAGCCTCATTAAAAATAACCTCTGAGATTTTTTTAGTTACAATCTGTTTTCGAGAGAGCTGTGTCATACAAAACAATGCTGCAATTTCGTCGACCCATTCCATCAATCGACCTCCAAAGAGACGGTCGGCAGCATTCAAATCTCCAGGCATTATGAGGCGCAGAGACATGCTTACATAATTTTCTCCGCCAATCTCAACTCTGTGGCCTGTACCCGTGGCTTGTTTGGTTGATTTCTGATTCATTGTGTTCCTGCCTCGTCGACGCTATACAGAGATTGTTTTTGAAGATTTTGCAGTGAAACAGCCCAACGGGGGTAGATTACTACATGACAGTTGTTCCGTTCCGACCTCGTTCCAACGGTACACGACAAGGCATCGGTCTGTCAGCTCATGGCCAACGCGGTGCTCAACCTCCCTCGGGTGTCAAGGCGATTGGAATCGATCTCGGAACAACGAACTCAGTTGTTTCTATTTTCCGCGAACATCTCGAACAGCCCGACGCTCTAGAATACGATAACAGCGCACGCCTTGTTCCATCGGTTGTGCATTGGTCCTCTGAAACTGGCACTGAGTTGGTTGGGCGACCTGCGCTCAATGCAGCTCAAGAGAATATCGGCGAGCTTGTCCGCAGCACCAAGCGGCTTATGGGTTTTGCACAACAAACGTTCAATTCAAATGGACGAGACTACACTCCTGAGCAAGCCGCCGCGGCTGTTCTCAGGTATCTTGGCAAGCACGAGGCGCTGCTCTCAGAAACTCAAACTCATGGTGGGCTTTGGGCAGTCGTCACTGTTCCTGCTCATTTCGACGATGCTGCTCGTATGTCAACAATTTCAGCTGCCGAATCAGCTGGCATAAACGTGTTGCGGATTGTCAACGAACCAACCGCAGCGGCTCTCGCTTACAGCATGCTTCCAGACGTTCGAGATCTCGAAAAAGAAACATTAGTTGTTTACGACCTCGGCGGTGGAACATTTGACGTCAGTGTCGTGGAACGTGAAGGCCTCGTCTTTAACGTGCTTGCGAGTGAGGGAGATGTTCAGCTTGGGGGAGACGACCTCGATCACGCTTTGGCTGAGCATCTTGTCGGATTTGTTTCTCCAAAATTGGCTTCCAAGAGAATAAGGCCAGGCTCAGCCGGCTTCAAGGCACTGCTGTTCCTTGCGGAAGATGCAAAGAAGAAGTTTCAAACGGAAGGCTCAGTCAACATAAAGTCTGAGCGACTGGATGATTCTGGCGCATCCATTGATGTCACAATCCAGCGTGATGTTTTCGAATCGCTTTCAGCGCCGTTTATCGAGAAAACACTGACTCTCACAGAACGTGCTATTCACGCTGCTAAAAAGAGGCCGAAAAATATTTCGCGCATCCTTCTTGTCGGTGGCAGCACGCGAGTTGCTCTTGTGCGAAAAATGCTTGAACAATATTTTCCAAGCTGCATGGTAGATGCTCGTTTGGAGCCCGACCTCGCTGTCAGTTGGGGAGCTTCCATTCAGGCTGCAATCATCCTTGGTTTGGAACCGAGCACGATTCTTGTGGACGTTTGCAGTCACTCATTGGGAGTTGGGGTTGCCGAAGACAGCCGAAGTATCGACGACAATTTCAAGAAGGTTTCCCGAAAATTCGGCGTACTAAGACCAGTTTCGGAAGAGCAATTAAGCATCGTGCTTGGCGAAAAGATCAACGACTTTCATCGAGAACTACGAGGTCTGCTCCGAGTTGCTCCGATCATCCATCGAAATTCAGCACTGCCATCGAAGCGCAGTGAATTTTTTAACACACTGTTTGACAACCAAATAGCTGTTCAAGTGATTGTGGTTCAGGGAGAAGGCGAAACGGTTGGTGAAAATCGACTCATTGGTGCCTTCATGTTCGAACTCAAACAGCCATGCCCTTCTGGCAGTAAATGCGAAATTCAGTTGACCTATGATCAAAACGGAATGGTTCATGTTCTCGCCAAACAATTGGAAACAGACAATCAAGCTGAAGCAATATTTGATAGCCGAACTGGTGAAGTGAGTGGTTGGGTTGCTCTTTCAGAGTCATTGCCAGATTTAGCTGGCACTGTTTCTATTAACGCTTCTAAAATTATGTCTACTAGCCACGACGGTCGCGGTGTTTCAGAAAATGAATTTCAGAATGAACTGTTCAAAGGAAACGACAAAACCTCTGAGACGCCGTCCCCAGTGCCTGAGAGTCCCCAAATCAACGCGATGCTTATCAAAGCTCGACGACATCTCATGCGGCTTGCAATGGGATCACAAGAGCATTTAGCGCTCGGCAATCTCATTTCAAAATATGAAGCACTTCTTGCGCGGAGTGCATCTGGGGACGACTGCGATGACGAACTCGATGCGATAGAGCATGAGTTTGCAGGAATCCTCAAGATATAACAGTGATAGTTGATTCGTTGGAGTTTGCATTGTGAGTTCTGAAAACTTTTCCGAGAAACAAGCACTCTATGCGCTGCAAAGAAATTGGCCAAAATTTGAGGATATTCTGAACTCCGTTGTTGAAAACGCCGAATTCAGAGGATTTCTGGAGAGCTACAGAGGGCATCATGACAATTCAATGCCCGAACATCGACTCACTCTTCGCAATATATTTTTAGCTGAGTTGAAAAATTT
>CAIZJW010000124.1 GCA_903933385.1 uncultured Silvanigrella sp. | reverse complement strand
ACGTTGCTCAATTGAATATCTTCAAAGCTTAAGCCAAGCGGAAATTTGGGTTTAAAGCTTCCTACCGTCATTCGAACTGGGAGCTTAGCCTGAATAAAAACTTCATTGACCTTCCCAACGAGAACCTCTTTGACGACGTTAAATGGGAACGAAAGATACAAAAAAATGAGGAAAGAGAACACACCGACAATTGCATAAGTCGTAAAGAGTTTGAAGCGTTTCGACTTCTTTACTCGAGGAGAAACCCCCTCCGACCAAGTGTCTGTTGCGAGCAGGCTTGTTCTTTTAGGGGAAGCCGATACGAACTCTTCTGCTTCATCGTCTGGCTTCAAAACCGGCATGTCTTCAACAACAAGACTGTTTCGCGGTTGCGACTTGTCCATAGTCAATTGACTCCTGAGAAAATTTATTTTTTCAACTCAATTCCATCAACCGCAAAAGTCGCATCAAAGAACAATTTATTTTGATAAAGACCCTTGACTCTCAAGTCGCTCACTCGAAGAAGTTTGTCATCAGATTCAATCGCAACAACAAAATCTATAACTCTCTTCAAACTCACGTTAGAAACTCGAAATTCTGAGCGAGTGGCTTTGTACTTGTCAGCGAGCAATGTTCCTTTGATGAAATCCTTTTCACTGGAAGCCTTGTCCGTTTTGTTGTTTCCACTGATTTGTAGCTCGAGTGACTTCGCCTTCTCTTCAAGCAGACTGAGAATTTGCAAGCTTTGCGTCACGTTTGAAATACGCCTGTCTAGTTCATCAAACTTTTTCTTTGTGATGGCATAGTCCACTTGCTTCGCTCTTAGCTTGTTTACAGCCTGAAAAGATTCATCAAGGCGGGACTGAAGTCCATTCAAAGCTGAAAGGTATATTCCAATAAAGCCAATGACCAACAGAATCGCAAAAAGAATTCCTCCTGCAACGACTGCAGTTCTTCCTTCAGGAGGCAGTTTGAAATAACTGTCCATGAAATATTCGATGCGTTCGTTTTGCTTTCCGAAGATCACCTCACGGACTGGCAGAAGCCAACGAGGAATTCCTCCCTGCGGGTTCTCTTGCACTTCACTTGTCCCTGCGCTCATTTCAATTCACCTCTTTGACGGTGGCACTGATACTGAATTTAACCTTGTCCGACCCCGGAATTCTCTCTGGGTCGTTCATTTTTATTCCCTGAAGACTCTGCACATTCTTGATGAGACCGCCGATTTTTTCGGCCGTTGCAAGGTCAACGGTTTCTCCCTCGATAGTCACCTGACCCGACGATCTGACGTGAAAATTCGTCAAATCAAGCGTGATATTTTTATCGATGGAATTTGAAACATCCCTGAGAACTTTGAGTGGTACGGCGCTTCTCAGGCCGAGGAAATTGTCGATTGCAGCCTTCTTAGACTTTGAATCTTCGTCCATGAGCTGAAAAGCTTTTTCTGAGTATCTTTTCATGCTCCAATTTGATTCTGCAGCAATATTCTTGAGGGCACTTGGCTCAGCGCCCAGCGTTTGTTTTATTTCAGTCTGGAATTGCTTCTTGAGAGCGTTGATCTGATCGCTGTATAGCCACCATCTGAGTCCATAGCTACCCACAAGACATAGAATTAATCCGAGTGCTAAAAGTGTAATGTTTGAGAGTTGCTTGAAAACGGCGTCATAACTTCCAACGAGTGCAAGCTCGCCCTTACGGAGGTTGATTTGTGATTGCTGTTTACCGGGCACTCCCCGCAGAGCAATTGCCAGCGCTTGGGATAGTATTGGAGTTTTATCACTATCTGACTCGTCGACTTGGAGTCTTGTGTTGTCGAATGCGAGCATCTTTATTGGAAGTTCGATTGAATCTTCGAGAAATGGAATGATGTTGCGTATACAAGCTGT
>CAIZJW010000123.1 GCA_903933385.1 uncultured Silvanigrella sp. | reverse complement strand
TTTACGTTTTCAATTGCCGAGACGAAGGTCAAGCAAGTGAATGACTTCTCCAAGCAGCACGGTTTCCCGCTGCTGACAACTTTGGAACAGGAGTGAAAGCGTGCTGAGCCCACAATTAGAAAAATGCATTCGTGCAGCGTTCCAATTTGCCACCAAACATCGTCATGAATATCTGACGATAGAGCATCTGTTGCTGATGCTTCTCGACGACCCTTCGGTCAAGGAAATTCTTGAGCATTGTGGTGGGAAAATCGATTCTCTCCGAACTGAACTCACGAAATTTCTCAACGAGAATTCTCCGGTTGTTGAGATAAAAGACATCGAAAACGAAGATGAGCAGGCCTTTTCACCAACCATGACTCTCGCGCTCGAGCGTTTGATTCACCGCACTATCGTGCGGGTAAGAAGCGCTGGTCGGGAGGTTGTCGACACCGGCAAAATCTTAATCGAAATTTTTAATGAACCTGACTGCCATGCAGCTTGGTTTCTTGAGGAACAGGGTCTGAATCGCTTGGAAATGATCCAGTACTACTCTCACGCCCTGACAAGTGCACAGCGCGGTGGCACTGAAGCACCGCCACGCGAGCAGCAAACAACCTCTGGTCAGCCTGCTGCAGGCAAGGAAGATATTCTTGAGAAGTTTTGTATTCGCCTCAATCGCAAGGTTGAGGAAGGGAAGGTTGATCCGGTTGTGGGGCGCGATGATCTCATTGACCGCATGATCGAGATACTTTGTCGCAAAACTAAGAACAACCCCATTCTCGTGGGCGATCCGGGCGTTGGGAAAACCGCAGTTGTGGATGGTTTGGCTGCGCGAATAGTGCAGAAGAAAGTTCCAAAGCGTTTGCTTGATGCTGAGATTTATTCTCTCGATATGGGTTCATTGCTTGCTGGTACGCGCTATCGTGGAGATTTCGAAGAGCGCCTTAAAGGGGTTGTGAAGGCCATTGAAAATCGCCCGCATGGGATTTTATTTATCGATGAAATTCACACGGTGGTCGGTGCTGGCGCCACGAGTGGCGGTGCTATGGATGCCTCGAATCTTTTGAAGCCAAGCCTGGCCGACGGCAGGCTTAGCTGCATCGGTTCAACGACTTTTAAGGAATATCGCGCACATATTGAAAAAGATCGAGCATTAAGTCGTCGTTTTCAGAAGGTTGAGGTGCGGGAGCCAACGGAAGATGAAACCATTTCCATTTTGGATGGTGTTAAAGGTCGTTATGAAGAGCACCATGGAATTGTTTATTCAAAGAATTCCATCCGGGCTGCGGTTGAATTGAGTGTGAAGCATATTCACGGTCGTTTTCTTCCCGATAAAGCGCTTGATGTGCTCGACGAGGCTGGTGCCAAGGTCTCCTTGCGCAGCGAAGGGCTCACCTCCCGCACGGTGCCTACTGTTCAATTGCGAGATATCGAAAAAGTCATTGCTGCAATGGCTCAAATACCCGAGCGTTCAGTGAGTGCCGACCAAAAAATGCAACTGCAAAATCTGGAGTCCGACCTTAAAAAAGCGATTTATGGTCAGGACGCAGCGATTGAGACAATTGTGGCTGCAATTCATCTTTCGCGCTCTGGTCTTGCAAATCCGATGCGCCCCATCGGCTGCTATCTGTTTGCAGGCCCTACGGGTGTGGGCAAAACCGAACTCACAAAACAGTTGGCAAAGAGCTTGGGAGTTTCCCTCCACAGATTCGACATGAGCGAGTATATGGAGCGTCACACCGTATCGAGACTTGTGGGAGCTCCACCTGGTTATGTTGGGTATGATGAGGGCGGGCTCCTCACTGAGGCGGTCACCAAAACGCCCTATTGCGTGATCCTTCTCGATGAAATTGAGAAAGCTCATCCCGAGGTTCATAATATTCTATTGCAGGTCATGGACAGTGGTCGACTCACTGACGCGAGCGGTCGCACGGCAGATTTCCGCAATGCCATCGTCATTCTCACATCGAATGCCGGTGCTCGCGAGCTGAGTGGTCAAGGTTTAGGATTTATGCCTGACAGCACCGAATCAAGGGCCCTCGACGCTGTTAAAAAGCAATTCTCACCTGAATTTTTTAATCGTCTCGACGCGGTAGTGAGCTTTCACCGTTTGAACGAGCAAGTGATGTTGCAGATTGTTGATAAATCACTGGCTACGTTGAGTGAATCTCTGCGTACCAAGAAGGTTTCACTTGAGGTCACAGTTGCTGCACGTGAGTGGCTTAAAAACAAGGGATTTGACCCCGCTTATGGCGCAAGACCATTGGAACGGGTTGTTGATAGAGAGGTTAAGCAGCGTCTTGTGAAAGAACTCCTTTTTGGTCCTCTTGCCAAGGGTGGACACTGTGTTGTTGATGTCAAAGACAACCAGCTGATACTGAGCGGCAAGGAGAACGACTCGACCTCAAGGAGTGAACGCAATGATCGCAAGACAGCCAAGAAGAGCATTGAAGTCTGATGGTCAGGTTTCAACGCAACTTGAGCGCAATAATCTAATTACCCCAATCGGTTTCGAAAAGTTGAAGAGCGAACGCGACGAGCTCCTCAAAAAAGAAAGACCTCGGATTGTTGAGGAAGTGCGTCAGGCGGTGTTGCAGGGCGATCGTTCTGAGAACGCCGAATATATCTATGGAAAAAAACGCCTGCGTGAAATCGACCGCCGAGTGCGCTTCTTGAATAAGCGTCTCGATATAGCGCGCGTCATTGACCCTGCGGAACAAAATCCGGACTGTGTCCGCTTTGGTGCCACTGTCATTGTTGAGGATGAAAAGGGAGCGCAGCGGATTTACACCATTGTTGGTGAGGATGAAATAGATCTCGCTGCTCGGAAGATTAGCTGGAAGTCACCCATGGGTGCTGGTTTGCTTAAGGCACACAAGGGTGACGAAGTTGAGATTGAAACTCCCCGCGGGCCTATTGTTTTGACGGTTCTTGATTATCGCTATGGTGGCTGAGTTCTTTCTCAGATTTCGCACGAGCACCCGCGCGGAGATTGAGAATCTCAACAATCACACTGAAAGCCATCGCGAAATACAGGTAGCCTTTCGGGAATTTGTAACTGAATCCTTCTGCGACAAGCAAAAGTCCGATCATGAGCAAAAAGCTGAGTGCAAGCATTTTGATAGATGGATGTTTATCGACAAATTCGCCAATGTATCGTCCATAAATCATCATTAAAGCGAGGGCTATTAGGTTGGCAGCGACCATAATGAATGTGTTTTGGGTCATGCCAATAGCTGTGATGATGGAGTCGATTGAGAAAACAAGATCGATTAGAACAATTTGCATCAATGCAGACGCGAGCGTCATATGAATTTTGGCGGAGGGCCCGGTTTCATCGGCGGCTTCGATCTTGTGATGAATTTCTTTTGTTGACTTATAAAGAAGAAATAAGCCGCCTGAGAGAAGAATAAGACTCTTCACTGAGATGTCGTTCCCCATCACTTGAAAAAGCGGCTGCGTGAGCGAAGCAAGCCATGCGATCCCAAAAAGAAGTCCAACACGCATCACAGCTGCAATACCGAGTCCGAGCTGACGAGCTTTGTTGCGTTGTTCCTTGGGCAGGCGTCCCGCGAGTAGACTAATGAAAATGACGTTGTCGATTCCAAGAACGACCTCCATCACTGTGAGTGTAAACAGACTCATTAAAATTTCAGTTGAAAATAAAGCTTCCATTCAGATTTTCCTTGCGAAGTGAGCGCGATGTGTGAATCAATGCCTGATTAAAAAACTCTTTCAGGTGAAGGCACATTTTCAAGGATTTGATCGATAGCGTTCATGACCTCGCTGGTCAGCTTTACGCTCAGGGTGTCAGCTTTCAAGGTTTCGGTGAGTTGTTCGAGCCGACTTGCTCCGAGAATAACCGAACTGACGTTTTTGTTTTTGAGGCACCAGCTGATTCCAAGTTGTGGCAAAGTCATACCAAGGTCTGCACTCAGAGTATGAAGTTTCTTGAGTCTTTTATTGAGTGACTCGGAATCGTTAGCGAGGTAAATCTCCTTGAGCCACTCGAGCCCTGGCTTTGAAAACCGGCTCCCCTCGGGAATGCCATTCATGTATTTGCCGGTGAGAATTCCCGAAGCCAATGGCGACCAAACTGTGGTTCCCATGCCAAAATCACGAAAGAGTCGCAGGTATTCTTTCTCAACTTTTTCCCGGTTAAGCATGTTGTACTGGGGCTGCTCCATAGTGGGGCCTATGAGCCTGTTTTCGCGGGCCGCAGCATGTGCCTGGGTGATGAGATCGGCTGGCCACTCACTTGTTCCCCAATAGAGAATTTTACCCTGTTGAATGAGGTCGTTCATGGTTCGAACTGTTTCCTCAACGGGGGTCTGGGCATCAGGCCGATGGCAGAAAAACATGTCGATGTAATCGAGTTGCAAACGCTTGAGCGCTGCATGACAGGCATCAACAAGATGCTTTCGCGACAAACCTTTTTGCGTTGGCTTATCACCACCCCAAAAAACTTTGCTTGAGACTATAAAGCTATCACGAGACCAATTTGCCTCTTTGAGTATTTGCCCCATCACGACTTCTGATTCACCGTTCGAGTAGGCTTCGGCATTATCGAAGAAATTGACTCCAGCATCATAGGCGCTGTGCATACACAGCTTTTGAGTTGTTGCTGATTGGGAATCGAGGGTGATCCAAGAACCATAGGACAACGAACTCACCATGAGGCCAGAACGGCCGAGTTTTCTGTATTCCATCTTAATACTCCTGGAGTGAAATCAGACCCGGAGAGATTGAACCATTTCTTTCATCTTCTCAATAGATTCAGCCTTTAAAGACTCTGCGCTGCGTCCGCTTGAGACTATAGGAGATGAAATTTGGTATCGCAGAGGTTGGAGTTTCAGAAAGAGACTGCCTTTTTCCCAGACTTTATCGGAATTGTTGAGCACCAGCAGAACAATGGGCACTCCCGTTTGAGACGCTAAGTTGAACGCACCGTCTTTGAAGGCTCCAAGTTCTACTTGAGGGTCGGTTTGTCTCGTTCCCTCGGGAAAGATGAGGAGCGAATCGCCGCGCTGCAGACGCTCGCGCATTGCTGCAAGACTCTTTTCACGGCTTGCTTTTTCTCCACGTTCAACAGGCACATCTCCGCAGAGCCTCATCCACCAGCCAATGATAGGGGTCTTTAGAACTGACTTCTTTGAGAGAAAGAACAAAGGGCGTCCAACGACGAAAACGAAGAGAGGGTCGAGGTTGCTTCTATGATTGCTCACCAAAATGAACTGACCTGGAAGTTCAGAGGTGCTCGAGCGGATGTCACTTAAAGGAGGGACGCCGAAAAACCAATTTAGATTCATGGCTGACCACAAAAGCCGCTGGCGCTGTGCCAATTTCTGTCGTGTGTCGAGATTTCCTGCCAACACCCAACTCATGCCGAGGGCGACCTGCATTACCAAGCCGCTCCCCATGAATACGATCCAAAAAACAAGTGTTGAAATTGGTTTGAACATTCGAAGTGTCGCTCCCTCAATCCGCAGTCAGAAAGGCGAATTGTACTTCCCCTGGAGAAAATCGAAAGGCACTGAGCGTGGAAAAACAGTCCCGAAAAGTTGACGAAATTCAGCTGCGCTCGCGAGGGGCACAAAAATCTTTTCCAAAAGTCACGAATCAACTGTGATCGCCTTGTAAAAATATCGCCTTGTGTTCGAGGCATCAATATCTATTCTGACGTCTGTTGTTCCAAAGACACAATCCGGGGAGGCTTGTGATGAAGAGGCATTCGATTGTAGTTACAGCCTGGTCGATGATTTCGGTTTCTTTTCTTCCGAGCATGGTCTCCCGGGCATCAGCAGATGTCTTCAACTGTGAGCACCATGTATCAGCTCCGGTACCGGTTCTAACTTGCACTGATCAGAGTGGTTCGTCTTCGGGGCAATCGGCTTGGGTGACCTTGCGAAAAATGCCAGCCTGGGGAACTCACGCTGGTCTAACGATTATTGACCTGTGCCTTAGGGATGTTGGCAATAGGCAGGGTGATTTTGAGCCCACGCTAGTTGTTAACGATTACCCCAAGACGATTCCAGCTGGCAGTTGCAAACGGCGGTATTGCACTGACAAAAAAAAGGCGTTTTCGTTTTTGCTCAACAGCTTTCCTTTTCCAATTGGATGGACTGCAATCAGATTTAAGCTAGGTACCCAAACACAATCTTTCTCGATTAGTTGCGACGAATTCCGCGATTCGGTTGAGTTGCAAGAAGGAGAACAACGATGAAGAGGAACCTAATCGGCGCGGCTCTTGCAATTCTTTCTGCATCGGCAGTTGTCGAAGCGAGAGCGGAAGAAACTTGTAAAGACTTGCTTCTGCATTTTGTAGATGAATCAGCTGCGGCTAGTTCATCCGCAAAAGGATCTGAAAATAGAAAAGTAACCGCAATTATTCCATGCGAATCTGATGGTTCAAGCAGCCTTGGGGCGAAGCCCACCACGCTTCACTTCATGGAGCATTCTGACAACAAGCTGTGTGTGTCGCAGAGAACATGTGGAAATGTGAAGGCCTGGCATGGTTACTTTGGTGTGACTGTAGGCTGGAGTGACCTGACTCTGTTGAGAGATTTCTGGTCGCTTGCAAAATATTCTCGAATTAACACTGACTGGAATGGAAATCAGGTGGTTGCGACTTTTGCTGTTGGAGGCGGACAAATTGAACGTGATTGCGAACCAATGAGTCCTCCCAGTTGTGTAGAATTGTCAAAAGGTTTTAAAAATGACGATTTGTCATGGAAATAACACGTCAAAAAAACCAGCAAGTGTCGGAAAAACTGATGGTGTCGAAATTTTGCCTCCGAGAATGATTGGAGAAAAAAAAGCGGCAGTTTTGTTTGTGTCAAAAGGCTTATCAGGTCAAAAACCAGACAGAACTTAATTTTTTGGGCTGCGCTAATCTCGGAATTGTGAGGGTCTCGCTGTGAATTGCAGCGCCTTTTCACTCGGAGGTCAGCGTGTTCAACCGCACCAAAAAGTACAGCCAAATTTTGCTGCTCGGCGCCCTTGTGCCAGCGGCAATGGCTTTTGGCGGCGGAAAGACCGACGGTAATTCGAGCAGCCCTGAACAATTCGTACCTGGCAAGGATAGCTATCGCGCGTCATTCGAATTGCAGGTTCCACGACGTTTTGCAACTCGCTATCTGCGTGAATCGCGTTCGCTTGAAGTGCGAATTTCTCCTGCCAGAGCATCCGAATTCGATGTGAGTCGCTATTACGACACTCGATTCATTCATCGCGCTATGGTTGAAGAGAAAAACAATGAAGTCGTTCTTTCGTTCCAGTTGAAGAACGCACCGGTCGCTTGGTTTGTTGCCCATCAGGAGAATCCATGGCGCATTGTCGTGGACATCTGGAGAACCGAGCCCACAGAACCAAAAAGCCTCGAGCAGGAGTGGGCGTGGCAAGACGACGCCTCTGGTAAAAGTCGCGACCTTGCGTCAGCTCAGATTCAATCTCCTGCAAAGTCGATTGCTCAAGTGGGAATTAAACCAGTTGAGATCGACTTGCCCGATGATGTGATTCCAACCAAACTTCCCGCCGCAACAAGTTCGCAAGGCGTTCTTGCAGCGTCAGGTGCAAACGTAGGTTCAAAGCTGGTTCGATTGGAAGCGCTCTCACCTGTGACACCAGAAGCTCTCGTAGCTTTAGAGCGTCGAGCTGGGGCTGACGTAGGCGGAATTTCAGAATTTGATGCAATTGAGAAGCTTGCAACAGGACTCTATCGTTCAGGTTCAACGCAACAGGCTATTGCGCTTTTCCGTCGACTTGCGACTTTAAATGCAAGACGCTTCCAGGACAGCCCAAGGCTCCTGTGGATGGCAGGAGAATCGGCATATCTTGCTGATAAAGCCGATCTTGCGAGTGACTATTTTCAGACACTTCAAAGCCGCTTTTCTGGACAAGAAACAGGGTCGCTGGCGCAGCTGCGCTTAGTTGAGTTGAAGTCGGCTCGTTCAGCTGAGAAAACCCCTGGCGAATTCAACGATCAGTACACAGAAATCGCCATCAACGACCGCGCACCATGGGCGGCGCGCATTGGGGCAGCCCTTCGCTTGCTTGAACCGTTAATGCCAACGAGGCCAGAATCGGCACGTGCACATCAGGCTGCACTACAAAACTGTCTCAATGGTAACTTTGTTTCTGAGCAAATTCGCCAAAGTTGCGCATATGTGCAGACAAAATTCGCCGTGAGTCAAACAGACGTAGTGAGTGCTGATGCTGCACTGCAGCGTTTCCGAACTCGATACCCGAATGATCCACGGACTCCGGTGCTGGAAGCCGAGCTTGCAAACAGAGTGCGATTCGTGCTCGACGAGTACTCGAAAAAGAAAGACTATCCCGCTCTCGCAGATTTCGAAAAAAATGCGAGGCCAGGACTTCTGGATTTTACCTTGCGTGATCCAAATCTGTTGATGGCCCGCGTGGAAGGTTGGTTGTCTGTCGGCGACACAAAGCGCGCACTCAACCTGCTGCAGGTTTTCTCAAGTTCAACATCCGATGAAACGAAGCGCACAGAATCATTTGCACTTCTTGCTCAACTTCATCTGAAGCAAAAGCAACAGGACAAAGCCGAGTCAGTGTTAAAGAGATTGTTTGTGAGTGACAATCGAAAGAACAATGGACTGACCGATCGCGCAACCGCAGCTCTGCGCGAAGCATCGCGCGCTCCTTACTCATCAAAAACAGCTCAACTCATTCTCATCGATGAACTCAAGTTCGGTAGATATGTTGAACGTGATGTTGGCATGCTCGCTTCTCTCGCTGTTGCTGCGCGTGGCCGTGATGATGCCGATAAAGTCTTCGAAACCCTTATGACCACTACGCCCCGCAACGATGCAGACACAAGGCAAATCGAAACGTCACTCATGCAATACGCTGACGATCTCCGTGGCAACGGACGTCTTGCAAAATCTGGTGACGTTTATCTGGCTGTCGCAAATTTAGGTCAAACAACAAAGAAAGCAGAGGCCTCCTACAAGGCAGGACTTATGTACGCTCGGGCGGGAATGGTCGAAAAGGCCAAGACTGCCTGGCAACTCTCTGCAGCTGATACCGCCGATAAAAAATTCTCGTCTCTCGCGAGCGAGAGACTGGAAAGAATTCGCTAATGCCAACAAAATTGGAGGGAGATCACATGAGCGAAGCTAGGCCATTGGGGTTGTTTGACCTTGAGAACCCAAATTTCAACGGAGCGAATGTTCTTGAGAACGGTCGCGGCGTTGGTGGCAACAACCCGGCTTTTGCCAATGTTGAAGGCCGCATCACTGAGGAGGAAATGCTCCGTCATTTTCCAACGCGTGATGAGAAGATGTACAAGATTCTTGAAGTTGCGCGCACTGTAGCGCCAACCAAGGTTCCTGTGCTCATCACTGGCGAGAGCGGAACTGGCAAAGAAACCCTCGCAAAATCCATCCACATTGCTGGTGGTCGCGATCGGGGTCGCTTTGTGGTTGCGAGCTGTTCAAATATCCCTCAGAATTTTTTTGAGATGGAAATTTTCGCAGGAAATCGTGGTGGCAATGAGTACGGCATGCCGCGCACTCCTGAAACCGGGACTTTGATGCTTGATGAAATTACTGAGCTCGATCCTCAACTCCAACTCAAACTTCTTCGTATCCTCAAGGAACAAGATGTAAACAAGGGAGTTGTTCGTCGAGGAACTGCGGCCGATGCTCGCGTCATTGCCTGTACACACAAAAATATCAATGACGAAGTGAATGCTCAGCGCTTCCGCAACGACCTCTATTTTAAGCTTCATGTTATTCAGCTTGATATAGAGCCACTGCGCACGCGAACCGTTGACGTTGATTTCTATTCAGAAATCTTTCTGCGTGAGTACAACATGCAGTTCTCTAAGAATGTTCAGCTCTCGCCAACAGCGAAGCAGGCATTGAGAACTTATACATGGCCAGGAAACGTGCGCGAATTGCGTAACGTGGTTCAACGTTCGGTGTTGCTAGCAACGCGCGATTATATCAGCGTTGAAGAACTGCACCTAATGAAAGCCAATAGCCGCACAGAAGTTGCCATGAGTGATGCGCTTCCCCAAATCACCCTGCGTGAGCTTGAGCAGCGTCTGATCCTGCAAACTTTGCGCCGTATGAACGGAAACCGAACACACACGGCAAAAGCGTTGGGTATCTCGTTGCGCGCATTGCGCTACAAGCTCAACGAACTCGTCGAGTGCGGATACGAGGTTGAAGGTAAAAACGTATGAAAGTTACCAGTAACCAGGTTTTCGCGAAAACTGACAGCGTGCTTGAGGAGAGCTTAAATCAGCGCCTCATCAAGCAAAATGTCATTACGAGTAATATCTCGAACGCGCAGACTCCTGGTTACCGGTCGTTGGGTTACGAATTCGAAGAACAGCTTCGCGCGGCAGTGGGAAACGACGGTGGCATGGCTATTCAAGCCACAGATGAACGTCATTTCAAACATCAGGGCTTGACCGCCAACGGTGATCTCCGTGGCGACCTGCATGTGAAACCGACCGAAAGCATAGGAAACGACGGGAATACCGTCGATATGGATTCTGAGATGGCCGACTTGGCTTGGAACCAGACGCTTTACAGGGCGACGGTTGAGATCCTCAACCGTCGTCTTGGCATGTTGCGATATGGAATCAACGGCGGGAGGTAATAAAATATGAGTTTTCTTGATGGTCTTAAGATAAGTTCCTCTGCATTAGCGGCTGAACGCGTCCGCATGAACGTCATTTCCTCCAACCTAGCAAATGCGAACACAACCCGGACCGAAGAGGGTGGTCCGTACAAAAGAAAAGATGTTGTTTTCACTGCTCGTGATACGGGTGTGACTTTCGACAATCTGATGCGACAAGCCTTCGATCCAAATCTCAAAGAGGTGAAGGTTGATGGAATTGTCGAGGACCAGAAGGCTCCCAAGATGGTTTACAATCCCGGCCATCCGGATGCTGATAAAGAAACAGGAATGGTTGCCATGCCTAATATCTCGGTCATGGAAGAGATGGTGAACATGATCACCTCGAACCGTTCGTTTGAAGCGAACACAACAGCACTGAATGCAACAAAACAAATGGCCAACACGGCCATCAATATCGGCCGCGGCTGATTGAGGTAGGACACTATGATTCGCAGTGCAACGGCCAAACCGATGGATTTGGGTTCAATTGACTCCGACCTGCGCTCGATGGGTGGTTTAGGCACATCTAAGAATAAGCCTGCTGGCATCGGTGGTGAAGGTAATTCGCAATTTCTTGAACTCCTCAAGGAAGGCATTGCGGATGTGAATAAGGGTATGCGTGAGAGTGATAAGGCAAGTATGGATCTTGCGACAGGCAAATCGAGCAATATTCATCAAACAATGCTTTCTGTTACGAAAGCTGAGCTCGGATTTAATATGATGGTTCAGCTGCGCAATAAGGCGATAGAAGCCTATCAAGACGTGATGCGTATGCAGGTATGATTTGCTTTTGAATTTTGAATTCACAGAGTCATGAAGCAACACGAATGTAGTCAGCAAGCGAGTGCATGAACAATGTTTGAAAGAATGAGAACATTTTTCGATCAGTTTCGTTCGCAGTCGGCAGTCTTTTACAAGGGACTGACACCGGGGCGAAAAATTGCTCTTGGAGTTGCTGTTGCCTCAGTTTTAGCGGTTTTGCTAGCGCTGAGTTTTTATCGGCCTACTCAGTCATTTGAGGTGGCTTACACGAATCTGTCTCACGAAGACAGAACAGCCGTTTTGGCATTGTTCAAAAAGCAAAATGTCGCTGATTTTAAAGTTGAGGGCGAAACTCTTCTCTTTCCCGAAGAAAAAATGAATGAGTATCGAATGATTTTAGCCCAAGAAGGACTCCCCAGTAATGGAGTCTCGGTTGGTTGGGAAAAGTTTGATGATCGATCTTTCGGTATGACAGACTTCGATCAGCGCGTCAGCAAGCTAAGAGCAATTCAGGGTGAACTCTCGCGCAGCATTAACAAACTCGATCCGGTTGAATCGAGCCGGGTTCACATTGTAATTCCTGACCCTGCAATATTTCAGCAGGATAAGAAACCCACAACAGCAAGCATCATGCTCAGGATGAAGCCTGGCAAACAGCTCACTCAAAAACAAGTGCAAGGTATACTTCATCTCGTAGCCAGGGCCGTTGAGGGTCTTGAGCCAAATAGCATCGCGATTGTCGATGAAGCGGGCAATATGCTCACGAAGCCTGACGAAGATGATGGCGGCCTGGATAAGGTCACAAGCGCTCAACGAGAATATCAAAAAAGAGTTGAACGTGAGTTCGAAACAAGTATCCGCGAGATCCTTGGACGTGTCGTGGGTCACAACAAGGTTGTGGCTAAAGTTCAGGCTGAGGTTGACTTCAAGAAAATTGAAACCACTGTTCAGGATGTTGATCCTGAGAGAACAGTTGTTTTAGGTTCTCAGAAAAACGAGCAGTCGTCACAGGGCCAAGGTTTAAACCCGACAGGCGTTCCCGGAGCTAAGAGCAACCTGCCAGGCGAAAAGGAAGATCAGGCCGCTGGTGGGAGTTCCAGCAATAACAAGCAATCGATGGAGACTCTAAACTTCGATGTGAAACGCACTGTCAGTCGTATTATCGAGCCAGTGGGTTC
>CAIZJW010000122.1 GCA_903933385.1 uncultured Silvanigrella sp. | reverse complement strand
TTGGAATTTGAAGATCACCGTCCGCTGTACGATTGGATTCTCGAAACTCTTAAAACTCCCTGCCACCCGCAGCAAATTGAATTTGCACGTCTCAATCTAGAATTTACGATGATGAGTAAGCGTCGACTTCTTGAACTTGTAGAAGGCAAGCATGTCGAGAGCTGGGATGATCCACGTATGCCCACAATTTCAGGTATACGTAGACGGGGAATTACTTCTGAGGCGATCCGTAATTTTGCGGAACGCGTTGGCGTCACGAAGAAAAATACCACAATAGAAATTGAGCTTTTTGAAAGCACTGTGCGTGAAGATCTCGATGTGAATTGTGCACGAGCAATGGCGGTAATTCAACCTCTAAAGCTCGTTTTGACGAATGTTTCCGAAGGCCATGAAGAGTGGATTGATTGCTCTTGGCACCCCAAAAAGCCCGAAATGGGCTCAAGAAAAGTTGGATTTTCTAGGGTCGTGTATATAGAGCAAGATGACTTTATGGAGGTTCCTCCAAAGGGATTCCATCGCCTTGTTCCTGGCGGAGAAGTGCGTCTACGTCACGTGGGCATCATCAAATGCGAAGAGGTCATCAAGAACTCTGCAGGTCAGGTCACTGCTCTGCATTGCACCCTCGATCCCGAGACTCGCACTGGAATGTCTGGGTCCAATCGTAAGGTGAAGGGAACCATTCATTGGGTCAGCGAGAAGCATTCATTTCCTGCAACTGTGCGTTTGTATGATCGCCTTTTTACCGTTCCCAATCCGGCCGACATTGACGACTGGAAAGCAACCTTAAATCCAAAGAGTCTTGAGGTTGTGGAGCATTGCCTTGTTGAATCGAGTCTAAAAACTGCGCCCGCGATGACTCGATACCAGTTTGAAAGAGTTGGTTACTTCTGTGTCGATTTGCATTCTGCAACGCAAACACGTCCTGTTTTTAATCGTATTATCACCCTGCGCGACACTTGGGCAAAAACTCAAGGGACAGCAGGCGCATGAGTGCGTTCAATCAAAGAATTCCTTTGTTGGGAGTTTTCTCTTTTGGAGTGAGCGCTTTTTGTGCGAGCCCCTCGCACGCACAGGGCCCATGGAAGGAAACAATTCACGACGAGGGAATTCGTGTCTTTAAGCGCTTGCGTCAAGGAAGTGCGTACGAAGAAGTTCGCGCCGAAGCGCGGCTTGCAGGCAAAGTCGAAGATTTTTTGCCATTCTTCAGCGAGCCGCCCAACTACAAAAAATGGGTTTACGGCACACTTGAGAGTGAAATTGTAAATCGGAGCAATCCATTCGATTTCATTTTTCTAGGCGTCTTCAAGATTCCATGGCCCTTCGAGAATCGTGAATTGGTGAGTCGGGTTGAGATATCGCGCGATGTTGCTTTGAATGAGATCACTGCACGGCTCACGCATGCCGATTCCTCGCTTCCAGTGAACAAGGAAAATGTGCGTGTCACGCGCTTTGAAAGTTTATGGAAGGTTATTCCTGCCGAAGAAAAGAAGGTCGATTTGAGTATTGAAATGTACGTGGAACCAGGAGGTAAACTCCCTCCTTTTATTGTGAATTTGGTTCTCTCGCGTATTCAATTGTGGTCAATCAAGAATTTACGCAAGCAAATTCCCGTGCCTTAAACAGCGTTGGCTAATTCAATTTCTTGCTGCCCTGACCAGCGAAACATGTACACTGTGACGTCATCATCAAGAGCCTGTTCGCGCGCCGCCCCAAGAACAAGTTTGGAGAGTTCTTCGATACAGATCTTGGGAGCCTGATTCGTCTGAATCGTTTTGCGCAGAGATCTGGAGCTCAAAATAGGTTGGCCATTGTTAACATTCTCAAGCAGCCCATCGGTGTACAAGAACACTGAATCCCCAGGTAGTAAGGTTTGGCTTGCATATCCAAAGGATGCAATTTCAGAGAATCCAAGCAGCGAACCACTGCAGGGTAGGGTACTCACACGTTTGTCTTTATCATTGAAAATATAGGGAGGTGTGTGTCCTGCGCTCACAATTCCCAGTTCTCCAGAGTCGAGGTCTAGGCATGCAAAACACATGGTCATAAATCGATTGCTGCGAGTGCCTGCCGAGAAAACTGCGAAATTGGCAATTTCCGAGAGTTCTCTCAGGCTCTCTTCAATGCTCATGTTTCCCTTTTCAGATTTGTCGAATTCTTTTTTCAGATGCGACTGAATTGCGCCGCTGACAACTGCTGTAAGCAGTGCCGATGGAAGTCCATGGCCCGTAACGTCACCAACAAAAGCATAAAGGCGATGATGATTTTTGTCGTAATGATGATGGAACCAATCGCCCCCGGTTTGTGAGGCAGGCTCGTAGAAATATGAAATGTGCGCAGTTGGAACTTCGATTGGATTTGGGAGAAGAGCGTCTTGTACAGCTCGCGCTGCTGAAAGCTCGGCATCCATTCTTGCTTTTTCTTCTTTCGAAATAGCCAAAATAAAATTCTGGTATGCGATGGCTGCCTGAGCTGCCAATGGTGTTACAACCCGCTGCGACCTGGCATCGAAAAAGTCACTCACTTCCGCGTTTGCCAAGTAGCAATATCCGTAGATTTTTTCCTTAAATGGAAGAGGAACGATCATTGCCGAACCGTCGCAGGCGGGATGGGGTGTGCGCCAAGCCGAAGGTCGGATGCGTGGTTCACGTTTCCCTTCCTGAGCGCACTTTTCAAGAAACCATTTGTCAATGCCAAGTGCAGGATTGAGTCCAGCGGCGAGGTCGTTAATGTTACTCCCGCGCGCTCGTACCGGTTTCAGTTCCCCATTTTCATAGATCATCAAAATTCCGTATTCCACACCGGTACAATTGCACATAGCATCGAGCACCGCATCAAACAGTGGTTCCTTTTCATTGAGGGAACTCAAATTCAAGAACACCTGCAAAAGAGAGTCGAGTTCAACTCTGTGGCGCATGATCTCAGTTTTCGTACTATGGTTATTTCCACTCGTTGTATTGCCGCTTGAGTTCTGACGGCTCCGCGGGCTTGTGTTGATTTGTCGTTCCTGGCGCGAGTCGGCGATCATTTGCGCTCGCAATATCCCCCGATCGCATTTATCGACAAAGAATAAAAATTGTTTTTCAGAAAAATATTCTCTGCACATACGATACACGACAGTTGCATATTCAGGATCG
>CAIZJW010000121.1 GCA_903933385.1 uncultured Silvanigrella sp. | reverse complement strand
TTGTTGATGGCCTGGCCAGAGAGCGATGAGCACTCAGCAGCGTGTACTTCTTGTGTTTGTAGTGCAAGTGCGAGCAAGGCAATGCTGTAACCAAAGTTTCTCACCAGCAGATCTCCTC
Source organism: uncultured Silvanigrella sp. (assembly GCA_903933385.1). GTDB lineage: Bacteria > Bdellovibrionota_B > Oligoflexia > Silvanigrellales > Silvanigrellaceae > RFOM01. Next base: position 5,166 of record CAIZJW010000121.1, on the reverse strand, counting down.
TAATAGAGTGCTTGGAAGAGTTAATTGATCAATTGTAGATCAACGCCCTCGCAGATCAAAGACTCCATCCCAATCTTCGGAGGGGGGGGTTTGTTTGTTGCGAACTGCTCTGTCGAGATAAAGGGCGGCAACACGGTCTGCCGGGTTGTCATCGAGGATTTTTTTCCAGCCTTCTATCGCAGTGTCCCAGTGTGATGCCTGAAAAGCTTGCAAAGATTTTTCATGTCGTTCAAGGGTTTTGCGTTTTAGCTCTCGCATGTGTGGCGAATCTGAATTGAAAACTTCCACGATGTTCAGAGCTCGCGTGAGCCCGGGAGGGCGAACACGTCCGAGTGAGCGAAAGTCAAAGTGTTTGGGGTTTTGGGTCATGATGATGGAATCGTGGCTCGTCACGAGGCCAACTGAAAAAGTTTTTGTGATTGATTCGAGACGGGAAGCAAGATTCACGCTTTCTGCAATCACAGTTCCTTCCATACGCTCCTCGTTGCCTAAAGTTCCAAGCATCAAGGGGCCGAAGTGAACTCCAATGCCGATATTGAGAGGATTTCGAAATGAACTCTTTCTGCGGTTGTTGTAGTTCTCAAGCTCTTTAAGCAAATCAACGCCGGCGAGGAGGGCGTCATCGGGGCGATTCGCGAACAAAGCCATAACCGCATCACCAATATATTTGTCGATAAATCCGCAGTGATTGCGAATGATGGGATTGACCGTTGCAAAATACTCGTTGAGGAAGTCGAAGTTTTCTTTTGGTGTTAGGCCCTCGGAGAGCTTAGAGAATTGCCTAATGTCGAGGAACATAACAGCCATCTCACGTAAAACCTGATCACCCAACCGAACATCAACAATACTCTCGCGTCCGAGTAATTGGAGAAAATCCTGAGGTATAAATCGGCTATAGGCTCCATGAACTTTGCTGATCTGGAGATGGTTGCGCATTCTTGCAAGGAGCTCTGATTGAGAAAATGGCTTCATGAGAAAGTCGTTGGCGCCTGCATGAAAACAGGAAACGAGGTCGTTAATTTGATTTTTAGCAGTGAGAATAATAACTGGGAGATCAGCGGATTTAAATGTTTTTCTTATCTCTGCGAGGACATCGAGTCCGGACATACGTGGCATCATGAGATCGAGAAGAACGATGTCTGGCTTTGAGTTTTTCAACATTTGCAGTCCAATAATTCCGTCTTCTGCAAGTTGAATCTGGTAGTTCTCATTCTGGAGTTGATTTTCAAGAACTTTTCGATTGATGGAATCATCATCCATAATAAGGACTCTGTAACCTGAACCTCGAAGTGTGTTATCTGTGACGGAAGTCGTCTCACTCTTTTTCTGGTCGGTGACCTCCCACCACTGTTGCTGATTCTCAAGAAGAGCAGGCCGGTTTTGTTTTTGGAAGGATGCGTTCTCGTGTGTGCCACTTCTGAACGTTGCGTCGTTCATCTGAGCAGCTGGAAGTGTGAAGAAGAACTCTGAGCCCGCGTCGAGTTGTGAATCAACCTGAATATTTCCACCATGCATTTCCACGAGCTGTTTGGTGATTGTGAGGCCTAATCCGGTGCCTCCGTAGATTCGATTGATTGCGCCATCAGCTTGTTCAAATGAGTTAAAGATGCGTTGTTTTTTTGAGGGGTGGATTCCTATCCCTGTATCTTTGACGGAAATTTTTACAAATCGTCCCTCAAGTTGGGCAGATATGGTCACGCGGCCTGAATTCGTAAACTTAATTGCATTTCCAATGAGATTTTGGAGAATTTGCTGCAATCTTTCTTCATCGCAAGCAACTAATGGAACATTCGGCTCAACATTGTTTTGCAGTTCAACTGGTTTTCCGCCGAGCAATGGTTTGCTCAATGCGAGCACGAGCTGCACCATGGGACGAATTTCAACTTCGCTGATTCTCAGTTTCAGATCACGTTTTTTGATTTGAGAAAAGTCGAGCAGGTCATTCACCAGGTTTGTCAAACGTCGTCCCGATATTGCTATAAGGCTCATGTTTTCGCGGATTTTTCCAGAAATCCCGCCTTCTGAGCCTGAGAGGAGTGTTTCAGCAATCCCGACAATTCCATGCAATGGGGTTCTTAGCTCGTGAGATGTGTTGGCAAGAAAATCATCTTTGAGTTTGTCGGTCTTGCGAAGCTCATTGATTGCCGAGAGGTTGTCGAGAGTTAGACAGAGGGTTTGTTGTGCAACTTTAATGAAGTGTTCTTCTTCGTGAGTCAGGAAAAGAGGCGAAATACAAGCGAGTGTTACTGTGCCAAGCCATCGTGATTCTTGGAAAAGTTGTATGGTTAGAATTCGATCAGAAATGAGCGTTATATAATCGTCGGGAAGTGGATGAGTTCCTTCGCGTTCAACGGGAGTATCTAATTTTTCTGGAGATTCGCAATCTTCCATGTCGAGAGTGTAGATTGTCATTTTTCTTGAGTCTTCAGCGGGAAGAATGATTTCAATCTTTGATTTTGCGAGCGGCGTTATCTCTTTTCCGAGTATTTTGAGTGCAGCCAAAACGGCTTCTATATGGTGTTTGGAGCTTGCAAGAGTGCGGCTGCCTATCATCAACTGTTCAACCCTGCGCCGCATGATACGTGCGTACTCGTTCATCTTCTGAGTGACGCTTCCCACTCCGAGTACTGCGCATAAGAGTAGTATTGGAACGAGAATAATCTGTTTCCAATCGAGTGGATCATAGACCATTGTTCCCGAAGAGCCCGAGCTCAAATCACGAATTGAGGCAAATGCCATCAGGAGTGTTGTTGAGGTGACAAGCAAGCTTCGGAAGGCAAAAAAGTGAACTGGGTTGAATAAATTCTGCTGCGCATCGGGAGTGAACGTTAATCCAAGTGTCTCTTGAGATGGTCTCTTTTTAAAATGCACAAAGAGAGAGTGGCTAGCAGCAAAGAACGTTGCAGCGCCAATCACAAGATCACTCAACCGTTCCATTTGGTAAATAGGAGTTTTTCCTGCAACAGAGGAAAGACCGAAGATGAGAAAAGTCGTTGCGCAGAGAGTTGAGAAAATGAGCTTATTTTTTTGGCGAGTCAATTTTGATTTTGGCTCTACAACAAGTTCCGCAATGACATAAGCCAGCCACATCGTTGCAAAGATAATGTTGATGAAGAACACGATTCGCAAGGAGGTCCATGAGATTGGCAAACCGAGCACATTGAAACCACGGCCATCGAGTGAATTGAGTGTTTGCGCAAGGAGAGCTTGTAGTCCGCGCAAAAATGCATAGCCGCTGATGTGAAACATAACTTTGCTGCCGTCGAGTATGACCGCCATGGCAGCTGCCAAAACCGGAAGCATCAATGCGAGCAGTGTTGCTGGTAGGCTTGAAGACTGCATCTGGTGAAGCAGATTCAAATAGGGAGTGGTTCTGCTCGGAGTCATCAGCGCAATAGGGAGAGTTTGTGGTCCGAATTGACGCTCATACGATGGGGCGATGATATCAATGTTGATTTCGGCTGACTGAAGAAGATCTTCTTTTCCGAAGTTGGCAATGACGTTGACCAAACGCCCACCATGCTGCGTTGCACTTGCAGGCTCTGTATAAACGAACATGAGATCCTGAGACGTGCGAGCAATCACGAGGCTCAAAAGAAGTGTATTTGTGCGTTGTGGATTTTTGAGCCAATCGAGTTCATTGATTTTAAAGCGATACTTCAATCGTGCCGCGTTGGGTAATTTCTTTTTGTTTAAGCTCTTTTCTCGCTCCTTGAGTAGAAGTGGAAAAAAGTGATCGGATCGAGGGAAAGTGACGGTTGTTTCAGTCGATGAGATGAGTTCGCAGTGTTCGAGTGACTGCGATGTGTGTGGGCAATGATAGGGGAGTGCCTGCCACTCATCGAGTGCAATGATTTCTTTTTTGTCCTTAAGGCGTTGTAAAATACTTTCAACATTGTTTTGCTGCTGCAAATTGACAATGAAGAGCATGAAAAGAAATATTGCAGCTGTAAGAAGCAGCCAAGGAAGCGCCTGCATCGTTGAAGTTGCCGATGCGTGATGTTTTATTCTTTCAATGATCTTTTTCACCGCGTTGCTCCTGGTAACAAGCTATTTTCTCCGCGCCCTGTTGCAATGAAAAGAGCCAAAAAGCCAACAAGGAAAAAGAGAAGGGCTCCCGCAACATGCATCGCGGAAGCCCTTTGAAAAATGCTCGCGTCGAGTCAGTTTGCGCCGGTTGTTCTCTTTGCTTCTTGTGGTTTTGACTCAACGGCGGCTATATTGAGCGTCATTTCAACATCGTCTCCCACAACCACATTGCCTGCTTCCGTGATCTGATTCCAGGTCAGCCCAAATTCTTTACGACTCAGCTTTGTTTTAGCAGTAAAACCTCCCCGGGTATTGCCGAGAAGGTCTTTTGCGTTCCCAAGGTATTCGACATCGAGGGCAATTGGCTTACTAACGCCTCGCAATGTGAGAGTGCCTTCGATTTTGAATTGTCCTTTACCCAACGAAATAACCTTTGCGCTTTCGAATGCAGCGTTCGGATGTTTTTTTGCATCGAGGAAGTCTGCTGTGCGCAAGTGCTCATCACGTTTGCTGTTGGCAGTAAAGATGCTTTCCGTTTTGACCGTAACGTTGACCTTGCTGGTTTCAGGCTTCTTGTCGTCGAATTGAATAAATCCTTCAAATTCATTGAAAGAGCCGCTGACACGAGTCACAAGGTGTCTGACGGTGAATCCAATACTCGAGTGAGCAGGATCGATGTTCCATGTCTCGGACAGCGCAGTGGTTGAAATTAAACCCAAAAACAGTGCGGCAAAGCGCAGCATGCAATTCTCCCTGTCATCCAGAACATTAGGTTACAAGAAGTATGCTGGCATTTGTGGAATGTGCAAGCAATGCTAGGTTGGCGACTCTTCAATAGAGTTCTGCATTCGCTTCAATATCTGTTGCTCGTATTGCCTCGTCTGCAATAATTGGGATCGTGAGAGTGCTTTTTTGCGGAGAGAGCAAGTCCGACGAGGCTGCCGAACAGACCTGCTCGTTGGCTTGCGCACCATTTCTGCAAACGAATCGACCAACGAGAGTGATTTTTTGTCGAGAACGGAGTGTTATTCTTGCATCACGGTAGTTGCCGCATCGACTATCGATATTGCTTGAAAGTACAGTTTGCATCAATCCAGGACGCTTTGGATCAACAACAGTTCCGATATCGAGAGGAAC
>CAIZJW010000120.1 GCA_903933385.1 uncultured Silvanigrella sp. | reverse complement strand
TTTGGGAAAGTTCCGCCGAGAATACTGGGCCATCTGGTACGGACTTTCGCCCTTCTGCGAGCGTACTTCATCAGAAAGTCGGTTGACCTGGGAACGCAATCGTGGATGAGCTTTGCAAAGTTCCTCGACAATGAGAATGTTTGCTCTCTTTGGATTTGTATAGTTGGCCATGGTTTTTCTAAGGAGTGCAATGTTAAACTGTCGAACGAGTGGGTTCGATCGATCAAAAATGTAACGCAAAAGGTGCTCATCTATCTGCACATGTCTTGCTTCATCGAGCATGTGAAATTGATGCACTTGGTAGTGAAGAGGGTCGAGCCTAGTTGATAACGGATCACGCTGTTGTGCTCTGTAATGTGAAAAACAGTCAATCGTTTTTTCTTCAAAGAGAAGCGCAATCCAGATCCAGTAATTAAGAATTTTTGGTGCTTTTGCCATCGCATTTATGAGCTGATCTTCGTATCTTTTCAATCGCAAAAAATAAAAATCTTCACTCTCGTATCGTTCTGGGTTGCAGATTTTGTTGAGCCTTCGAAACATTTCTGTGTGTTTGATTTCTTCTTCCAGAAAGATTTCAAGACATTTCTTTAGGTCCCACGAAACCTTTCCTGCCCAGGGTACGAGACCCTCAACAACCCGGCATAAAAAGCGATCTTCGAGGAAAATAAATTGCTCACTTATATACTGCGCGTAAAGTTGATTGTATAGACGCCTATCTTCTTCGTCGAGAATGCTTTTGTACGAGGAACAGTGATAGAGGGGCGTGAGAACCTCTGGGAAGAAGAACAGCGACTGATTTACGTTCTTATGCCACTGGATACGGTCGATGCTGTAGGCATCTTTTTGGGCGTTTTCAGCGATTGTTCTCAATTCCGGCAATGTCATTGTCTTATCCTTGCATCATGGAACAATTTGTCGGCTCTTCGGATGATTGTTCTCGGTGCCCAAGTATATTTTCAAAAAAAACGTTGAAGTTTAAAGTTTTCAGATAATTGCCCGAAACCTCGTGCACGGATTCTTGCTCAACGGAGGACCTGTGCCAGCTCCAGGTGGAAATTGCACGATACGAGCTTTGCAGCGGATAGAGGCTCATCCTGAAAAGCTCGCTCTGTGGTCGCCACGCAGTGGAATTGTGAGTTTCCGTAACATGGGAGAGAGGGCATCTGTTCAGCAAGGAACTGCCGAGTCCCTGGGACTCACGGCTGGTGATGTAGTTCTCGTGATGGCAATGCCAGGGCCAGACCTGTACGCAACTCTCCTTGCCCTGATGGGACTTGGAATTGGCATTGTATTCATTGAGCCATGGATGCCAGCAAAACATATCGAACGTGCGGTCAATTTGATTAGCGTTAAAGCGGTTTTTGCAGACACCTTTGGTCACTTTTGGAGCCTAAGAATATCTGCTCTCAAAAAAATGAGAATTATACCAATCTCTTTCAATTCTGAAAGGGTTGGCGACGCTTCTAAGCTACGGGTTGTAAACGTTCAGCCAGAGCTTCCTGCGATTATTTCCTTTACAACCGGCACAACCGGAGCTCCAAAGGGTGTCGTACGAACTCACGCGTATCTTTGGGATCTTCACGAGATTCTCGTGAAATACGGTGACGATGAGAATTTCACAGCCCCCGACCTGACAATTTTTCCCAACCTCGCACTGTTTCACCTGGGAACAGGCCGAGGTTCATTGTTAGTACCGCCCAATTGGTCGCCCACCACGCTCCATAGAATAAAGGGTCTCGATAAAAATTATTGGCCACAATCGCTTTCTTGTGGTCCAGCATTTCTAAAGCATCTGCTCGATCACGACTTTGCATTTCAGAGTTTGAGAAGCGTGAACGTGGGTGGTGCTCTTGTTGAATGTGATCTTTTTGAGCGCGCATTGAAGGCCCTTCCAAGAACACAGGTCCGGCAGATCTACGGCGGCACCGAGGTTGAACCAATTTCATTTGTCGATGCTCGCGTCTCTGTTGAGCGGTCGCGTCAGAAAGGGTTCATTCATGCTCTGAACATTGGACACCCAATTTCTGAGCTGGAAACTAGGTTCGATGCAAATGGAACACTCTGGGTTTCAGGACGCAATGTTTGTCCGGAGTATCTCGGCAACCCAGAAGAAAATGCTGAACACAAGCGACGAGATGAAAGCGGAGTGCTTTGGCATTGCACTGGAGATCGGGTTATCGCTGATGAGTCGGGCTTTTGGTATATGGGCCGAAAAGATCAGTCCCTTGAAGACTTTCTTTCGGAACAAAAGTTATACGCAAAAATCGGACACACTCGTGCATTTGTGCGCCGCGACAGATTAGGTGAGGCGCTCATCATTGCCGATGATGATGCGCGAAATGTGGATGCTGCAGCGCGCGAAGTGATGGGTCAGAAGGTTTTGGTGTGGACATCGTTGATATATCGCGATCGACGTCACAAATCTCGAATTGATAGACAATTGACTTGGGAGCGAGGACTGCGAATGCTCAGATGGTGGACATTTATTAAAGAGCGAAGTCCTTTGCCTGTTTTGATTATTTTGGCCTCAGGACCGATCGTGAGTGGGTTTATTTTCACTCTGGTGAGCCCTGTGTGCACAGCTTCATTGAATCAACTCTGTGTTCGTGCATCTGATAAATGGATTGTTTCACTGTTTGCTATTTTCGCTTCAGTTCTATTCATGATTGAAGCGCGACTGATGGACGAACTCAAAGACTTTGAAAAAGACAAACTGGCAAACCCCGCGCGGCCGCTTCCGCGCGGACTCATATCTCCCAGTGAATTGGGAACTGCTGTAAAAATTGTGATGGCTGTTCTGTTTGTTCTTGCTGTTTTGATTCTAGTGGTCGGAAATCCGCTTTCTGGATTCCTTTTTGCTGGCTCAGCAGCTTATCTCTGGCTCATGTACAAAGAGTTCTACGTGGGGCAGATATTGTCGAGTTATCCCCTCATTTACGCTCTCTCACATCAAATTGTTGGTGTCCCTCTCTATCTGTTTGGAGTCACTCTTTTTGCTCAAGGCTTCGCGAAGGATGCTGCTGCCTGGAGTTATGTTCTCATCAACGTGCTTGCCTCGATTTCGTATGAATTTTCGCGAAAGCTCAAACCAGATGCACATCCAGCTGCGCTCACCTATAGGCAGATCTATGGGCTCGGGAAAGCATCTTTGATTGCGCTTTTCTTTCAACTTGCGGCTCTAACTATAACGGTATTTTCATCCGGTGAAATAAAATCGATTGGCCTATTGTTGCTGTTTCAGATTCCCACCTGTGTCGTTATTTCGCTTCATGCGCTGCGCGATGGCTGGCACAAGCAGTCTGAAGGACTCGCTGCGCTGTCGCTCCTTGCGTCGGGTTGGATGGGATTACTTCTGCTTTTGAAATTCTGAATTTGGAGAATTGTTCATGACAGAAAACACTCAGAGATATGTTCTCACTCCATCTGCCAATCCAGATGAGGTGAAACGGCTTGGTGGAGGGAAAGCATACAATCTCGCTCGCCTCTCTCAGGGTCATTTTCCTGTTCCAGAATGGGTGTGCCTGAGTGCAACTGCTTTCGATTCATTTCTTTCCCAGAATCGATTGCAGATTGAGTTGCAGATTGAAGGTCAGCCTCTCGATGCCATTGAGACCGCAATTGAGGAGCTTTTTCTAACGCACCCTATTCCCCTTTCAGTCCGTGAAGAGTTGGTAGCTGAGCTGGAACGTCATGGTCTATTGCAGGGATTTGTTGCTGTTCGATCGAGCGGGCTCGATGAAGACTCTGTGGAGAATTCATTCGCCGGGCAATTTTCCACCTTTTTGTTTCAAAAGGGCCCGGAAGCAATATTGCAAAGTGTGGTGCGATGTTGGGCTTCGGGTTGGTCTGCGCGCGCATTGGCCTATCGACGTGAGCGTGGCTTGTCTGTTTCTGGCATCAAGGTCGGGGTTGTCATTCAGAGAATGGTAGATGCAGATTCTGCTGGTGTAGCGTTCTCACGCAATGCGGTCGATCCCTCGGATCGCGATCATCTTTTGATCAGCAGTGTTTGGGGGCAAGGTGAAGGTCTCGTCAGTGGGCTGTTGTCAGCCGATGAATTTAAGATTCACAGAAAGACTCTCGACATTCTTGAGGAGTTGGTGGCAAAGCCAATCGCACTGCGCAATTCATCTCGTGGCGGAGTTGTTGAGGTATCCGTTCCCGAGGATAAAGTGCATGCGGCGAGTGTTGGTCAGGGAGAGCTTAAGGCGCTTTCTAAGCTTGTGCTTGAAATTGAAAATAGATTTTCATGTCCCCAAGATATTGAATGGGCGATTTCATCAGGACAAGTTTGGCTTCTCCAAGCGCGCCCCATCACCACTCTTCCGCCAGACGCACTCTTCGATGAGAAGATAGTGGGTGGTGATTATATTCTGTGGGACAACTCAAATATCATTGAAAGTTTTTGCGGTGTCACGACACCATTAACTTTCAGCCATGTGAGTCGGTGTTATCAGGAAGTTTACTACCAATTTTGTCGAATCATGCTTGTGCCCGAAAAAATCATTGCCCAAAATGAAGCAACCTTCCGAAATATGCTTGGGCTCATCCGTGGGCGTGTCTATTACAATTTAGCCAATTGGTATCGCCTGCTTTATCTCTTTCCTGGAACGGCACAGAGTAAGTCGTTTATGGAAACTATGATGGGAGTGAAGCAGGGTCTGAAGCCAGAAATAGCTGCGCTGTTTGATTTTACACGCACACCTGTAAAGTATTCGGCTTTTGCTAGATTTCGACTTCTTTTGAGCGTTCTCTATCGCCTGTTTTTCATTCGCAGTTTGATTACCTCTTTTGAACAGCGGGTCGATGCAATTGTTGTTGAGGGAAAACATAAGAATTTTTCGCGTATGTCGCTGCAGGAGCAGGTCGACTATTATCATTCTCTGACTGAGCGCGTTCTTAAGCACTGGCAAGCACCTATCATCAATGACACGCGCTGCATGGTGTTTTTTGGATTGCTCAAGGCAATGACTTCGCGTTGGCTGGGATCTGGTCCTGAGTCTGCAACCATTCAGAATGATCTGCTCTGTGGGCAAGGTGATCTTGAAAGCACCGAGCCCACCCGTATGCTGATGCGTATCGCCAGTGAAATTGACAATGGCCCGGAGAACAGACGCAGTTGGTTTCTCTCTAAAACATCTTCAGCGGCTTGGAGTGAAATGCTCGAGCGAGGTGTGTTTCCAGAGCTCTTTCTCAAATTCAAAGAGTTTTTGGATCTCTATGGATTTCGTTGCGTCAATGAACTCAAGCTTGAAGAACCAGACCTCCATGATGATCCGTCTTTCGCACTCGAGGCTGTTGGAAGTTACGTGCGGATGAAAAGCTATTCCATTGATGCAATGGAAGCTCGCGAGCGGGAAATTCGGATGAAGGCTGAATCGTTAACATCAGAAAAATTGGGTGGCATTTTTGGGTTTGTAAAAAAACCGCTCTTTGGCTTTGTTCTGAGGCATGCACGCAGTGCAGTTCGAGATCGCGAAAATCTGAGATTCGACCGCACAAAGTCTTTTGGAATTGTTCGTCATCTGTTCCGTGGGTTTGGGCGAAATCTGCACTCTCTTGGGGTTCTGGCTGATGCGTCTGACGTTTTTTATCTCACAATTGATGAAATTATTTCTTACGTTGAAGGCCGCTCTACAAGTTTGCAACTGAAAGCTGTTGCGCAAATTCGCAAGGCAGAATTTGAGGAGTACCGAAATACACCTCCGCCGCCTGATCGTTTTACCACACGGGGTGGGGTCGGAGCATCGCTCATTTGGCCAGACATCTTGGCCGGCAGCGACCTTCTCGCAAAAGATCTTCCCATGTCCGATGACCCGAATGTTCTTCTCGGTACTGCATGCTGTCCTGGTGTTGTCGAAGGTGTTGTGCGCGTTGTGAACAGCATGGCAGATGCTCAGGGATTGAATGGCGAAATCCTGGTGACTGAGCGCACAGACCCAGGGTGGGTTCCGCTTTATCCTGCATGTAGCGGCTTGCTCATCGAAAGGGGCAGTTTGCTTTCACACTCCGCAGTGGTTGCTCGCGAATTGGGCTTGCCAACGATTGTTGGCATTCGTGGTGGACTCGTGAGTCGACTCAAGACAGGAATGCGTGTTCGTATGGACGCGGCGCGTGGGGAGGTCAGAATTTTGTTCGAGGAGAAAGAATCTGAGCCAATTTCTGGGTGAACATGAGAGGTTTCCCATGCATAAGTTGTTTCAGGGAAAAGATGTTACGTTGTCCTATATGATGGATGATGTGAAAGTTGAGGCACTCAAAAACCTGAGTTTTGAGATCGACTCTGGAAAGTTCACATGTCTTGCCGGAGCCTCGGGTTCGGGAAAATCAACTCTGTTGAATCTGCTCGGGTTGATTGAGCCGATGCAGGCTGGTGAGATTAAATACTTGGGTCGCTCAACCGCCGAATTAAATGAGAATGAGCTCAATCGGATTCGTCGCTTTGAGATTGGATTCGTATTCCAAAGCTTTCATCTGATAGATGTTCTAACAGCTGAGGAGAATGTTGAGTATTTTTTGGTGAGGCAGGGGATTGTAAAAGAGAGTCGGAAGGAACTCGTTCGCTCTGCTTTAGAGTGGGTAGGGCTCGGAGATCACGTTCGAAAAAGACCTGGTCAAATGAGTGGTGGGCAGAGGCAGCGAGTTGCGATTGCTCGCGCGCTCGCAAAGCAGCCCCGGGTCATTTTGGCTGACGAGCCCACAGCAAATCTTGATTCAAAAACTGGGGCCGATGTGCTTCAGCTTTTGCTCGGATTGTGTAGTGACCGTGGCTGTTCAGTTGTGATGGCGAGTCATGATCCACAAGCCATGAAGCTTGCCGATTGCCTGATTCGTTTGCGTGATGGACAGATGATTGAGGAGAAGTGACATGCTGTTAACAGTCGCAGTGCGCAGTTTGTTGCGCAACAAGCGAAGAACTGCAGTGACTCTGGCGACAGTGGCCGTGGGTACTGCCGCTTTATTTCTTTTTCGCGGATTTAATACTGGACTTCTCAATGAATACCGCAATAACGCCGTTCATGCACACTACGGAAACGGTCAAATCAATACCGCCGGATATCGCGATAAAGTGCTCGCAAAACCCTGGGAGGCATGGATTGAAAACCCGCAATCTGTACTTGAAAGTTTGCTAAAGATTCCTGGTGTTGAGAAGGTTTTTCCGCGTGTTGAATTTGCAGCTTTGGTTTCTAATGGAACTCGTTCTCTCGGCTCGCGCGGTGTTGGTATCGATGGCCGCTCCGAGAGCGATTTCTTTTATACAATTAATATCGTGGAAGGTGCGGCTCTGCGCGATTCTGCTGATGGTATTGTTTTAGGTCGAGGATTGGCTCACTCACTCGATGTTAAGGTTGGGAGTCGCGTTACGCTTCTTTCGAATACGATTCATGGAACACTCAATGGTGCTGATTTCGATGTCGTCGGAATTTTTCACACTGGTTCGCGCGAACTCGACGATGCATTTTTTCAGATTCAGCTCCCCGAAGCGCAGCGTCTGCTCGATTCTTCCAGAGTTGAAAAGATTTCTGTTGGGCTGAGTCATCATAACGATTGGCCAAGAGTTGAGAGAGAAATTGAAGAGAAAATTTCCGGCTTAGAGGCAACTCCTTTCGAAATTTTGGATAAAATTTATTATCAGAATTCAGTCGATTTTCTCAATGCTCAGTATGCTATCGTGCGGGCAATAATATTGTTCGTTGTCATTCTAGGTATTTTCAATACGGCGACGTCTGCGATCCTTGAACGCACTCAGGAGATTGGCATGCTGAGGGCAAATGGTGAATCGAAGAAAGACATCCTCTTGCTCATTGGCATCGAAGGAGGATTCGCTGCTTGTTTGGGTGCAATACTTGGAATTCTGAGCGTGGTTGTGCTGAACTCTACGTTGCTTCGTGATGGCTTCTTTATGCCTCCGGGCCCAGGCATTACTCGCTCGTTCAAAACCTTCATAGAGCTGCAGGTTGGGATGGCTCTTGAAGCGGGGGCTCTTGTTCTTGTGGCAGGAGTGCTCGGAAGCTTGTTGGCAGCTACAAAAGTGTTGAGAACATCGATCAGTTATGCACTCAGACAGGTAGGTTGATGAGCAAATGACATTGGCGATGGCATGGTTGGAATGGAATGGGACAGTTTATTGGTCGCAATATAGCCGCAGTGCCTTTGAGCCCAGATCAGCAGTGACCTCATTGATAGAGGGCATTTGGCAATTGCTTCCTGGTTCGGCCCATTTCATCCTACGTAGTCGGATTTTTATGAATTATGAACCCACTGAGATGTGTCGTGGGATGATTGTCGTCTGTGGAAAAAGGATGGCCCGACTTCCAGCACCACCCGATGACATTCTCCGCAGAATGAGGCTTAAAATAGATGCAATTGAGGTTGATGCACTTACGGTGTCTCGTACTTCGCGTTCCCGGGGGCATTCTTCAAGCAGTGCTTTTTCTCTTCCTGAGCTCGATCGCTCGATTGAGTGCTGGTTACTCTCGCGTGAGGGTCGACTTTTGGTCTGTGCGATAAATACCTCTGGAAGAAACAGGACCCAGCACGCGGAAATGAATCTTCTCCAGCTGTGGTGGATGCGCGAGAAGCGACCTTTGCCGGCAGGTAGCCGCTTAATTACCACGCTCGAGCCTTGTCCAATGTGCGCTGGGGCTATTTGGGAATGTATTGAAAGAACTGATGATTTTCGTGTTCAGTACGTTTCACCGGATCCCGGAACGGTTGTGAATAAATCGGTTCTGAAGCGCTCAGCGCTTCTTGAGCAGTGTAAAAACCTTGATCAGGTTGTCTTTTTCCAAGATTCTAACTTCAAAGAGTTTTGATTTGGCCTCTGTTTTGCTGTCCTTTCCAGGACACCCACGTTGGTGACCATGGAAAGCCAGAACAGGAGCGTTTTCAATGAAAAACGAAATTCACAGGAAACCGCGCACAGTTCTTTCACAAGTTGGGCTTTCACTGCTCGCTCTTGCTGGTTTTGTTGCCTGCCAGGGCAATCCATCTGAACAAAATGCTGAAACCCAATGGCTCCAGAGTTCAAATCTGGACGATGTATCGGTTCAAAAAGCATTGAGTTCTAAACTCGCTCTGCAAATCAATCTGAAATCAAATCGAGTGACGTTGTACAAATCAGGCAAGGCAGTTGATCAGTGGAATATAGCCTCTGCGGATGTGTCGGGTGAGTTTCACGACAAAATCGCTCAATCAACCCCTACGGGTATTTTCGCGGTAGAAGATATGCAGGCTTGCCCGGAATGGTTGCCACGCTCTCCAAAAGATCCCGCAACAGGCAAGGTTGCAACAAATGAGGCAGAGCGCAGAGAGATATTTAAAAAGAATCCTGATCTCTTCGGACCGTGTGGTGCCAAGAACCCGCTTGGAAAATACGTGATTTGGTTTCATGGGGAATATGGCGTGCACGGTAACGCTGCCGAATGGATTCTCGAGTTGGCTAATCCGGAAGAGCGTCGTGTTTCGGGCGGGTGTATTCGAAATCCCAATGCGAAGATAAAAGATGTGTTTCATCTTGTCCTCGATACATTTTCGGAAATTTCTGGATTCAAGGCTCAAACCCAGCAGCTTGAACAAGCTGCGACGAAGAAAACGATCACTCAAAGCCTGAATAATATCGACATGAAAATTGTTGTCGGAAATTGGAATAAAGATGCATCGGTTGGAAGTTCTGCCAATCCTCAGGCAACTCAAGTGAAGCCATCCGAGCCAAAAGCTGGGTCGGTGACTGTTGCAAAGCAATCGAAGTGTACCGTGGTTGGTGTTGACTCCGAACTAGGAATCGCTCCAACGCACGAAGCGCTCCCCGCAAAGCCGTGGAACATGCTTAGCTTTTATAACAAAGACGACGTTGCTCTTGTTGTTGAAGAGATTCCCGGAACGAACTTTGTGAAAACAATACGGGGCTTGTTGGACAAAAAATTCTTAGGTTCCTGTCAAAGTCAAAGTTGATTCTGTAAATCCGGATTCAACTTGGCCTCATGCACTTAGCCCCGGGCAGAAACCTGTCCGGGGCCTTTTTTTTATTTTTTCGATGGGGAGCGAATCAGTTGTAGAAGAGCACTGAGTTCGGGATCTTCCGCTTTGTAATTCCCGGCCCTTTATAGTGAACTTCGAGTCCTTGCGTCAGCTGCCCTTGGAAGTAGTTAACCTTGATTTCATGGAAGCCCACCGGAAGATTGATGCTGCCTGAGCGCTCCCGCCATCCGTGAGTTCCGCCATTTTCAACAACGAGAGTTCCGTTGATCCAGAGTCTGCTGCCGTCGTCGGAGTTGGTGTAGAAGGTAAATGTTCCGGCACGCAATACCTGAACAAATCCTTTGAAACTAAAGCCGTAATTGGTCGTTTGTGTTCTCGGTGCAATTGAGAAGTTTTGCAGAAGGCCTGCCTTCAAAGGTGCCATGCGATCGAAATTGGGAATGTCGGTCCATGTCACAGGTGTTGTGAAGTAGGAATACCGGATGCCTGCTTTGTAGCCAGGAGCCGGAGTCGGTGTTGGTGCAGGAGTTGTAGGAGCTGCGGTGGTTGTCGGCGCAGGCGTTGTGGGTGCCGCAGTCGGTGTTGGTGCAGGAGTTGTAGGAGCTGCAGTCGGTGTTGGAGCAGGTGTTGTGGGTGCCGCAGTGGGTGTTGGTGCAGGTGTTGTTGGAGCCACAGTGGGTGTTGGTGCTGGCGTTGTGGGTGCTGCAGTGGGTGTTGGTGCTGGCGTTGTGGGTGCCGCAGTGGGTGTTGGTGCTGGCGTTGTGGGTGCTGCAGTAGGAGTTGGTGCCATTGCTTTTTCAAGGGCTTTTTGCGCATTGATGCGTGTACCGCTGTCTACTTTTCCAATCAGTGCGGGAATTGCATCACCAGTTGTAAGCAGTGCGTCCTTCACTTGCAGATATGTCAGGTTTGGCTGCTTGCTCCAAACCAAAGTCGCAAGACCAGCCACATGTGGAGTGGCCATCGAGGTTCCGCTGTACGACTGATAGCCATTGTTCGGCACAGTGCTGAGAATATCGCGTCCGGGAGCCGCAATGTTCACACCATCACCATAATTTGAGAATGAAGACAAAGCATCATTTGAATCTGTTGAAGCAATTGAAATAACGTTGTCATAGGTTTTGCTGTAATACGCGGGATACCCTGAAAGGGCAGCCGACTCATTTCCTGCGGCCGCAATAAAGAGAACACCTTTATTTTTAGCGGCATTCAAAGCAGTCGCTATAAGTGAGCTTGCTCCGCCTCCTCCATAACTATTGCTCGTGACCTTTGCGCCATTGTTTACGGCATACATAATGCCGTCATAAATATCGAAGTTATAGCCTGAGCCATCGTCGCCCAAAACCTTCACTGGCATCAACTTCGCTTCCCAGCTGACGCCCGCCACACCTAGCGCGTTATTGCCTCTTCCGGCCACAGTTCCCGCGCAATGTGTTCCGTGCCCATTGCCATCCATGGGGTTGTTGTTTGCCCAGTAGAAGTTCCAACCAAGAACATCGTCAACATAGCCATTTCCATCATCGTCAATATTGTTGGCAGCAATCTCTTTGGTGTTTTTCCAGATGTTGTCTTTCAGATCTTCATGATTGTAGTCGATCCCGGTATCGATGACGGCAACTGTGAAGTTTGCATCACCCTTCCAGTTGTCCCACGCTGTTGGTGCCGAAATTTTCTGCATGCCCCAGAGTGTTGGCCATTTAGCGTCATTGGGAATCGCAATAGCGTTCATTTCAAAGTTAGGTTCTGCAAGAACAATAGAACCCATTGCATGGAGTGAGTTAATGGCTCCCGCAAGTCCTTTGCTGCTGATGTCTCGCAAGTCGAGCCTCAGAACTTCGTATTGCCCTTCTGTTCCAAGCTTCTCGTTTTGTAGTTTGAGCATATTTTTGGAAACGCTCAATCCATTCACTTCCACACCGCCAACAGCAGTGATGCTTGCCGATTCAGCGCTATTGCGAAAGGTTTTAACATCACCGGAGCGATGCTTCAGAGGGAGAGAATCGCGCCATTCACTTTTAACCATCGCAACGAGCTGTCCGGGCTTCGCGCGTTTTTCAAGGTTTTGCTTCGAGTACGTTTTCAAGAGGAAATCAGTTTCGATTCCTAATTCAGTGGCAGCCTGTGGAATCGCAATTCCAGCATCACTGGTCTGGCTCGACTTTTTGCTTTTGAGGCAGCCAACAGCAGCCATTCCAAGAAAAGCAATCAACGATACAGGTGTCAGATGCCTGAACATTACATGGCGCATGAGCGATCTCCCGCAACTTGGCTAGTCTATTCACATGCAACCATGTTAAATTGATTCAAGTTTGGAGTAGACGCATTTGTTCTGGAATTGACGCTGCAAGATTGACAGCGGAGGGGTCGTGCTCGAGCTCGTTCGTGTGGATGACATATTCAGTGTTTATCCGGAAGTCTTTGTGCATCCGGTGAATTGTGTCGGGGTCAGTAAAGATATTTTATCGCGGCAAGTTAAAAAGTCGTGGCCAGATTATTTTCGCGAGTACACGCGCAGCTGTATCAGGAAAAAATTGCAGCCCGGTGAACCAGTTTGGCATGAGGTGGGCGAGCTGTTTGGAACACGATTTGTCGTATCTCTCCCGCTCAAGTTCCACTGGCAAGAAAAAATGCGTCCAGACGTTGCTAGACAAGGATTGTCGGCCTTTTTTGAAGGAGTGAGCGAACGGCAGATCTCAAGTGCCGCCATTCCTATCTTTGATGGACCACCCGACGGATGGATTCAAAAGGAACTCAATCGCCTTGTGGAAGGAGCTTTGAACCCCTCACTGCGAACTGTTTATCTTTTCAACACAACAGCTGTTTAAACAGTCGTGTTTTGTGAGTGTGCATGGAAACATTCTGAAATGATTGTGTAAAATTCAGCTTTCTCCTGGCCCGGAAATTGCACAACAACCCTTGTTGAAAGAGGGGGTTGCCCATGAAAAAGAGATTTTCTACTGTATTTGCCCTTGTCGTTGCTTCGCTCTCAGTCATTGGTTGTGGCCGCCAGAGCGAACAAATCTCCTCCGAATCATTGAGTGTCGACCCAGGCTCTGGAGACGGATTTGAGCAATATAAAAATGAGCGTTTTGCACGGGCTCTCGATCAAATCTTTAGCCGTGGTTCAGATTCCAACACACGTTGGAGTGTTTCTGTGCGAGCCTATGGTCCGCGTGGTCAGAAGCTATCACTTTACAAACAGGGTGAAACTCGCGTTGTGAAACCAGCCTCAACCATGAAGATTTTAACGAGCTGGACGGCTTTTCAGAAATTCTCTTCTGCCTCCCAGATTGGCTCAGAAAAGTATAATTATATTCGAGAAATGATGAAGTATTCGGATAACCAAATGGCCGATACCGTTTTGGGGTGGTGTGGTGGAGTTTCTTCCAGCTACGCGATGCTCAGCGATTTTGGAATTGGAAAATCACCAATGCTCTCTATCGTTGATGGCTCAGGACTCAGTTACGATAATAAACTTGGCGCCCAAGATTTAGTTCAGATACTCACAAAAATCAGGTCGTCAGACAAAATGAAAGCTTTCCGCTCTTTGTTACCTGTTGGTGGCGTCGACGGAACTCTGTCGAGCAGACTTGGTCATATCAATGGAACAATTGCAGCCAAAACTGGAACGCTCACAACTGATCCCACCGCAGCGCTCGCTGGCTATGGAGATAGTAGAACGGGATGGCAAATTGTCTTTGCAATGCTGGGCGACAGTGTGCCTTCAGTTGACACAGGACGATCGGCAATTGATTCGGCAGTTGAAGAAATCATCACAACTTTGAACTATCTGCCAGCTTCGTCGGAGGTAGCTTCGAACTGAGGCGGGAGCAGAACTGAATCAAGGGTCTGTTTTTTTGAACAGATGTCTGGCAATGAAGTGAAAATAGGAACGCTCGTCGAAATCCGGCTCGAGCGTTTTTCCGTCGCTTGAAGTCGCGCTTGCGTGGAAGTTTTTGTACTGCTCAAGAATTGGAACATCTTTTCCAAGTGTTAGCAGGTGTGTTTCACTGGAATCAGTTTCTGGGCAGTAAAAGTGCGCGAAGATCGATTCAACTCTCACCTGACCATCGAAGAATTCGTCGATCATGTTGAACTGCTCAACCAGCCAAACGGGTGCATTTTTGTAGCACAGCGGCAGCTTTAGCCGCTTTGTCATGCGCAACCATTGCAGAAGACCAGAAGAATTGGCCCTTTGCACTTTCGAGAGATCAAGCATGACTTCGCCGCTCTCTGTGCTGGCCGCCTGAGTCGCTGCCGTCAGAGCTGCTTCAATCATTTGCAGGTCAACGTGTTCGTTCAGCACACCATCTAAATTGACAACACGCCCTTCGCGACTCACGTGCATTTTTCATTTTCCTCGCATGACACAAAGAACTGACAACTGAGAAGAGCTTACATCAAATTTTCGGGGATAAGGAGTCTATCTTCTGGCAGTCTTAGCCTTTGACGTCAAAACCCAGTTTTTCCAGAACGGAGCGCACTCGCTTGAGGTCGTCGACCTGAAGGACAATGGTGCCCTCTGCTTCATCAAATGTGCCACCACAGGCAAGGGACTCTTTGAGTTGGGCCTGCAAAGCTTTGAGAGAGGCTGCCTGGGATGCATTCGCATCGGAGAAGCCAAAGAGAACCGAAACAGGTTTACCAGCCCGGCCTTTCACTTCTCGACGCAGCTTAACCGAGCCCTTGAGTGCGATGGCAGAGGAATCGGTTGAAGCACGACCTTCGCGGGAGGATGAAGAGGCATCACTGCCTCGAACTTTCACCGATTCCGACGCATTGCCATCAGAGCTGACAATGCGAGTCTCAAATTCCAATTTTAGGGGTTTCTTACGTGCGTCAGCCATTCATATTCCCGCAAACGAAGAAAAAAGAATTCTAGTAACAAGCGAGGGTAACATAAGGGCTTAAAAACAAGAAGTGCTCAACCAGCAGAGGTGAGTGCAGGCAGACTCACACTGAAAGTTGAGCCCCGTCCCAAACCCGGTGATTCTGCCTCAACCGAACCGCCATGCAGCTCAACAAGGTGTTTGACAATTGATAAGCCAAGTCCCAATCCACCGTAACTTCTGTCCATGCCACTGTCTTGTTGCCTAAATCGTTCGAATACGTGCGGAAGAAATTTCGCTTCAATCCCGACTCCTGTGTCTGAAACACGCACAACAATGCGAGTGCCTTCGGAGCGCAAGGTGACCTTCACTCTTCCGTTGCGCGGTGTGAATTTTATGGCATTTGAGAGCAGATTCCAGAAAATTTGTTGTAGCCTTGTGGTGTCGCCATAAATGGGTCCGGCTCCTGGCTCAAACTCTGTGACGATACGAATGTTTTTCGCCTGAGCAGCAAGCATTTCTGCTGAGATGACTGAATCCACAATTGCAGTGAGATCAACAGGCTTCGGATTGAGCCTAAATTTGCCAGTAATGACCCTGCTCATGTCGAGCATGTCATCTATCAATGTCACAAGTGCACGGGCATTGCGTTCAAGAGCATCCATGGCCTCCTCTCTCTCTTGTGGGGTCATGTTTTCGTATTTGATGAGCTCAGTGAACCCAACAATGACACCAGCAGGAGTGCGTAATTCATGAGAGAGCGTCGCGAGAAAGTCATCTTTGATTGTATTGGCGTTTTGCGCCTCTCGATAAAGTCGCTCGACTTCTTGGCGTGCCGCCATTTCCTTTTCAAAGGCTTTTTTCCGCTCGATTTCGAGTTTCTTTGCCGCTGTCACATCAAGCTGAACTCCAACATAGCGAATCAGTTTTCCATCCTGATTACGAACGGGAGCTAGTTTCAAGCGGTTGTACCATCGGCGTCCCAATTTTGTGTAGTTGATGAGTTCTCCGTCAAAGGAATGCTCATTTGCAATTGCTTCGCGAATTCTCTGAACAACCTCTTTGTCAGTGTCAGGGCCTTGCATGAACCTACAATTTCGCCCCATCACCTCACTCTGCGTATAGCCGGTGAGTTTCAAAAATCCCTGACTGACGTAAACAATTGGATTGTCGGGAAGTGTTGGGTCGGTTAACACGATGCCATCATTGGCGCTTTCAATAGCAACTGTCTTAAGAAGAAGCTGCTCTTCTGTCCTTTTTAATTCAGTGATGTCTTCTTGGACTATCAGGTAACGAAAACTAATAAGGGAGTCGAACCGCGTGATGCGGCACAAAAACCACCGCGCGCCAACTTTGGACGGAGACATGAACTGAGCGACAAATTCGTTTGTCGCACCAGTCATTACCTGTCTTAGTCCAGCTGATATTTTTCGATAATTATGTCCGTTTGTATCGGGTTGAGAGTCGCAGAATTCAAGATAATTTCCACCCACGGATGTTTTTTTGCTGGTCTCTATTTCGTGGGTGTAAAAATGATTCCATGCCTTATTAGCTGAGATTATTATTCCTTCAGGATCGCAGATGCAAACGTGAGTTGACATGCTGTCTAGGGTTGCTGCTGCAAGAAGAATTGTGTCGGAAAGCTGTCTTTCAAATTCAACGGCTTTTTGCTCTTGAACTTTGAGGTTTTCACTCACTTTTTCAATTGTCTCTTTGAGTGCTCTTTGTTTGGTCAGGAAAGAGAAACCATTTTCAAACAAGGCTTTTGGATTCAGCAAGATAAAATCTAACGACAATGCGAACAGGGTACCCAGTGAAAGAATGGAAACCACAATGTCAGAAAAAGGATGGGGCAGAATAAAAAATATGATTGATGTTTGAAACATCGAATAACAGATGATGCCATGGAGTCGGCTGTTCTTTTCTGGAAAGTTTTTTTTGAAAATTTGAAATGTTGTGTAGGCAGAAACAATTGCAATATCCGCATTGATGATCCCAAAGAACATTTCATTTGTGAATGATTCTCCGAGTGGAATGAATTTCAGAGCAGCAATAATAGATAAAAGGGCTACGTTAGAAATAGGCAGAAGACGATCGATGAAAGGTATTCCTTTGGGTTTATCAACGATCGTGCTTTCAAAAACGTATGTTGCGAGAAGTGCCAATTCTAGAAAGGAAAAAAATCTGAAGGAGTCGACGTTTTTTGAAGGTGGAAAGGAAGACAATATGATTGCGTGGAAAATGAGAACAAATGCCAACGTCAGGCGAATTGGCTTATGTTGAAAAGAACGGCCCTCTTCC
>CAIZJW010000119.1 GCA_903933385.1 uncultured Silvanigrella sp. | reverse complement strand
CATTGACCCAAACACGGTAGATGATGTTGTTCTTTCTCATCTGCATTTTGATCATGCTGGCGGTGTTTTAAGTCGTTATGAAGATGGCCCATTGCATCTTGTTTTTCCAAAGGCACGCTTTCATGCATCGCGAAAAAACTGGGAACGATCCAACGCGCCTCATCCGCGCGATAGGGCATCCTTCGTTCCTGAGCTGAACAAGTTATTGAAAGACAGTGGCCGGCTTTGTTTGGTTGACAAAGAGGCGCACGAATCGATCTCTTCGTTTGTGAGCTTCCATTGGTCCGATGGTCATACGCCTGGGTTAATGATGTCGGAGATTAAAACTCCAGCTGGTCCGGTTGTTTTCACATCAGACCTCATTCCTGGTTCATCGTGGGTTCATGTGCCAATTTCGATGGGCTACGACCGATATCCTGAACTGGTCATTGATGAGAAGAGGGGACTGCTGGAGGAACTTCTTCCCCGCGGTGCAATGTTGTTTTTCACTCACGATCCTAAAACTGCCTGCGGACGCCTCCAAAAAGACGAAGCGGGTAAATTTTCAACTCGTCCAGTCGATTTGTCTGAAATTCACTGAAGCGATGCATTTTGCTCTCGAGCCAAGCCAAGGCGGGGTTCATGGAGACAACTTTTGCGTCGCCTTTTTCACAATTTCCTTGCACAACTATTCCCTCAAGGGTCGCCTTTTCGCGCTCGAAGCTCCACACTGGCGCACCTGAATCGCCAGGGCAGGGCGCCGCGTTGTTTTGCTCGGCGCGCACTTTGTACTTGCCTTCGGACGACAGCTCAGCTTGGAAATTCAGCTTGCTCCATGTCTCGCTGGATTGCAGTGCTTGCCAGCTTGTCGATGTTTTGAGCCGAATGGGGCTGAAGCCCCTCATCCAGAGGCGAGTTTGAGTTCTAGCCTGCGGGATGATGAGCATTCTCTTTGTCGATTGAGGAAACTCTTTGAGGGGCTCTTTGAGCTTGAGAAGGGCAAGATCAATATCGAGTCCCTTTTTGTTCATGGATTCCTGGTACTGCGGATGCAATGCCCAATGAACAACTTCTATTGTTTGCGATGGAAGGCTGGGCGTTCTGATGAAAAGAGTTGACTCTCTCCAGCGTTTTTCAAATTGATTGACACAGTGAGCTGCAGTGAGGACGAGGTCTGGGCTCAGTGGGACACCGCTACAGAAGATTTGTTCTTCTTGCCCAGCTTTTCGAGCGGCAAGTGCAATTGCGGCAGGCAAGTTTGCTTGTGGCAAAAAATCTGTGTGTGGAACCATGAACACTCAGGGTTTCCTTTGCGCATTTGGGTGATTGTTTAATTTTGTTTTTTCGAAAGGAAATTTCAATCATCGATTTGTGAGTTAAACAAAAAAGCCATCCCACTGAGGGGATGGCTTTTTTTGCATTGGAGAGAGCTTATCTCTCTCAACCTACAAAGCTCACTTCTTGCGAGCTGGAGCTTTCTTGGCAGCTGTTGCCTTCTTCTTGATGCCAACCGCTTCCTTGAGCGACTTAGCAGCGCGGAATGCAACTTTCTTGGAAGCTGGGATGCGGATTTCTTCGCCCGTTTGTGGGTTGCGGCCCTTGCGTGCAGCGCGCTCTTTCACTTGGATGATGCCAACTTTGTCAAGACGGATCTTGGACTGGTGGCTCACGAGCTCGGATTCGATTTCAGCAAGAAACTCAACGATGAGTTCCTTAGTTACTTTCTTAGGAAGTTCGTCGTGCTTGCTAGCAACGGCGGAGATCAATTGGCTAGTAGAAACAGTAGTTGGCTTTTTCATGTGCTCTATTCCTTTCGTGAAAACCTAAGGAGAATGTACAATGCAACAATCAAGCTGACAAGATCTCCAGCAAGGAAAATTTTGAAGATTGTGTGCGACACGAAAATTTGAATGAGTCAACGGCCCCTAGCAAAAAAAGACATGTCGATTCCCTGCTGGCAGATTGGTAATGTAGTGACTCCGGGTTCGCACAACCCTGCGAGCGCAGGATGGAAGGACAAGATATTCATGACAGACCTAAGTTTTAATACAACAGTGCAGCAGTGTCGGAACCTCTCTGGAGGTGTTTGGCACGAGGATACGCACCTTCCCAAGCGCGATATATTCAGCCCATACAATGGGAAAATGATAGGCCGGGTTCCGTTGTCTGGCGCAGACGAGGTATCCCGTACTGTTGCTGCAGCTGCCGAGGCGTGGCCTGCCTGGGCCCAAACCTCCGCACGACAACGTGCTGAGGTACTTGCCAGATTCAAAGCTCTCATGATTGAAAATATGGCCCGCCTTGTCGATTCCGTCGCAATTGAATCCGGCAAAACTCGAGTTGAAGCGGAAGCCGGATTGCAGAAGGGAATGGAGATCATCGACTTCGCAATCAGTTTGCCAAACCTTGATACCTGGGATTCTTCTGAGGTGAGCCAAGGGGTTCATTGTCAGTTTCGAAGAGAATCATTGGGTGTTGTGGTCGGAATTACGCCCTTTAATTTTCCGGCCATGGTGCCGCTTTGGATGATTCCTTTGGCACTTGTGGTGGGCAATGCGTTTGTGCTCAAGCCATCCGAAAAAGTACCTCTGACCTCGCAGATTCTGGGGCAGCTACTGATGGATGCTGGCTTGCCGCAGGGCGTCTTCTCTATAATTAATGGCGAGGCTCCAGTTGTTAATGCTTTGCTTGCTCATCCCGATGTGAAGGCTGCTGCGTTTGTTGGGTCCACGGCAGTGGCTTCCCATGTCTATAGAACGGGCACATCGCTTCATAAGCGTGTTCTAGCTCTCGGAGGAGCAAAAAATCACATCATCGTGACCCCAGACTGCGAACCAACCCTGACCGCTAAGGGAATACTTTCATCCTTCACAGGATGTGCAGGGCAGCGCTGCATGGCTGCGAGTGTTTTGATTGCTGTTGGTAATATTGATCACGTCATTGAAAAGGTTGTCGAACTTGCCAAGAAGCAATGTTTGGGGCGGGATATGGGTGCCATCATTGATTCTTCCTCACTTAAGAGAATTGAAACTGCCGTCGCGAATGCAGAGTCGCAAGGTGCTAAAATTCTACTTGATGGTCGGGGGCGAAAGTCTGTTGTGCAGGACTCCGAAAAGGGCTGCTGGATTGGCCCCACTATTATTGATCATGCAAATGCGAAAATGGAATGTGCGCAAATGGAAATCTTCGGACCGGTTCTGACAATTATTAGAGCATCAGGTTTGGAAGAGGCTGTGCAAATTTCAAATGCTTCGCCCTATGGTAATGCGGCCTCTGTTTTCACAACCCGTGGCGACATTGGACAATATGTTGCTCAAAACTCCAACTCTGGAATGATTGGCATCAACATTGGTGTTCCGGTTCCACGAGAACCATTTTCGTTCGGTGGAACAAAGCAATCTCGTTTTGGTCATGGTGACATCACAGGAAAGAGTGGGTTAGATTTCTGGTCAGATCTTAAAAAAATAACAACCACGTGGCCGGCTCTGCAGGCGAATCAGAGCACTCAGTCGGGTCAGTTTCTTCTCCACACAACCTGAATCCAATGAAGAGGTCATAGTTTCGTGACGACACAAAAATCAGGCGTTCACCACATTGTTCTCACATCTCATCCAAATCACTTTGGTCCTAAACCCATCGCTCTCAACTGGGGCGAACGTGACCCTCTCAAGCGTGGTCCGGTGATCGCGACGGTCACCAATCAGTCGCATCGGAATTCAATTGGGACCCACTCGGGCTCGTACGCTATTTACAGGGCGCTCTCCATTGCAACAGGTTCACTGCAATCCATGCATAAACCCGATCTTACCAACACAGCACCAGCCGTTGCCATCGGCCCGCATGAGAGTTGGTTTGATCCTGAAAAAATGGTGTCCATTGATCCTTGGGGTGCGCTGGTTGCAGATGTTTACAAGGAGTACTTGGAAAAAGGGTATGATATTCGCCCTACAATCGCCGTAACGAAGGCGCATATCCACATGCCTGAGATCTCGGATGCCGTCATGCGCGGACGAATTAAGCCTGATGGAAATATTGTGACCGAGGAGGGCATTTGCAGTGTTGTGAAGGCCGCCATTGAGCCTGTTTGGTATTTACCTGGTGTCGCTAAGCGCTGCGGAATCGATGAAGGAATTCTCAGGAGAACCTTATTTGAACAAACAGGTGGAATGTATCCAGAGCTCATCACACGCTCCGATTTTTCAGTTTTTTTGCCCCCCATTGGAGGCTACAGTCTCTATATTTTCGGCGACCTCACAGCAATTCATGACCCCAGCAAACCAATCGCTGTGCGTATTCACGATGAATGTAACGGTTCGGATGTATTTGGCTCCGACATCTGCACGTGCCGTCCTTATTTGACTCATGGGATTGAAGTTTGTGCTCAGACAGCCCAGGAGGGTGGCCTTGGGGTCATCGTTTACTGTCGAAAAGAGGGTCGGGCACTTGGCGAAGTGACAAAATTCCTCGTTTATAATGCGCGTAAGCGACAGGAAGGTGGCGACAGAGCAGATCAGTATTTCGCCCGCACAGAATGTGTCGCTGGAGTTCAAGACATGCGCTTTCAAGAGCTCATGCCCGACGTTCTTCATTGGCTCGGGATAACTCGCATCGACAAGCTCGTTTCAATGAGCAACATGAAATACAACGCCATCGTCAACTCTGGCATTGTTGTTCACGATCGTTTTGAAATTCCAGAAGACCTCATCCCTGCAGATGCACAGGTGGAAATGGACGCAAAGAAAGCGGCCGGATATTTCACCGACAGCATTCCAGATGAGGGCGAACTGAAGAAGAAAAAGGGGCGAGAACTGTGACATTCTCTCGCGAACTTAATGTCGTTAGCGAACTGCGAAAGCTTTCCACCATCCGAGGCCAGTGCTCAAAAATATTTGCACTGGCCCAGAAAAATGGGTTGAAGCATTTCAGCTTACACGAAGAAAAATTAGACGATGTGGTTGGCTTTGTTCATGAACTTATCAAGGCTGATTATTCGTCATTGAAGATTCCATTTCACAGTCGGTGGCGGCATTTTGAGGCAGGAGGCATTCCGCGTCATCTCAAAATGCAAGATCAGTGGGGTGAATGTGATGCAATGGAGCGAGCCCGCCGGCACATTGATTTAGTTGTCGTCAGTGTTTTGCTCGATGCTGGCGCTGGTCCGACATGGAAATTCTCGGAGTCTCAATCGTCTTCAACATTCAACCGCTCAGAGGGCCTTGGAGTTGCCAGCTTCTGGATGTTTGCAAACGGGGAGTTTTCATCGGACCACGCGCAGCCTCATCGGGTCGATGCCGAGGCTCTTCGGAATCTTAAAGTTCAGGATCTCGAGCGAGGATTTCAAGTGACACCTGAAAATCCACTTGTTGGATTGCAGGGACGAGTTGAATTGCTCCAGCGTTTAGGTCGCTCCTTGCGCAATAAACCTGAGTTTTTTGCGAGTGGGGCAAGCTTTAGGCCAGGAAACCTCATTGATGCTGTCATGAGCCGCAGCTCTTCGGCAAAAGAAATTCGTTTGTCCGATCTTTGGCAAGTTGTGATTGAAGGGTTGCAAGATATCTGGCCCTCGGAAGGTCGGATGCATTGGAACGGAGTTAATTTGGGTGATGTTTGGCATCACTCTGCGCTTGGGCACTCCAATGAGCCATCAGCCTTTGTGCCCTTCCATAAGCTCTTACAGTGGCTCACCTACTCTTTGCTCGAACCTCTTTGCGCGTCTGGATTTGATGTTTCTGGAATTGAGGAACTCACAGGATTACCTGAGTATCGTAATGGTGGGCTGTTCATTGATTTTGAAGTTCTTAAGCCCCGCGATTCGCAAACGCTTCTAATTCCACAGAAGGTTGATTCGGAATGGATTGTTGAGTGGCGTGCACTCACTGTTATTCTTCTAGACCACCTTGCTCATCGCTTGCGTCTTAAGATGGGTCTCACTGAGGCCGAGTTTCCGCTCGCAAAAGTGCTCGAAGGAGGAACCTGGAAAGCGGGTCGCAGAGTTGCGGCACAAAAGCGCGCAGGCGGACCACCACCCGTTCAGGTCATCAGTGACGGAACCGTTTTCTAAAAGGAAAGAACATGACGATGCCAGAATTTGCCAACACACATCTCATTGAACACCCGCTGATTCAGCATAAGCTCACAATCATGCGGAAAATAGAAACGAGTACTCACAAGTTTCGTGGTCTCCTTTCAGAAATTAGTATGTTGCTCGCCTATGAAGTGACGCGCGACATGCCACTGACTCTCTCCGAAATTAAGACTCCTGTTGCTTCTATGAAGGCTCCAATGCTTGAAGGCAAGAAAACCGTTTTGGTTTCAATTCTTCGCGCAGGGCAGGGCATTGTCGATGGCATGCTGAGAATTCTACCTTCGGCTCGTGTAGGGCATATTGGTCTTTACAGGGAGCCTAAAACGCATGTCATTGTAGAATATTATTTCAAAGTTCCGAAAGATATCTCTGAGCGTGACGTTATCCTTGTCGATCCCATGCTTGCAACGGGTAATTCTGCGGTTGCTGCTGTGCATCGGCTGAAGCAAACCAATCCCCGTTCGATAAAGTTTGTATGTCTTCTGGCAGCACCTGAAGGGCTTAAGCAAATGCACGACGAACACCCGGATGTTCCCATCTATACTGCTGCCATCGACAGCCATCTCGATGAGCACGGATATATTGTTCCAGGGTTGGGCGACGCAGGCGACAGACTTTTCGGAACCAAGTAATCACCATCTGAATCGCGTCGAGCAGCGATGCCTGGAGGTTTTTTTTCAATGGTGAATGCCGTGAAGAACAATAAGCCTGTTGTTGTTGGTGTCTCTGGCGGATCGGGCAGTGGCAAAACCACATTTTGTAGTGAACTTGTTGCTCAATTGGGAGAGGCCACTGTTCTTCATCTCAAGCAGGATAATTATTACCGAGACCTGAGCCATCTACTGCCTTCTGAGCGCGATCGAGTCAATTTCGATCATCCTCAGGCCTTAGAATTTGAACTCCTGTGTGTGCATCTCAAGCAGCTTGTGAGCGGGGCTGATGTTGAGGTGCCCACGTACGATTTTGCAACCCACACTCGAAAATCTCAGTCGATTCGATTGTCCCCAAAGCCAGTTGTACTGATAGAAGGTATTCTAATTTTCTCGCAGCCTGGAATTCTAGAGCACCTCACACACAGTGTCTTTGTTGATGCCCCAGAAGAAGTGCGGCTTGGGCGGCGCATCAAAAGAGATATCGAAGAACGAGGCCGTACGAGGGAAAGTGTAGAAGCTCAGTTCTTTGCAACCGTTGCGCCTATGCACAATCGTTACGTTGAACCATCTAAGGCAAATGCTCACATCATTGTTTCCGGTGAGCAACCCTTCGATGACACACTTGAAAAGCTGTGCGCTAAGTTCAATGAAGGTTCGCGTAAATAGCAATCACCGGCAAGCTAAATTCTTATCTTTGACAAACGCACCGTCTGATTCAACTCTGGTGTCTGAAGACGATGCAGGTGCAGCGCGCACCACAGTTCCACCTCTCGCTTTCACGGATGCAACTGCGTCATCTTGGTTTCCGGGTTCAGGAAGTGCCAGAATCGCAGAGCCTCCTGAAGTTGGTTTATCGTCAACGGTGTTCACGACCAGCAAAGGAACAACCCCTGCGAACGTGAGCATAGCTCCGCTGTCTGTAGGGCCGAACTTAATTTTCGTTGATTTGTTGGGAAGGTACATTCGCAATATTCCGAGTGTTCGCAATCCTTTGCTTGCAACCGGATCCGATGCGCCCACAAGTGCAGCCGAGTCAACAAGTGCAAAAGTCATGGCGTTTGCCTGGCTCGAAGCCTGAGTCACAACAGGATTCGCAGCAATGCTAAATTGCTTTGGTAGGCCTACGATTTTCTCGCCCTTGGTTGGGAACATTTTTTGTAATTCTGAAATTTTGTTGTTCATGAAAGTGTAAAACCGATCGCTCGCCTTGGCTTGGTAAAGGTCGTTTGCCTTGCTGACCATGTTTGAGCCGGGCTCGGTGCGTATAAAGGGTGATTCGATGCCAAAACCTAACTCCTGAGCTTGATCGAATACACTCTTTCGCTTTCCATCAATATCAACCTCAACAAGATGCTTTTTTACCAAAGCAACCATTGAGTCACGCACAGAGCAAATCGACTGATTTGCATCATCTTTAGAGAGGTATTTTCCGCACACTTCTTTGTTTAGAAATGATGCAAGGTTCACATAATTCAATAGTCTCCAAGCGCCCACCTGTCCATGAAGCCTATCGTTCCAAATCTGGAAATGACGAGAAATGTTTTTCGAAGAATTGAGCAACGAGTCGTGGCCATTCTTTTTGAGTTCGAGGTAACTACGGAGCGTATCGAATTGTTTCGCACCCAGTTCATCTCGCTTCAAATCTAAAGTCCGAACGGTGCTATCAAGGGCCGACCAGCACACTTCCTGACTCTCCTTCACAGAAAGCCTGTCGGTTTGGGAAGAGATACAAACATTGCGTTGGTAGTCGTCTGAAGCGGCAGTTGCGGCGTTTTCTTCATCACTCTTGTTGGGATCAAGGCTCTCAATTCCGCGTTGGGCAAAGAGGGCAATTTCAACTGCTTGTTTTGCCATTGTGAAGGCCGCGGGCGATGCCAGCTTTTGCACCTCATTAATGAAGTCACTGCGCCTCGTAAAAAACTCATCTTTAGCTTTCAAATTTTTTAGGTAGCCAGATGAGATGCTTCCATTGCCCGGGATATGAACGGAGATGCTCATGTCTTCCGGGGTAATACTGTCTTCTTTAAAGCAGTGTTGAGCGGAATATGCGCTCACACTGATTGATGCATCCGAGGCACTCTTGAGAAGAAAAGTCGCGGTGCATGAGCGTGAGCCAATATTAATAAATCCACCCGCAGGCACGACAGGAGGAGTGCTGAGGATCGCAGAGCCGTCGTCGACAAGCGCGAGAGTTTCAGAACAACCTGAATTTCCCGCTCCTCTGCCGCCTGGTTGGCAACCCGCCAATCCCACGAGAAAAAATACAGAAAAAAATGGATTAAATTTACTTTTCATGACGCCTTATCGGCTAACGTGCGTGGGAACTTGAGCTAATTGAATTTGGTTAAGATCGAATGAGCTCGCAAGTCTGGTTTCCCTTATCAAACCCTCACGAGTCTGAGCCGTGTAGTGAGCATCTTTGAAAGTCTCGGATGCGCATCTGGGAATAGGAACATATCAATTTCCTCAGATTCAAATCCATCTCGAACGATGTTTATGAACTCGTTGAGGTAAGGTCTGTGCAGAAGTGTTTCCTCGTCGATATAGAGAAGAGCAGTGAGTGCGCTTTCCCGCACTTCCTTTGGCATTGAAACACTGCTGAGAAGCTCTAAAAGAGATTGTTCGTAGGCAAAATATTTTTCAAAATGCACAGGGTAGAGTTGTCGGGTGAACCAATCCACTCGCCCCAGATCTCCGGCCACAACTGCAGACAACATAATCTGTGAAATGCGATCGTGCTGCTTAAATTTGCAGAGGCGATCGAACACCTTTCTGCAGGGTTGTTGCCACTGTGGTAAGCATTCCCCTTTGAGAATTTCGAGCATGTAATCGATTGCGTCGGGATAAAGATCTAGAAAGAAATTGTAGCCGCAAAAGTCTAAGAATTCGCTTGCAACATCTGATAATTCGCGGCGCCCCGTTGCAAGATGCGATTCGAGTTCAAGATAGAGAAAAAATCGTGGGAGCTCGTTGTCGGTATCTTGAATTTTCCACTTTCCAACCGCCGATAGACATTCAACACAGCTGAGTATCCGTGGGTATGAGCTCACAAAGCGAGTTGTACGGCGATCGTGGGAGAGAAGTTCCTCAATTTGCGTTCTCCAGTGTGCCATAGCATCCGGGCGCTGCGCTGCAAGCAATTCAGAGAACCTTACAATGGTTTCTTTCGCGAGCGTGTGCACTTGTGCATCGCGATGATCGAGAAGCTCGGGGAGCAAAGAGCAAACGAGCGGTTCAGACTCCACAAACTCGGAGTCAATGTTCAGCAAACTTTTGAGTGCTAATAGAACTTGAGTGGTGTCTGGCTTGCGTTGCTTCAAAAGAGTTACAATCTCATGGATAGAGGCTGCTTGTGAGGTGTTTGATTTCTCAACCTTGGGCGAGGAGTTACTTTCAGCCCTCAGAGGTTTGATTTTTTGACTCATTCCAAAAAGGTTAACCACCTTACCCATGAGATTCACTCCAGCCGAGGTGTAATAGCAAAATTCCTACCGCTGTTTCGGCAATTTGAATCAGTCCTTGACGGTTTAGACTCCAAAATTTCTTGTGAGAAATAAGTAATTATTTTAGGCAGCTGTGCCTACGGGATGCGTTTTTGTTTGCGCCGGCAGTGTTGTTCGCCTTTTTGAAGGTATCGCGCCACTTCCGCTGTGCGTATTTGCCCTGCAAATTCTGCGCTCCGATTTAGGATTCGAGCTTGCTTTGGTAAGAATGAAACTTCGAAATTAAATTTCCAGCCGAGCATCTGAAAAATCAATAAATCAGTTCTCTCCAAAGAGAACCCGCCCTTCAACCCGTGCATCAAAGAGAGCTCCGCCGATGAGAGATTTGACTTCATACGTCAGCTGGTCGACGAGTAAAAAATCGACAGGAAAATTCAGCTGACCGCTCATTGCATGCAAGGTTTTCTTGGCAAACTTCAATTCATCGAGATTCGAAAATACAACAACGACATCAACATCGGAAGCTGTCGTGAGTTCGTATCGTGCGGCAGAGCCAAAGACGATGACACGATGTGGGCTGCAGACGCCCAAAATCATCTGTAAAAGAAGGGTCGCTCTTTCGTCGGTTTCCTGCTTGGATAGGAACTGTTTTCGGATCTTGTCGATGTTCATTCCACGATCCCTCGCGACCACGACAGAATGGCATCAGCAATCTCCAGTGAAATCCCGACTTCTTCATCGTCGAGGTCGTAGTTTCCTTCCATGTAACGGCGGACGGTCGCATAATAGGAAAGATCTGAGATCTCTAATCCATAGGGAAAATTTAGGATCGGGTCGATCAATGGAATGAGTGCAGCCAACTCATGGGTGTGGGGAACCGCAACTCCCTTGAAGCAAAGAACGGCCTTAATTGATTTTTCAACGCTCTGCTGAGCAAGGTAACCGACATTTTCCTTGCGTCCTTTACCAGTCTCGTAAAGGGCCGATGCTGAGACAAAATCGCCCTCCGCTATGCGCAGAAGTTCGAGCCCATATTCACTTTTGTACTTTTGTGTTTTTATAGGTGTCATCTCTGATCTCCAGTGCAGAAGTCAATGTTCTCTGTTTACGCGCTTCAAGATAGCATCAGAGGCGTTTGAATCCAATTGCTGGACGGATGCAGTTTGCGTTACACTTCTCAGGCGATGGATACTCAAGCGGAAGAATTAATCTGGAGTAAAAAATGGGAAGTGATTCAAGAACTGTGCAAATGGCGTCTGTCGCAATATTTGGAGCCGCTGTTATTTTTGTATTTGCTCAAATTCGTTCCCAAAAAACAATCGTCATGACACCTGCACCTGATAATAAGGCAGAGCAGGCATATAGGCGAAGTGGTTTTGGCGATAAGATCATGACCATGGAGCGCCGCAAAACACTTTCAGCCTGCTACAAAACCATGCTCCGCAACAATGGATACGATGAAGCCAGGCCGACACCAAAGCCCAGCGCGAGCCCTGACACGGCTCCGAGTTTTGAGGGCAAGGTGACCTTCATATTTCAAGTTGATGAAAACGGCAGCATGTTGAATTACGAACTCGCAGATTCCGACTTTCGCGACAAGGCATTCTCAGACTGCATTTCTGCATCTCTCGCCGGAATACGCTTCCTTCCTCCTCCACTGGGAATCAATCGCTTCCTTGCGCATGAGTTTGTTTTTAAGTCCGACGAAACCTTCAAGCGTGAAATGGATGAACGAAAAAATCAGGCACCGTTGACTTTGGTGACTGCTACGCCAGCTGCTGGTGTTGAAGAAGGATTTACGGGGAAATAATCAAACCCTCGCATTCGTGAGTTGAATATCCGACGCTGCACAATCGCGATGATTCAACGCGGGGCTCATGAGAAAGCCGCGCCTCAGTGGGTGGTCGCGGCAATCATCATGGTGAGAATGTGCATTGAGTATTTATAGCAAGCCTGGCCTTCGAACTTGAAGGAAGTTTGGCTGCCGTCTTTGTTCACAATTGTGTATGTTGGCTTGATGAAATGATTGTTTTGGAAGTCTTCCGACACAACGCGAGCTTTGATAACTTCACCGTTCACTTGAAAGCTGTATTCGTTCTTTTGGCGATCGAGACCTGCGAACTGAACTGATGTTGAGCGTGGGCCGTAGTCGGTGCGGTGCTCAACTGTGCCACCGAAGGTTTTATCAACCTGTTTAAAAATGGCTTTCACATCTTGGCCATCGCGGCGCATGATAAGCTCACTCTTGCCTTCGCTTTCATTGACACTTCCCCAGATCACGAAATCTTTGATCGACCCTGCCATGGCGTGGTCGTAGGCCATCAGATTGATGTTGAGGTCGCCCTTGATTGTGGAGAGGTTGTGTCCGTCTTCTGCAAATGCCACCGGACTTGAAAGTGCTGCTGCGCAAAACAGGGAAGAGACGATAAAGCGTGTCATCATTTTTAACTCACTGTGTATGTAGGTGTGTGCGATAAATGCCATTTGGGAGGTAAACTAACTCAGCCGAGCGCGCGGCGCAACGGAACTGCGTTCTTGGTGGAACGCGTCAGTTCGACACCGTTTTTTTGGGGGTATTTTTGGAGGCACGGCCCGCAGTGGATTAAGCCTAGAGCATCTGTAAAGCTTCCGACTGATGTGGGAACATGATACGCTTCCTCATCGAAATCAATTTCAACGGAAGGCTCACATTGTGCTGGATCTCTCTTCTTATGAAAAAGCCCTGAATAGTTTGAGTCGAGCCCTCGCGCGCGCACATCTTGCACTCGAGGATGAAGAACTCCGAGACGCTGTCATTCAAAGGTTTGAGTATTGTTTTGAACTCAGCTGGAAGATGCTCAAGCGTCAACTCGAACTAGACGTGGCCAACCCATCGTCTGTCGACTCCATGTCTTTTCGAGAATTGATGCGCGAGGGCTTTGAACGGGGATACATTACAGATCCGGAGGAGTGGTTTGTATTTCGAGAACACCGAAATACCGTTTCGCACACCTATAACGCGGATAAAGCAAAGATTGTTTTCCAATCGGCTGAAAACCTGAACTCTGTTGCGCGGGCACTCTATGACAAGCTCAAAGAAAAAAACAAAACCTGAGCTTTTGCAAATTGAAGAGGCTCACCTCCGAATCGTCAGGGACATCCTTACGCATAACCTTCCAGGATGTGTTGTATGGGCTTTCGGATCACGCGCGCAGGGCTGTGCAAAGCCTCACTCAGATTTGGATTTAGCAATCATATTGCCACAACAACTGACTGCTGCTCAAGTCTCAAATCTGAAGTTGGACTTTGAGGATTCCAACTTACCTTTCCGTGTTGATGTTCTTCTATGGAGTGAGTTGGATTCCAATTTTCAGCAGATCATTGAACAGAATTATGTCGTGCTTTAAAATTCTGATTGAAACTCATACTTCACTGTTATTTACTTAAGTCAGTTGTTTGTTGCCGAACCAGATAGTCGGATGGGCTGCATGCCCGCGCCCTCTGGGTGCTGGGATGATTCAGTGCAGTCATGGTGAGCCAGTAGGCGGTATTGGCAGCGCGTGCATTCAGATCGCCTTTTCTTGCTTTATCAGGGTCATCGGCAAAACCAGGCAGAATATATTTGATGTTTTCAGCAAACCCCGCTACGAGCACGCGCAGATAATCACGATTGAAATTGAACCACGGATTTTGATAGGTCAGATTTTGCTCACCGATGGGTGAGCTCATTAAAAACTTAAGCATCATTCCCCAAATGCGATACCAAGAGCCCGGATGATCTCCCCGAAAGTTTGCTCCTCGTTCTGTGAGATCGCCTCGAATATCAATAAATTTATTAAAAAATAAATTTACTTGTTCAACCCGTTCAGGAGCGGAAGGTGCATTTTGTTTTTTTACGTACGGAGCCTGCCATCGGGAAACATTTCGCAGAACAGTGTGAATGTTCACGAGCGAATCGAATACGTTGTTGTTGTTGAAAGTCAGGCTTTGTTTAAAAAGGCTCACAGGTGTAATTGAATTATCTGGTTGTGCCAGTACCCACTTTTTCAAAGTCATCTCACTTGGGGTTGTGTAGTAAGTGAATTTACTCCCCGTAAGATATGAATCGAAGTTCCAAGCTGAATATTAAAGCGCATGCTCCTAAGTGCCACGGTTTGGCGCGGCGATCAGCAAATGTACACAGCCACCGCGCTCAATGACGTCGTACTCAACCGCGCTGGCCGCGGGGGGATGATTGAAGTGCGCGTCGAGATCGACGGCACCTACATGTATACACAGCGTGCGGACGGACTGATCGTAGCCACTCCAACCGGTTCCACCGCGTACGCCCTGTCCTCTGCTGGTCCAATTTTGCACCCTGAAATCAGCGCGATGGTACTCGTGCCCGTTGCACCCCAAACACTGTCTAATCGCCCTATCGTGATCCCCGCAGATAGCGTTCTGAACATGACGCTCACGGCCATGGGCCGCGTCGAGGCCAGTGCAAGCGTACATTTCGACATGCAGACATGGTCTGATTTATTACCGGGCGATCGCATCGTCGTGCAACGCGCCACGCACACCATTCGCTTTTTACATCCAGCAGGCTACAACTTCTTTTCCACACTGCGTCGCAAGCTCGACTGGAACCGCATGCCACGCTCCGGCAACGA
The DNA here is from genome assembly GCA_903933385.1 of uncultured Silvanigrella sp. Lineage (GTDB taxonomy): Bacteria > Bdellovibrionota_B > Oligoflexia > Silvanigrellales > Silvanigrellaceae > RFOM01. The sequence continues at coordinate 8 of CAIZJW010000119.1, read as the reverse complement.
AGGGGACT
>CAIZJW010000118.1 GCA_903933385.1 uncultured Silvanigrella sp. | reverse complement strand
TTTCCAGTTACCGCCCGTTTGGTTGGTTGATGCTTTCAGGGAGAAGCTGTAGCCGGTTGCTGGATCAACAACAAGAACGCTGCGAGAAGCAGTCAGATAGCCATTGAAGTATTCCTGAGCAATGGGCTTTTTGCCGGTCTTCTTCTCAATAAAAGCTTCAACATCTTTGTACCACTTTGTGTCCTCTGGTTGAATAAGCCAGCGGACGAGTTTTTTACCTTCTTTTTCAAAGAAGAATGCATCCTTGATTTCTTTGGGAGTTGTTTCTGCAACGTCACTTTCAATTAATTCTGCAGGAATTTCGAAACTCTTGAGCTTTAGCAATGTCGATGGACGCTTGCTCGCGCCGTTGGCTTCGTTTTCCCACTTCGCCATCTGCCGCAAGCATTCGTTGCCCTGAATTTTATCGGCCTCACTGACCTTTTTACTGTCAAGATTAAAATCACGGCTTTTACAAGCGATTCCGAGAACAAGAAGGGCTGGAATCGTCAAGAGACTGGTGCGAATCATCGATCTTCCTCCGGCTATTTACTCAAACAACCTCTCCATTCAAACAGGAGTGATGCTTGCGCGGAGGTGAAGGAATGTATTCAACGGCAGATTGTCGTCGACTCGTGGGGTAAATATTGCAGCGCTATTGGCAGTATTTGTAGGTGACGCCCTGTGCGGACACTTTTCTTTCCAAAGCATCGGCAGTCGAGTTTTGTGCATTCTGTTCACTGACTTGATTTGCAGCGGCAACTGTTTTGACTTCCTGATTTTCTACTCCGCCTTCTGCTGCGACCTGAACACTCGTGCCTTTTGATGGCATACCCCACGACGGAGCATCTGCTATGCTGAGAGCCACACCTGAAACATTGAGCTTATAACCAATCTGCTGTTCCAGCCATGGGATAAAAGGAGCGATGAGTGTGTAGTTGTAATCGGCCCTCTCGCAGCTCGGTGCCCCGCCTTGAATACTTGGGTGGACACCTTGAACGACGCCGAAAACCTTCGGTGTGTCTTTTATAAAACCGGGGCCGCCACTGTCTCCGTAGCAACCACCACGTCCATTACCAGAGGGGTCTACAATCCTGATCTGATTACGGAGCGATGAGGTTGCGTAATTGGTGGCGTTGATAATGTTCATAACAACTGAATCTGCGCGGCGCTTTGTGCCTGAGTCTCTGTTGTTTGTTCCGGTGACACCATAACCGATTGCCGTGACGGGTAAGTTTGGCAAAAGAGTCATTGTGTCTGCAACAAATGAAGCGACCATCTGTTCTGCGGGAACGGGCTTCACCAATTTCATCACTGCAATATCATCATTGCTGATGCTATAGTTTGGGTGCGTAATAACTTTCTCAGCCACAATAACGTCAGTTAAAGTTAAATTTCTCGCTTCTAGCTTGAAGGTGACATAAAATTTCTCACTCACAGTTCCTTCAGGTTTCCTGAAGCAATGAGCAGCGGTGATAACCACGTCTTTACCGGCTATCACTCCCGTACAGAGTCCACCCACTTTAGTTCCATCGCTTTTCTGGTATTCAATGACGATACCAACCGTACTTTTTTCAAGAAGATCTGAATTTCCGGCGAGCATTCCATTCACGATTCCTAAAGTTTTAGACGCCTCTGCTGGCGAAGATGACTTGAATGGATTGGGAACGCACGAGCGGCTCGGAAGAGCAATTGGAATTGCGCTCTTTGCACATCCAAATGCAACTGCTGCGAGCGCTGTAAACAGATATTCTTTTCTTAGATATCTTTTTTCAGTTCCGAAAGCTCGCATATGATCCTCCCCTCAACCAGCTGTGGAGTTATCGGATTTTTAGAGGTGGACTTTGAGCTTTTGTAATTACCAATCGAAAATGTCAGGGGTTATCTCCCAAGCGATTATGTCAGGTCCGAGGTTTAAACTCCCCCTTTCCAAGGAAAGTGTTCTTAAAAGTTTCGTGTCTGCGGCAGGGCACTGCTCAGGAGCCCTTGAGCTTATACACAGGCGAGCTGGTCGAGACAGGTTGAGGCGTGCCGGAGCTTCCAGCTGATCCAGCGGGGCCGGCTTGAGGTGCAGTTTCTGCAGAAGATGAAAAGAGACTCGATTTGTCGATCGGCTTTGAAATCACCAGTGCCTGCTCGGATACGTTGGCCTCCGGCGCGCTTTGTAAGGGCAGATGCAGTGGTTCTGCCTGCGGCGCAATGGCAAAAGCCTGCGATTCCACCTTCACCGAGCCTGGGTTTTCACTCAAAAACTTCATTTGTATTTTGAGTTGCGGATTGTTCTCGAGCGCGTCGCCGGGAACCGAGAAAAACAGGGTCTGTTTGCTTTTTGGGATCAGCGTGAGCTGTGAGCCAGTCTTCCAATTATTGCTCGCTACCAAAACCTCTTTGCCCGAGGAAGAGACCACCACCAGGTTGACGGATTCCACTGCGAAATCGATCTGCGCAATTTCTCCGAGGTCGGTTGTCTGCAATTCGACCTGAACAAGGCGCAGTGGTTTGGGTTGGGCGGGTCTTCCGGGGCGCGTATCTTCGGGATTGCCCACCTCAACGGCGAGAATCTTCGAAGGGTCGCTTTCAAAGGAGCACGCACCCAGCAGCAGAGCAAAAGCCAAGCCTGTAAGACAACGCACTGCCTGATTCTTCATGGTTTTCATCTGCGACTCCCGTGGAAAGGCGATCGGCTCTCGCAAGCAAAAACTTGAGATCCCTCTGGTTTCACTTGCCAGCGCCTTTTTTCTTGCATTCAAGAATCGGAAATGCCTGGAAATTCACCTGCACGAGTGTTTCAGCGGAGTTCTCCTCGTTCGCAATCGCAAAGATGCGCTTGCGAAATTCATCGAGCGTTTCGCGGATTCTCTGGGCGCCCGTTTCGCTCACGGCGAGAGTCACCGAACTCACGTTTCTTTCTTCCGGGCTGAATTCCGGCCCGAGGCATTCGCGCGCAAGTTCGAGCATCTTGAGATGAAATCGAATCACGCCAAAGCCGGGAACCTTTCCGCCTGTGCTGAGGTTTTTCTGCCTCTTGAAATAGAGATTCTCGCGAACCTCTAGCAAGCCCATGTGTGTGAGCAATTCAAGGCTCTCACGGATTTCGGTGGTGGAAATCGGAACGCGAAACTGTTTTGCCAGCAGCTGCGGTGTTGCTCCCTCCGGGAAGAGTTCAAGCGCTTCGAAGACCAACACATGATGCCAGGCGCTGAAGAAGAGAATCGCGTCTTTGGAGCTGCCTTCTTTCTGGCGATGGCCTGCAACATCGAGCAGCGCATCGTAGTCCTGGATACGCTCGCTCACGTTGTTAGAGTTTTGCAAACGCACGAGTGATGCAAAATATTTGCGCTCGCCTGCATCGAATCCAAGGGCGTCCGAGACATTGCGCACGTGCTTGAACATCAGCTTCCGTGATCCTCTAATAATCGTGAAGACGATATTACTTGCTCCGAGGTTGAGGTCTTCTGCAAAGCGCTGGTAGGAGTATTTCTCAAGTGAGTTTTTGGCGAGATGGTAAAGATCTTCAAAGTACGCTCGGTAACTCGAGTAGCCTGTGAGTTCGATCTGCTTTCTGATCGTTTTGAGATCATTCTTCATCTCGCTGCCTCTCCAGTTCTCTTGGTTCCAAAATCATAGCTCAAAGTCAGTTCAGATTCCTCTGGTAGCAGCAACCAGCAGCTCGTTCGTGGAAAGAGCGTCTTCTCGCGTTGAGAAGACGCATTTCGAGCAATGCTCGGGGGCTCCCGTGCCGGCAACTTGGGGGTGGAGTTACCGGCACATTTACTCCTTCATTTGCCGCCTTCGCTGACGCCTGTGCTGCCTTCGCTGGCGCCTGACTTGGGCACCACATTTGGGCGTGAGTGTGTCGCGTAGCCCAGAGCTTCGCTGAGACTCTCTGAGTCAACTTGAAGGATTTCTCCCATTTGGCATTCGTCTGCATACCATATAGGACTGATGATCTCGTTCGCTGCCACGGTGGTGCCGCTGATGTATGAATTTCCCTTGATGGCATTGAGCTTGATGTTCTGGCGGCCTGTGATCACGGCGCACTTATGCTGCATCACTGGTGGCTCTGGCGGAGCGGGAGGTTGAACACATCTAGTGCCATCGGGACTTTTGCAGAGAGCGGGTGACGAGAACGCAGCATCAGATCCGGCCGGAAGATCAAGTGGCACAGGCCGAGGAATGTAAACCAACTCTTTGGCAAAGAACGTAGCTTGTTTGCTGGTCACAACTGCGAGCCCACGAAAGCCGCTGCCAGCGCGCACGCTGACAATCTCGCCCTGCTTGCAGGATTTTCTGTTGAGGGCGATCTTGAGGCCATGGTAGCTGACCTGCCCAGAGAATTGATTTTCGCCGTCCTGATTCAGATTGATTAAGTGCGCGGCTGCGTGAACGAGGCAGTTTTTTTCTTTTGGCTGTGGATAAATAGCAGGCAGAATTTGATGGGCGAGTGGCAGATAAATCGATTTCTCCACTACGAGTGTGCCTTTTTTGGATTTTTCTGCGACAGGGATACTGAGAGCGAGCGCGGCTTCATCAGCCTTCAGGTCGGCGTCGAGAGCGGTGTCCGACTCCTCTCCAATTTCGTTGGCGTTCTTCGCTGCGTCGAAATCAAGAGCCGTACCACAGCCCGTGACAACTCCAACGGCGGACATCAAACTCAGAAGCTTCACCAAATTTGTCATTTCGAACCTCCCACTTTATGTTCCTCAACCGAGTTATTTCCGGTTTGACATTCATTTCGGAAATTATTCGAAAATCTTTATAAAAATAATTTTAAAATAATAAATCTTTATTGATATTGAAGTGTTGACATTAAAAATGAATTTCATTTTTGTAATGAAATGAAATGAATCATATCATAAATGCACACCGAAAAGAGTTTCTAACGTTGGCTCGCTCGTGTTTGCTTCTGTGTTTGGGTTTTTTTTGAAAAACTGTGCACAAAGCAACGTGAACGCAAGATTTTCAATAATTGCGTGCAACCTATTTCGACTGTTTGCGTATGCAAGAGCAATGAGCGTCGCCCTTTCGGCAGCTGTGGCCACGGTATGCGTTTTCTTTTGCGCGGTTTTTGTTTTTTTCTGCGGAGTCTGCCAATGGTGGATCCGAATCCTGACCATCGGCCCCATGTTCGGTATCAAAGCAACAAGGCGTTCTAAAAATTCACTGGGCTGATACGAGCCAATCGTATCAGCCGGACGCTAAACTTTTTGTCAATTAATCATTTGCACCTGGGTAACTGAAATGTAAAAGATAAATATCCGTATCCATGAGCAACATGGAAAACCTTGAAAGAAAGATTTCCCTGTGCATCTATCAGACCTCGCCTTTTAAGTTCACTCATGCTGATTTGATTATGACCTAAAAGAGGAACTCCAAGTTCATAAACTTGCTTCAGAGACATCGTTCGGCGTCCTGGCAAATTCACTATCTTGTCGGTGAACTGGTAAATTGTGGTTTCAGCGCTATCCACTGCACCGGCAGAGAAATTTGGATTATTTGCGTCGTAAATCATGATCGCATGATCTGGGATCTTGATGAGTCGTTCACCGTGCGAAGTGTATTCAAGCACGGAATCGATATTCTCATCATCCCGCATTATGAAGGCGACATCGTCAAGAGAAAAGGATCCGATTGGAAAGATATTTCCTCTAACATTTCCAATGTCAACCTTCACGACTTGAGTGGCTTCCACATCTGTTGCTCGCACCGTTGATTTGAACCCGTATCTATCGACTTTTCCTGCTGCCTCATCCTGATGCCTCGGAATACTCAAAGATATTTCCGTTGCGTTTGAGATCGAACATATGGGCGTTAAATCTTTTGGTGTAGGAATAAATACTGGACCCGGAATTGACCGGGGAATTTCGTTGATCGGTTTGGAGTCTGTGTCATCAGACACATCGTTATCTGTCGGAGGTTTCATCACAACTTCACGCGGGAAAGTGTTTTCCGTCTCTGAATCTTCGTTTGTTTCGGACACCGGTATTTCTGCGTGATGGGTCTCATCCGCTCTTGTCATGATTTCAGAGTTCATGGCGGCTGAGTCGGCACTTTCCAATTCCCCGTAATCCTTCGGCCCGGTTTCAAGATTTTCGACCTTTATCTTCCCCACAACAGCAAAATTGGTCCCATCATTACATCCGGACAACAGCAAAAACACGCTTGGCAAATAGCGTTGAGCGATTTTCGCGAGGACTCGCTTCTTTGGCCCTTGCTTTGCCAAACCAAATGCGAGCATATAATCCCCTTTCGGAACCTTGTTTTTATCCAGGGGCTGAATTCCTCTAATTCCCCAAAAAGGTTTTCGGAAAAAGAGATGTCAATTTAGATTTCTTTGCGAATTTTTTATTTTAGTCTATTTGATCCATAGTGTTACAACTTAGATTTTTAGTCGGAATTAAGCCCATTTTGCATGGTTCTGTCGCCTATTCGACCTTGATGCTTTTGAGTGAGTCGAGCCCTTGTCTACTTCTCGATGCCTGCAATCGTCTTTGTTGCTTGCACATCTCGCTTTGCGGTAAGTAAAAACTCTATGGTAGCCTCATCTTTGTCGATCGCTCTAGTAAAATACTTCCATTGGCCCCTGACCTTTGTGTAGGTCTCATCAACCCGCCAGCTTGAACCTGAGGGTTTCTTCCGTTTGCGAAACTCCTCTTGGAGCTGACGGTAGCTCAGCCCGATTGTGCCGAATGTCCGACACAACATTTTAGGTGGAACTAGCGGATCGGGGTTTTCCACGCCTTGAGGGGAGGGAGATTACCCCTTCCACCAGGCTATGGCATTTGGCAACTCGTTCACCGGCGCATCGGAGGTGGAATTCGGCCAACGGGCTTCGGCGAGTTGTGCCACCCGCTCAATCATTTGCGAAGCGGCCTTTGCGGGTGTCTCTCGAGCTTGCAATTGCGATCTCAATTGTTCAGCTATTTCCTCAATTCTGAGTTCCGGCCATTCCGATTGTAGAGTGCGGTCGGGGCGAAGTAGAAAAATTCTCTCTTTCATGTTGAAAAACAACAAGAGAGCATTTCGCGAGTGTGTGCGAGCCAAACCAAGCTCTGTAAAACAGTGTTCAGCTTGATCGGAAACTGCTTGGTGGCGTTCCGAACGGCGAGCCAAAATGCGGAAAAGCGAAAAAGCCTGCCAGCGTCCTACGGGGAACATAAGGAAAGCAAAAACAGTGAGCCCAAGGGCCCAGGCCGGAACAGGCCACCAAAACATTTCGGCAAGAAGCTCGGCGGCCACAGCCAACAATGCGATCATCCGAGCTGCTGCGACAGGCACAAGAGCTGGCGACTCAGTGAATGCCACAACGAGTTCCAGAGGATATTTCTTTTCAATTTGCAGGATTAATTCTTCTACCGTTTGGCTTTCATTTTTTGAAATCCACTTTTGGAGGTTGTTCGAGTGTTTTGACATCTTTATCGGCTCCCCATTGAGGCAGAGGTTTGTGATGAAACATGAAATTATTCGTTATGCTTGTCGGAAAAACAGTGACTTGGTTATTAAATTCCTGAATCGCTCCAATCGCGCGTTGCCGCGCAACCGTGATTCTATTTTCAGTGCCTTCAAGTTGTACCTGCAGGTCGCGAAAAGACTCTGATGCCTTCAACTGTGGATAGTTTTCACTGACAACGAGTAGACGCGAAAGCGCACTTCCCAATTCAGTTTGTGCTCTTTGAAATTTTTGAACCGACTCTGCATCGTTCAAATTAACCTGCATTTGGGTTGCTTTCGCTCGGGCGTTCACAACTGCCTCAAGCGTATCTTTTTCCTGGGCCGCAGCACCCTTAACAACTTCAACCAGATTAGGAATCAGATCTGAGCGGCGCTGGTATTGATTCATCACTTCAGCTTGGGCGGCATCAACTGCGTTCTTTGCTCTCGGAATGCTTTGCAAGCCACAGCCAGTTGTTCCCAGAATTGAGGCTACCAAAAGTGCGTTCAAGAATGATTTGCTCACGAATCGTTGGGTCATCTATACTCTCTCCTTTTGAAGAAATCATGAGATTCAAAACCTTACCAGCCGCCACTCGAGCCGCCACCGGAAAAACCTCCTCCGCCGCCGCCCCAGCCACCGCCTCCTCCCCCTCCTCCCCAGCCACCGCCACCCCAACGGTGTCCTGAACGCCAGCGAGAGTGTGAATGCGACGACCAGCCGAGAGCAGAACCTATACGATTCAGTATGGCCACGATAATGAAGAAAAAAATGAAGACTAAAAAGCCAACAGACGAGGTCCTTTTGCGCTTTACAACAGGCGCTGTGCTCAAATTCACTTCGCTTAAATTAGCGATCTCGTTCAACAGAAGGTGTACACCAACCGCTGGCGTACCGTTCCTTAAAGAGGGTTGCACGGTGGAGCGCAGAAGTCGGCTGGCTGTGATGTCGGGAATGACTCCCTCGAGTCCCTGTCCAACTTCCAATCGATAGCGTCGCTCTTTTTTCGCAAGAGTGAGAAGAAGGCCATTATCTGCGTCTTTGTTGCCTAATTTCCATTTCTCCACCGCACGCAAACTCAAGCTTTCGATTGGTTCACCTTCCAGTGAAACGAGAGTCCAAATTTGTAATTGTGGACCGCCTGCAGTGTGAAGCTCTTTGATCCGAGCTTCGATTTGTTGTTCTTCTGTGTTTGTAAAAAATTCGCCGGAATCAATCACTGGTGAAGAGATTTCTGGGATTTTGATCTCTGCAAATGCAGGTTGAAAATAGAGAAGGGGTGCGACAGCCAGCACCAACGCAATGAGACGCGTTTCGAAATGCATGCACAGTGATTTTTGATTCATTTGTCTGCCTGCCTGCATTTATTCAAAAGACACTCAAGTGTGGACGCAAAGAAGAGTTTAGTTGAAAAGCAAGGTTGGTCAATTGCACCGTTTTTAAGGCTATTTTTTTTGCGGTATTTTTAACCATACGCATCGAATGGCAGCCGTTGGAGGCTCGGCGCGCTCGAGTGTTCAGTCGGAGGATTTAATGAATATCTATTGTTTTTAATGGCTTGCGGTGGGTTGAAAAAATATTTGCAGTTGCCTTTCGGCCGCAATCGCAGGGTGATACAAGCGCTGAAACCATTAGGGGAGTAAACACATGCTTCAGTCACAACTTCAAAAAGTAAGCTACATCATTGGTCTCGATATCGGTCGTAACCTTGCTAACCAAGGAATCGAAATTGAAGCTCAGGCACTTTCCTCTGGCGTCGCCGACGCGTTAAGCGATGCAGAGCCAAAGCTCTCCGAAGCAGAAGTTCAATCCATCATGATGGCATTTCAAACTGAAATGGAAGCTAAGCAAGCTCAACTGAAATCAACTGAATCTGATAAAAATGTAGCCGATGGTAAAGCATTTCTTGAAATCAACCGGATGAAGGATGGAGTTGTGACTCTCACCTCCGGATTGCAGTACCGTGAAGTAAAAACCGGCTCAGGAAAAAGCCCGAAGGCATCTGACAAGGTTACAACTCACTATAAGGGTACGCTGATTGATGGAACTGTTTTTGACAGCTCTTATGATCGCGGCGAGCCAGCAACATTTCCTGTCAACGGTGTTATTGCTGGATGGACTGAAGCATTGCAGCTGATGAAGGAAGGTTCCGTTTGGGAACTCTTTATTCCTGCGAATCTTGCTTATGGAACACGTGGCGCTGGAGCAAAAATTGGTCCGAACGCCACCCTCGTTTTTACGGTTGAACTTCTCAACGTTCACTGATTTTTTGAGCAAACCTCAAACCCATGGCGGGCGCCGGCTTTCATCTTTTCGCCTGTGTTTCTGCCATGGGTATCGAGCTTCTTTGCGTCGGCAAGAAGCTGATTGATAGGTTTGCGCAGGCGAGCTCCCAGCTTCGTCATTTGATACGCATAGCCCATGTTGAAGGCCTCGGCCTCTGCCAGTGCAGACGATCGCTTCAATTGCGCCATCCGACAACCTAAGTGAAATCCCGCGTATGCTTTGTAAGTTTGGCTTTCACCCTCGGCCACACCGGGTAGGGTTGCCAAGCCCGTGCGGGTTGCAAACAAGACAGCTAGAAAATCTCGACTGTAGTCCATTTGTCCTTGCTGAGGAAAGATCGCGTATTGAGTCAGGGCTGGAAAAACCTGAGCATACTCATCGAGACGTTTTTCTTTGAGAAGGTTGGCCTTGAGCCGGTCGGCTTGTACGGCGTTATCGTCCAAGCCCAGGAACCCAGCTAAAAGAGCAATCCGCTGTGCTCTGTTATTCAGCTGCGCCGGGAGCGATTTCGCAAGAACCAGATTGAAATCAATTTCAGTGGAAATTGCGATTTCGCGCCCGAGAGTATTCACCGCAGTTGGAATGAGAGCAACGAGTTCTTTGTCTTTAGAGAGTTCAGCTGCAGAGTCGATGTCTGCAGCCATGCAGAACGGACCATAGAGATCGTTGTCGTTGCGGCAGTATGGTTTGAGAATTGTGACGGAGTCTTTAACGAAGCCGTTTGGGATTTTCGCTACAAGCTTCGAGATGCTGTCCATGGCCGAATTAGCAGTAGCAACGGGCTCAGTCAGTGAATTTACTTTTGCTGATTCTTTGCAGTCGAATTCTAGGGCGGTTTCGAGATCGTCGGGAGCTAAACGAGTTGCTGGCCATGTTCTCTCGAGTGCTTTGAACGACTCAACTGCGCACGATGAAAGGCGCGCGAGCGAGCGACTGTTTCCTGCCTCATTTGACACTTTGCATGAGTTTAAAAAAACACCCGAAACAACAGAGATGGCGATGGAGCAGGATCTCATCATACAATTGTCTCCCAAATGCAGACCTATTCAGAGTAGATGCGACGTTTGAACAGAGCAATGGAGCCTAGCCTTTTTGGATTGGCACTGTCGAATAATTTGTCACTTCCTTCTCTTTGAGCCCAAATAGATATCCGTTTTTGCAATCAATTCTCGATTTTCCAGGATGGCACGCTGATTGCTCATTTGAAGGAAAGGTCACCCTCGAACAATTGTGCCGAGGGGAGTGTTTTCTGAAGGGGGTTGTATGTTTAGATCATCTTTTCCACTTGCCTTGGCTGCCCTTGTTTCAATGACGGCATGCGGGATCCGAACAAACAACCCAATCTCGGATTATTCATCACTCGGCGGCACTGACTGCGTTTTTGATGCTCAAGATCCCTTTGAGCCTCGCAGTAGACTCCCCAAAGGCGACAACCAAGGACAATGCTACGATACCCGCAAAGCACGCTCACTGGTTCGTCTGACCGAAGAACAAGCTCGTCAGTTTGGTGGCTCCGTAAAAGATGTTCTGACGGTTGCGAATATCTCGCATAAAGGAACATTTTACGTTGGTCACATCCCACTTGCGGGATTGAAAAATGCGATTTTCCATTTGGAATATTTTCCTGCCGTCGTACCTGCAGGACACACGCAGTTGCGTCTTCAGTTTGATGAGAAGTTGCCGGTCACATTGGTGTCTCAGTCGAAAGCTGGCCCAACGAAAGTAGAACGTGTCACCGATCTCGTAATGAGTGTTGAAGCAATTGGTCAGCCAGGTTACCAATACGACATCATTAAAGGAATGGATGATCAGTTTGGAGCTGTTTACCGACTTGCGAGTCTCGAGGAAAAGTTTGACCACATGGTACGCAAACAGAACCATCGCGTTGAGCAGTGGAAACTGAATGTTTCAAAAACGGAGTTGCGCGTGATTTTAGAAAAGTACGTCGCAAAGAGCCAAGAGCGTGCAATGAACTCTATGTATCATACGATAAAGCTCAACTGCACAAATGAAATCGTTGCTGCCATTGACGACGGAATGGATTACTCACTGCGCGAAAAGTTTGGAAAGTT
>CAIZJW010000117.1 GCA_903933385.1 uncultured Silvanigrella sp. | reverse complement strand
TCAAACCCAGCCCACGCGGTGAACTCGAAATCAACGATGTGAATAAAGAGTACCTCAAGCGCGAACGCCTGCAGGTGGAAGTGCTCGGCCGCGGAATTGCGTGGCTCGACATGGGAACATTTGATTCCCTGCTTCAAGCATCAACCTTCATTGAAACAGTGGAAAACCGCCAAGGGTTGAAGATCTGCTGCCCTGAGGAAATTGCATTTCACAAAGGGTGGATTAGCGCAGAGAAGGTGGAAGAAACGGCCAGGGGGATGAAGAATTCGCAGTATGGGAAGTATCTTTTGAAGTTGATTGGAAAATAAAAAAAATATCAGGAAGAAATGCTCACATTTTCTTTTGAAAAGCTGCTTCCCGTTCAATCTTCGAGGAGAATTGAAAGCCCATGAACCAGCCATACAACAACCTTCTCGAAGACCTCTGCAAAAAGCTCGACAGAGCTCTCAAGCACCTTGAGTACTCTGCACAAAAAACGGCAAGTCTCCCTACAGCAGTGGCAAACCTATCAGAGCAAGAACTCTCTGATTGGGAGGGCTTTACCTCACGATTCTCAAGAGTTTCCGAAATATTTTTGCAGCGCTACATTCGCACTTGGATTCTCACTCGTGACCCTGGGTTTTCGGGCTCATTTAGAGACTTTCTCAATGCTGCACACAAGCATGGATTGATTGATTCCATTGAGCCTTGGATGCAAATCCGAGAAATGAGAAATCGTATGGCTCACGAATATGAAGATTCACGTCTTCAGATTCTTTTCGAAGAAGTGCGCCTACGCACCACGACTTTGCTCACCATCAGAGATATTCTTTCCAGATGAGACTCAGCGAACTCGAAATTGATGCAATCAGAAAAACCTCCGAACAAACCTTCGGCACTGCACGTTCTGTTTGGCTTTTTGGCAGTCGTGTCGACGACAGCAAACGTGGAGGCGACATTGATCTTTTGATTATTGCTGAATCCGATCAAGCCCGGCTCGATATTCTCAGAAGGGAAACTGATTTTCTTGTCACTTTGAAGCAGATGATCGGTGAGCAAAAAGTCGATCTCATTGTTGCAACACCGGAAAGTTTGGCGTCTGACCCATTCCTGCGCACGTTATCTACAAGCATCCCTTTACAGGGAACTCACGCGGTAAAAATCACTCCTGAACTTGTCGAAACGTCTCATCTGTTTTTGAAGACACAAAACACCAACCGGAATTCTTCGCCGCTGGACAATTACCTTGTTTATTCCGAAGGGCGCATCGTTGCCTTTGTTGAGATTGCAAAGCTCAATGAGGCCGGCAATGCAAGCACGGCTGTGATCACTCAAACCCCGGATCGAGTTGACCACTTCAAGTCGCTGGTTTTAGCCGAGTTGAGGAAAGCTACGTCGCCTCAATAAATAGACTCAAAAAAAATCACCGAACTCATTCTTTCTCGCCTCATGCACTCTTTTGCCAAGACTTAAATCCTTCAATGATGAACATTCGTAGCAAGACCTGATAAGGAACGCCGCGCTCCTCGGCTGCCTTTTTGATCGCTTCAACGAGGTCGGGATCAAGTGCAACAGACGTTGGAACCTTGCGTTTCGATTTAAGCCTCTTCATTGCCGCAGCAATTTTTGCCTCGTCATATTCCGAAGGTTTTTTGTAGGTTTTATCACTCTTGACGTAGCGTTTGCTCATAGCTGAGTTTCTCCTTGCGATGCATGGGTCGGGCTGAGATGATCCGAACGCAACCATCACGCACTGTAAACGCCACATGCAGGTTGCGACCTGAATACGTTCTTCCAAGAATTCCAAAACGAGGTTCATCCACTGCCGGCGCGGTTTGCACACCCAAAGGGAAAATAGCCTCATCGTAAAAAACTTCCTCCGCCTCACTTGTCTCGACGGAATGTTTCTTTCTCGACTTCTCGGAGTTTCCAGAATCCCACTGAAATTGAAAAACAACTTGCGCAAAGAGCCAACGCACAAGCCAACCACTAAACTCGAACTTTGCCAAAACACACCCCGCCGAGTATAGTGGCTGGCACTATACTAGATCAAACACCCACAGGTTTCAATGAAGATTTTTAATTGTGAAAAGGGGTTGTTGAACCCAGCTCAAACGACCTGCAAAATACTCGTGCAAATGCAAATATTTCCGATCGTATTCCAAACCTGGTTTTGAAATTGCTTGGTTGCTGCATCGTCTGGCTCGGAGCTGCACCCATCAAAGGCCAAAAACGCCCCAAACGCTCGTTTGTGCTCATCACACTGCGAGGTGGTGTCGATCACGCATATTATCTTCCGATGTTCGATCGCCCCCCGCCGATCTCGAGGCGTGGGAAAAATCGCACCAACATCCGCTTCCCTAATCGCCCCACTCATCCCAGCCCGCCGCAGGCGGGCTGGGATTCCCTGTTCCCAAACTCCCCTCACACTCCACCAGCACAGCCTCCCCACCGCCGCAGGCGGCTCAGGCACAAGCCTTCACCATCGGCGCTCCCTTTGTAGGCAATGCGAACAGCTGCCTTATTTTGGGTGACAACGTGTTCTATGGCCGCGGCTTCACCGACAGTCTCGCGAGTGCCACAGCCCGTACCAACACAGCCCAAAAGCAACTACGCTGTGCCAGGGCTCTACTTTTACGACCACGATGTTCTGCAAATTGCCAAAAACCTCAAACCCAGCCCGCGCGGTGAACTCG